>JBDKTK010000377.1:0-46776 GCA_039680225.1 Syntrophaceae bacterium
TGTTTATCTGAATTTCTGATTATCCAGCCTCACCAGCCACTTCTTGCCGATGCCGCCCGTTATGTCGACGAAGTCGTAAGGCGTTGCCGGCCTGCCCACGAAGAATTCATTCGGAAGGGCATCCAACCTTGCGCGGTAAGCATCATATCCGCAATCATCATAGCGACACTCATTTATGGCTCTGGGCCTTTTTGGCTCCTTGAATTGATTTACTATCCTGCGTCCTCCGGAAAGGCCCCACATTTCATCGATATTGTAATCTTTTACATAACCTATGTCGTCAAGATAAGGAACGGAATACACGAGTTGCCTTGAATTTTGTTTTGACCAGTCCCGAGCCATGTCCACAAATTTTCCGTAAGAGAAAGACACAGCCGTACTGGCAACCGCAAACATCACCCAACCAATCGGGGTTAATCCAAATGCTCCTAAAGCAATAGCACCAGCTATATATCCGGCAGCTTCTGAACCAATTTCCTTTATAACCGAATGCGGAATTGTATCGCCGCATATAGTTGCATTTTCAAGAACTCCAACAGCTATAAATTGGCCTTCCAAAGTATAAAGAACAATCCTGACACATGGTACCCTGATCCCATGCGAAGCCGCTTCCATTGTTTTCATAGCTGCTGATCGCAAGAATTTTGCATAGTCCAAGGTATCCTCTGCATAATTCTCACCCATTTTTTCTGACATGAACGCAACTCCTTTATTTTCGTGTAAATGAAACAGCTCTTTCTTCTAAAATTTTTAAAGCCTTTGGACCGTCGTTTGAATTTTCCCACCTGGATATGCCTGCCTTCATTCCCCCTATTTCCGGGTCCGCAAAGGTTGTATTAATAGCCACCCCATCCAGATACTTTAGTTTAATTCTCATAAATGGCTGCGACCAAGTGGGCAGAGTTTGTCGTGTTATAATAATTTGGGCACTCTCTTGAGAGATATGCATTTCGCTATAGGGAATTATTATTTTTCTCCCTGAAAACAATGCATTGATCACAATTCTATTCTCATAGAAATAGACATCTCCAACCGTCCTGATCGTCATGATAAAAGCCCATAACCACAGGGGAAGACCTATTAAGGATAAATAAAAGAAAAGGATCTTTTTTGAAATTCGCACATCCTCCGCTGCAAAAAAAGCTGCTGAATAATCACCCGACAAGAGCACGGGAATAGTAATTGCGGCTAAAGTAAAAACCATGCATACGCCAACAAATACATGGGAAAAAACAAATCGAAATTTCTTTATTCCAAGGACTATCAGTGGCGATTCACTGATAGCCTGAAGGGGTTCATTCGGTTCTTTTTTAATAGTTCCCATATGTTCAGTCATATTTTGAACTCCCGTAACAACTTATTTTTCTGTGAAGGAAAAAGCTTTTTCCTTCAGTAACAGCATTGCCTTGGGCCCATCAGCTAAATTTTCCCAAATGGTTATCCCTATTTTCATGCCTGCTATTTTCGGGTCTGAAAAATTCATAACAAAACCCACCCCTTCAAAATATTTTACCTTCATCAGATTCCAAGGATCCGACCAAGTTGGAAGCTTTTGCGAAGTAATTGTCAGCAATCCGTTTTTTTTATTTATGTACATTTTGTCATAAGGAATTATTATTTTTCGTCCTGAAAACAACGCAATAACTACAAGTTTATCCTCATAAAAATAGGCATCTCCGACTCTCCATATTGACAGGATCAAAACAGAAGAGAAAAAAGGGACCACAAGCAAAGATGATATAAACAGTATTACTCTTCTCGATATCCTCACGTTATCGGAAACAAGCATCGTAGAAAAATCGCCCGTGGTAAGGACAGGGAATATGATTCCCAAATAAAAATATACTAGTCCCAAAGCAACGAAGACGTAACTGAAAACATAACACTTACGTCTAAGCCTGAGGACAACCAGAGGCGTTTCACTGTCCGCCTGGTCGGCTTCGCTCACGGCTAACTCTTTCTTTAGTTCAGTCATTAACAACTCCTGGATCTGGTATTCGTTATCGCCTTCCAGATTAAGCAGAGCTCTTTTCAGTCTCTTTTCGCCTGCTCCTGCAGAGATACATGATTGGAAATGCGAACGTAGTTAACGAAAACATGACCCCGAACCCTTTTTGAATATCCAGCAGGAAAGCAAAAACCAGGATGAAGATGCTGTAGATCGCCATCGATTTCATGAGGTATGTTTTCTTTAAAAACAGATACCTTATGGAAAACAAACAGACCGGCAGGATAAAAATGCAATAAAGTGTGGCGAGGGTCAGATCGCTCTCCATGAAATAGACAAGAATTTTATAGCCCGGGTACATGAGATTGAAAGCAGCCAGCATATCTGCAATCTGCCTGTTTTTATCGTCATCATTAGGAGTGGAGATTTTATCCATAACTTTTTTAGAATCCCGTTTTATCAACATCTGTAAGGTATATGGGCATATTATCTGTAGTCTTTTTTCTTGTAACAGACGATGAATTAACCGGGTCTTATTTTATAAACAGAGGTATGTCAAACGATTTCTTTAGGGCGAGTGTATAAAATTTTCTGGATTTCCTGAACTGGACAGAACGAAAGGGGAGATAAAATTCTGAAAGAAAGGGTAATTCTAAAGCTTCCTTTCCCTGACAAAATCCGAGACGGCCAGCAGGCACTGCTTGGCTTCGGAATCGGGAAAGATGTCCAGAATTGCTTTTGCCTCGGTCACCAGGGAACCGGCCTTCTGGAGGCTGTACTCTATGCCTTTGTACTTTTGGATAAGGCCGAGTATCTCCCTGGTCTCACCGGACTGAAGATTTTTGTTGAGGACGGCCGATTTTATAAGTTTCTTTTCGTTTTTCGAACAGTTCCTTAACGCATGGATCAGGGGCAGGGTAATCTTGCCCTCCTTGAGGTCCATGCCGATGGCCTTGCCGAATTCCTCTTCCTCCGCAATATAATCCAGGGTATCGTCCGTGAGCTGGAAGGCGGTCCCGATTTTCGTGCCGTAATTTCCGAGCGCGGCGATGCTGTTGCCGTTCACCCCCGCGAGGATGGCGCCGATCGAGCATGCCGCCGATATCAGGATGGCGGTTTTTTTCTGGATGAGAAAAAAGTAATCCTCTTCGGTCATTTCCAGATCGCCGCATTTGACTAACTGGAAGACCTCCCCTTCGGACATCTGGTTGGATATTGTCGACATGAGCTGGACTATGGCAATGTCCCCTTCGTCGGCCATCAGCTTGAAGGATTTGGAATACAGGAAATCCCCCACCAGGACGCTGGCCGAATTGCCCCAGACGTGATTGGCCGAGGGTTTGCCGCGCCTCGTATCGGCATGGTCGACGACATCGTCGTGAAGGAGGCTGGCCGTGTGGATGAATTCTATGACCGCGGAAAACGGGAAACGCCTCTCCCCGCGGTAGCCGCACAGGTCCGCCGCCATCAGCAGGAGGAGCGGACGGAGCCGTTTGCCGCCGCTGCTGATGAGGTGGTCCGATATTTCAGGTATAAGGGCGATCTCGGAATAAAAATATGATTTGATGCGATCTTCTACAGTTTTGAGATCTGCCTCATATTTCTGAAGGACATCCTGCATTTTCATAGCGCATTTTTATACTTTAAGGCGGAATTTATGTCAAAACTTATTCGATTTAAATATCTTAGCCTTTTCTTTGCCCGGCCCGGAAAAACGTGGTAGAGACAATCGAGACCCTGATCCGCCCGGAGGAAAAATGCTTAAAATATACGCCCTGGCCATTGTTCTGGTACTTTCAGGCTGTGCGGCAAAGCACGGTCCCGTCCTTTATCCGAACGAACACCTCAAGAAAGCGGGTGAAGCCCAGGCCCAGAAAGACATCGACGAATGTTCCCGGATGGCCGATAACTACGTGAAGCAGAACCCCGGGGCCAAGGTCGTCGGGGGAACGATATTGGGCGGGGCAGGCGGGGCTGCAGGCGGCACGGCGGTGGGGGCAGTGACGGGCTCAGTGGGAAGAGGCGCTGCAATTGGCGCGGTAGCGGGGGCGACGACAGGACTTTTCAGGGGAATAATCAAAGCTTCCCAGCCCAGCCCTGTGTACAAGACCTTTGTGAACCGCTGCCTCAAGGAAAAAGGCTACGACCCCATCGGCTGGGAGTGAGCGGCTTCTGTATTACCTGAAAAGTCCCCCTTTTTTCGAACCTATTATTTTTATACCGGATTCCTGATTTCGAAGGAATGACTTCCACATTTATTCAAGAAGTCGGGTACTCCGCGAACAGGTCATAATCGTCGGCCCCCGTAATTTTACATAACACCAAATCCCCGCTGCGGAGCTTCTTTCGCGTTTTTATAAATACCATTCCGTCAATCTCGGGGGCCTGCCCTCTTGTCCTGCCCCGGTATGAGTAATCGCCCCCCGGGCCTTTCCCGTCGATTATGATTTCCTGCACGGAACCGATGAGGGCGAGATTTTTCCCGCGCGATATCTCGGCCTGTTCGTTAAGCAGGACTTCCTTCCTTCTTTCGATTTCCCCGGACGGCACGCGCCCGCCAAGGCGCGCCGCTTTCGTCCCCTCTTCCGGGGAATACGCGAAGGCCCCGAGGCGCTCGAACCGGGTATCCCGCACAAATTCCAGCAGTTCGATAAACCGCCTTTTCGTCTCGCCCGGATAGCCCACTATCAGCGAAGTCCGCAGCGTTACGCCGGGAATGATCGCCCGGGCTGCTGCAATTACACTTCTGATCTTCCGTCCCGACCCCCTGCGTCCCATGGATTTGAGGATTTCGTCGTTTATATGCTGGACGGGCATATCGATATATTTACATATCTTTTCACCGGCAGCGATCGTCTCCAGCAGCTTTTTCGTGATCCGGGACGGGTACGTGTACATGAGCCTTATCCAGTAATTCCCGTTCAAGGCAGAGAGCCCCTTCAAGAGCTGATCGATGCCGGGGGACCCCTTTCGGTCCCGGCCGTACGATGTCGTGTCCTGGGCGATAACGATCAGTTCGCGCGCGCCGTTCTTGATAAGCATTGCCGCCTCCCGGAGGATATCCCCCGTCTCGCGGCTCCTCAGCCTGCCCCGTATCGAAGGTATGGCGCAATATGCGCAGCAGTTGGAGCAGCCTTCCGCTATTTTAAGGTAGGCAATGTGGGGCGGGGTGAGCACGCGGCGGGGCATCGCCGCCGTCATCAGGAAATCCGGTTTCCCGATCAAAGCCTTTGTCGTCCCGGCATCCAGCGCGGCGAGGGCGCGGGCAATCTCGTTTATCCTGCCCGTTCCCAGAAAAAGATCGATTTCGTGAAGCCCTTCTTCCAGTTCCCCCCCGTGACGCTGCGGCAGACAGCCTGTCATCACAAGGCGCCTGCACGAACCCTTTTTCTTGTATTCAGCGAGCCGCAGCGCTTCAGATATCGATTCCTCCCGGGCGGGCAGGATAAAGGAGCAGGTATTGAGGATTATGATCTCCGCTTCCTTTTCTTTGGAAACAAGCCGGAACCCTTCCTTCTCAAGCGCGCCGGCCATCAGCTCCGAATCGACAAGGTTCTTCGGACAGCCGAGAGTCTGGATGTAAACTTTGGGTTTCAAATTTTGACCTCAGAATATCTGAGCAGACTATCATCTCAAATGCACTAATTTAAATATTTTTCTTCCCGCCGAAAATTGCCGGTTGGAAAAAAGGCCTTTAAGGGGACAGGCAAGCTCACGACAAGTCATGCCCGACCCCTGCCGCAGCCTGCCCTTGAATCTTTAATCGAGGGCGGGGGTGACAAAAATATATATTGGGGATTAACCGGCCAGTCGCCTCTACCGGTTGTTGCATGATCTAGGATATCTTCCGGGCAAGGACTTTCCGGGGCTTGACGCCGTCGGAGGGGCCGACAACGCCTTCGGCCTCCATCTTCTCGATCATGCGGGCGGCGCGGTTGTAGCCGACCTTGAGGTAGCGCTGGACAAGGGAGATCGAAGCCTGACCGAGCTCAGTTACCAGCTCGACGGCCTCGTCGTACTTTTCATCGTATTCCTCGTCGCCCCTGCCGTTCTCGCCGGTTTCGGGCTCCTCTATCAGGATGCTTTCGTCATAGCAGGGGTTGCCCTGATTTTTGAGGAATCCGACGATCTTCTCTATTTCGCGGTCGGAGACATAGGCCCCGTGAATGCGGATGAGCCGGGATGTCCCGGGGGGCATGAAGAGCATGTCTCCCTGGCCCAGCAGCTGCTCGGCCCCGAGCTGGTCGAGGATGGTCCGCGAATCCACTTTCGACGAGACCTGGAAGGAAATGCGGGTCGGGAAATTGGCCTTGATGATCCCCGTTATGACGTCCACCGACGGCCTCTGGGTCGCGAGCATCAGGTGGATGCCGGCGGCCCTTGCCATCTGCGCCAGCCTGGTGAGGGATTCCTCGACGTTGCGCTGCGCGACCATCATGAGGTCGGCCATCTCGTCTATGATTATGATTATATAAGGAAGCTTCACGAGCGGGACATACCTGTCCGGCTCTTTGGGACGGTCCTTTGTCTCGGCGGTGGGCGTGAAAGCGGGCCCGTTGCCATTCTCCATTTCTTCCTCTTCCTCTATATCCGCCTCATCCGGCCTGCCCTTCCCTTTTATGCTCTCGACGTGCTTGTTGTACTTTTCGATGTTCTTGACCCCGACCTCGCTAATGATCCGGTACCGCCGCTCCATTTCCTGCACAGCCCAGCGCAGCACCTGGGCGGCGTCCTTGGGATTCACGACGACGGGATGCAGCAGGTGCGGTATGCCTTCATACGAAGAGAGCTCGAGGCGCTTCGGGTCGATCATGAGCATCTTGATGTCGTCCGGGGCCCATTTCAGCAGGAGGCTGCAGATCATGGCGTTGAGTGAAACGCTTTTCCCCGAACCGGTTGTCCCGGCGATCAGCAGGTGGGGCATCCGCGCCAGGTCGGCGATGACCGGCGTGCCGGTCGTGTCTTCCCCCAGAGCGATGGGAAGGCGGTACTTGGTTTCCAGGAACTCCTCGTTTTCCAGGCAATTGCGCAGGTGGACCGATTCCCTCTCGTTATTGGGGATCTCAACCCCGACAACGGATTTGCCGGCAATAGGCGCGATCCTGACACTCTGGGCCTTAAGGGCCATCGCGAGGTCGTCGGAAAGATTTGTTATGCGGTTTATCTTTACGCCGGGAGCGGGTTCCAGCTCATAAATCGTGATCAGCGGCCCGGGGCGGACCTCTGTGACCTTGCCCTCCACGCCGAAGTCGGCAAGTTTCTTCTCCAGGATGCGGGCGTTCATCAGGAGGCTTTCCCTCTTCACCTTCGTGTCGCGGCGCGGCACTTCGTCCAGGAGTGAGAGCGGGGGCAGTTTGAAGGAGCTGCCCGACATGACAAAATCAAGGGCCGGCTGGCGGGCCTTCTTTTTCCTGGCAGGTTTCTCCACTGGAAGGTACGGCTCTTCCATTATAACCGGGGGCGCCGCCGGCTCCCTGGTCATATCTTCGATCTGGACCTGCCGCTTTTCCTTCCTGTCCTGCCTGGCCTCACGGAATTCCTTCCACGACTCGATTCTCCTGCGGATGAAATCGAATAACCTTCTGAGGGTCCCGACAAACGACATGTTGACAGTGATAATGAGAGATATGGAAAACACGACCAGCAGGAAAATATAGCTGCCGGCCGTATGCAGGATGTAGACGAGGCCGGCGGAGATATACTTACCCGTGATCCCGCCTGAATAATAGGCTTCAGCGGGTACTCCCATACCGGAAAGCAGGATCGTCACCAGGCAGCAGGTGGAAACGAGCAGCCCGAAAGAGGCAAGCCACGGCCCCAGGCCGAATGCGACTTCGTCTTTCTGAAAGAGGCGGACCGCATTCAACAGCATTATGAGGGGAATCCAGAAGGAGCTTACCCCCAGGAACCGCATCAGGATACCGGACGTATAGGAGCCCACGTACCCGCCCCAGTTGGACACGCTGGTCCCGGCAGCCGCCTTGAAAAAAGAGGGGTCGGCCGGGTCATAGGAAAAAAGGCAGATAAGAAGAAAAACAGCGGAGGCAAAAATTATTATCCCCGCTATTTCCCTTGTCCTGGATATGTTCAAGTCAGCTCCCGGTCAGGCATACGCGCTCAGAATTTCATTTCCTTTTTGCCCTGCTCGTAGTTGCGCACGATAACTTCATGGACTTGTTCAACCAGAGTATCCATATCATCCATCGAATAATCGCTTGTATTTATCGGTTTATCCACGATCAGCAGTATTTTCCCCGGCCTGATGCGCATGGACTTTGTTTCCATGATCTCGCCGCTCCCGATTATGGAAATGGGGACTATCGGCACGCCCGCCTTCATTGCCAGGTGAAAGACCCCTTTTTTGAAATCCCTGATCTGGCCGGGCCGGCTCCTGGTCCCCTCCGGGAAAGTCATGACCGACTTGCCTTCCCTGATCTTGCGGGCGGCCTCATCGATGCTCACCATGGCCCGTTCCCTGTTCTTCCTGTCGAGCTCTATGCTGCCTGTCCTCCGGAGCGCCCCGCCAAATATGGGGACCTCAAAAAGCTCCTTTTTGGCTATCCACCGGAACTGGGCCGGCAACTGGGCCAGGACCACGAATATATCAAAAACACTCTGGTGGTTGGCCATGAATATCTGCGGGCGGTCAAGGTAGACATTAAAGCTGCCGCTGATCCGGGAGTCCACACCGGATACTGCCAGAATGGCCTTCGCCCAGCTGCGGGCGATCCTGTGGATTGAGAATTCCCCTTCCCGCACGAAGGGGGAAAAAATAATAACGATCAAGCTGTACAGGCCCGTTATGAAAGAACCAATTAAAATCAGGATGGCTGAGCGATACATAAATTTCCGTTTGAATTCAGCTTTCTTCGGCTATTTACTTTATAAGCAATTATTAGTCAACGGATGAAAAAACCTCAACTCCAACGGCAGCTTATCTATTGCGGCCGGCAGCATTTCTGTATTTATCGTAGGAGATCCGGTGCTCCGAGTATGTCGAAACGGCGAGCCCCAGGACAACGGCAAAAATCACGATTGCCGCAATCCTTTTTCCTTTCGCCTTCCCTCCGATCGCCGCGACGGCGGCGCAGACACCGGCGAGCACAATAAAGAAGAGCCGTCCGTCCGAAGACATGATCGCGGTCCCCGGGACCAGCAGGACAACCGACATGACAAGCAGCGCTTTAACGGATGAATCTTTCAAAATTGCCCCCTTGATCTACCCTTATCACACGCGCACGCGCTGCGGCATTCCTTTTCCGAAGAAAACGGCTTCGGTTCGCCGCAGCCCCCCCAGAAAAATGCCTTGCACGAATTGCTGACGGGATCGTAATGCCAGCTTTCGATAAACGCCTTGCACGGCCCCCTTTCGCCCCGGTGGGCGCAGCGGGGATCGGCTTCAGTAAATTCATCGCCTTTGCCCGCATCTTGCGCAAAAGACAGTGCCGACAGGGAAAACAGGAAAAAAAAGATTGCTATCGCAGATTTTGTCTTCACGAGATTGCCCCTCAGGATATATGCGCGAGTTCCGCGCCGGTTATGAACCATTTGCCGGCAACTGCCGGTTTCTTTGAATACACATCACAGGCCATATACCAACCCCGATTGTTTGCTGACTTTTTCTCATATGTACACAACTCGGCGCCATTGATCAAGGCGGGAGTCAATCGCTTCGGGGCGGATGCTCCGGTTTATTCCGGATTCCTTTTTACTCTGAGTTCCTTGTATTTGAAAAGGAGATGAGGTACAGACTGGCAGGGTGGTAAATGTATGTTGAATCAGCACGTAACAGGTTTTCCAAAATATTTAAAAATGACAGCCCTGGCGTTTGTTTTATTTACAGCCTCATCCGCCTACGCCGGTCTGAGTTTGATTCCCGTTGATGTCGCAATGGACGGAAACGATTTATATTTTGTCCTGGAAGAGCCCTGCCAGATAGAATTTCTGAGAGTAAGCGCCTTGGCAGACAGGGACAAGGCGAAGAGGACGGTCCCGATCAGGGCGAAAGCCCTCTGGCTGCTTGGCTATGATATGAGCACCCCGCCGGAAAAACGGAGATACCTGAATCTGAAGCAGATAGAGTACGGCAGGAAACTCACGGAGTTTCCCCGGGTAGAGGGCCCGGCCGCCCTGCAGAAGAATGTTGAATATTTTATAGAGATCGACGCTCCGGGGAAAATCGCCCGGGATGTATTTATCATTACAGACGACAATAAGGCGCTGATGCCGCGGCCCGCATTTGAGCGCCAGAAGGAACGGACTTATTCAGTTTTGACAGACAAGGACGGCAACAAAATTTTCGTTCCGAAAAAAAAGGCTAAAAATAAGTGACTGCAAAAAGCCCCGGATGCAATAAGGCGGCGCGCTGCCGGGTCCATATTACTTCAGCCGGTACAGCGGGCCGTCCTTCCCGAAGTTGATGATCAGGGTCGTCCGGGTATGACTGGGCATCTGCTGTATGCTAAAGCTGTATTGACAGGGAACATACAAGGAGCTTATCATCCCGCATCAACGCGTTTAAAGGGTGTTTCATGAAAAAGCTCCATCTCGTTACGGTAATCGGCCTTCTGTCACTTGCCTGCGGTTGCGCGACACTGGAATCCAGGAAAATCGAATTATGTGAGAACAGGAAGTGCGCCGCCGTCCAATCGGATGCCCAGAAACAGGAACTCCTGGGCAAGCTCTACGCGCTCCTCAAGAATAACCTGAACAGGGACATCATCTTCTATGAAACGGACCCGGGGAAAAGGGAACAGGCCGACGTCGGCTTCGGTTACTTTCTCCAGGGCGGGCCGATGCCGGGCTGGGCCAAAATCCGTTCCGTCAAATTTACCGACATTCTTTATATCGACCGCGAAAAGCTGGAAATAAAATTCAAGGTCGACCCGGACATGACCTGGAATATGACTCCGGTCTTCTCCATGGCCTCCGAAGGGACCTTGAGCGTCAAGGACAACAACCAGATCAAGTACTCGACAACATATCTCGTAAGCTGGATGGTGGTCGGCACTTCCGCCTGGAAGCACGAAATGATGTTCGATTATATTGATTTGGATAAAAGCGTGATGGGCTCTTACTATTCTATCGGCGGCGGCGGGCCGCTGTGCGCGGGCGGCGGGACCGGGTATACTCTGGCCAGGTTCCCGGTGAGCGTCCATGAGCAGCAGGATACCGTTGTTATCGCGGTGAAGCCGAAAGACCCGGCGGTACAGGGCGCCGGCGGCAAGCCCCCGGTGCTCGAGTATAAACTTTCTCTTTCAGACCCGGCGGGCAGGCAGGCCCTGGAGGGCGGCAAAGAGGCGGTCCTTAATTTGGAAGTGTCGAATATCGGCGGGGACACGGCAAAAGACGTTCAGGTCATCCTGTCCGGCAACCAGGAGCTTGTGGGTTACCTGGGGGAAAAGCACGTCATCGGCGACGTGAAGGTCGGGGAAAAGAAAGCGGTCGCGATCAAGGCCGTCCTGCCGGCCAGAATTCAATCGGCAAAAGCGGGCATCAGTGTTGAAATCAGGGAGGGCCGGGGATTTTCGCCCGCGGAGAAGAAGTCCGTGGAAATAGCCGTACTGCCGGCGGGCGTGACGGAAACCGTGGAGGTCATTTCGCAGCTGCCGAAGCTGACATTCACCAGCCAACTCAAGGACCAGAACAATAACCGCATTCTCGACGGCGGCGAAGAAATCACGCTCAGGGTCGAGGTAGGCAACTCGGGCCAGGGCACGGCGAAAGACGTGCAAGTGGTCCTGTCCGGGCACAAGGAGCTGGTCAGCTGGCTCGGGGCAAAGAAATTCATCGGCGCTGTGAAGCCGGGGGAAAGTAAGATGGCGGAGTTCAAGACGGTGCTGCCGTCCCAGATTCCCTCGGAAACGGCAAACCTCAGGATTGAGGTGGTTGAGGGCCGGGGGTTTGCGCCCGCGCAGAGGAAAACCCTGCAGATCGCCATGAGGACCGCCGACGTGAAGGAAACAGTGGAAATCATTTCCGAGGTCAACGTGGACGACATCCCGCCCCGGATCAAGGGTTATGAGCGCAGGGATGCGGTCGCGCTCGTTATCGGGATCAGCAAATACCGCGAGGAAAAGATACCCGCAGTCAAGTACGCGGTGCGGGATGCCGAGGTCATGGCGAAATACCTCGAGAACCTGGGCGGCATCCCGAAGGCCAACATCCAGGTCCTGACCGACGACAAGGCTTCGAAGAGCGATATCCAGGGTTATATAGAGGACTGGCTCCCCCGGCGGGTCAACAAAAATTCGACCGTGTTCGTTTATTATTCCGGCCACGGCGCGCCGGACCCCCAGGGGAAGAATGCTTTTATCGTCCCCTACGAGGGCCAGCCCGATTTCCCGTCGAAGCTATATCCGCTGCAGGCCATGTATGATTCGTTGAGCAAACTGCCGGCCAGTGAAGTAGTGGTTATGCTAGACAGCTGCTTCTCCGGCGCGAAAGGGCGGAGCATTTCGCCGGAAGGCTCCAGGCCGCTCGTCATGACTCTCAATCCAATCGTGCCCGCCAATAACAAGGTGATCGTCATGGCCGGCGCGAGCGGCAGCCAGATCAGCTCGGATTTCGACCGGGCGCAGCACGGCCTGTTCACCTATTATATATTGAGGGGCATGAGGGGCGAGGCGGACAGGAAAAGGACGGGCTCGGTGGAACTCGGGGACCTTTTTCAGTACGTCAAATCAAACGTGGCGGAAAAGGCCTCGCTCGAACTGAACCGGGACCAGACACCGGTCATCCTGCCATCCGAGAATATAGCGGCCGGCCAGCTCAAAGTGCCGGTAGTCAGGACAAGATAGCCGGGCTCCATTAAACATATGCCGGTAAACATATGCCGGCGGGAGGCCCGATCGCCCGCCGGCTTTTTTAAGAAACCTTGTTGAGCCTCGCCCTGAGTTCCCGGACTTTGGCTTTCCCGTTGCGCAGCTGCTCCACCTCGTTCTCCCCGGGGTTGCGCATTTTCCTGTCGAGCTTCTCCCATATCTTCACGTACGCTTCCCAGGCATTGAGCGCATCGAGCAGGCGGCCCGCCTCCTCGCAGGTTTCCGCCTTAAGGTAAAACCACTGATTGTCTTCGGGGTTCTTTCGGATCATCTCATCAATTTCGACCAATGCCTGATCATAGCGGTCCAACTGCCTCAGCAGGCCAACCCTTTGCTGGCGAGCGCCGTTGGCATCCGGATAAAATTCTATCAGCTTAGAGAAATCTTCCAGCGCTTTCTCTTTCTCGCCTGATTCGCTGTACACGTCCGCACGCGTCATCCTTGCTTCGAAAAGTTTCGGGTTATATCGCAGAGCTTCCGTACAGTCTGCAATCAGCTTTTCATTTCGCTCCTTCATCCCCCCGAAAAAGCGCAATTTGCAGCGGGCTTCGTATGCTTCTGCAAAGCGGGGATTAAGGATTATCGCTTTGCCGTATGCTTCCATCGCTTCGGTGAAAGTTTCGGGTTTATCACGGCGGGCATCGGTCCCCGACTGCCATTCCTCGAATACTTTCTTGCCGATTCTCAGCCAGCGTCCCGCAGGCGAGAACTGGGTATCGAGGTCTTTTTCGAAATCAGCCGAATCGCAAAGGGCAATCCGGTCATTGGGATCAGGGCGGGTCTTTGCCCACTCACAAGCCTTCCGCATATCGGACTTGCCGCCCTTATAATTTTTATATTCCAGGCGAACCCCTGCCCGGTTCTCGTATGCTGAAATGATAAATTCCAGTTTCATCATGCTCTTCTGGATCTTATCTATGGTCCGGGGCATTTCCGAATCAATCTTGTTCGCAGGAATTCCGAATTTCTCGGCTATCAGTGTGCGCTCCCGATCGGGCGCCTTGCCGTCCAGCACATCCAACATTGCGCTTTTGTTCCTCTCCGCCTGTTCCTTGAAAATTGCCCTCAGGATTTCGAGAACACGCTTGTCTTCGGACGTGAGAAAATTTGGTGTCTCTGAAATTTTGACCACTTTGTCAAGCTCTGTCAGGGAGCCTTTCAGGTCGCCTTTGTCCTTCATGATCCGCGCTTTCATCATGTAAGCTGCAAGCACGCCGATATCTGAGGCCAAATTGCCGTCCCCGATTTTCATGGCCTTGTCCATCTCCCGGATCGCGTCGTCGAACCGCTCAATTTCCGCGAGCAGGTCGCCTTTGGCCGCATGGTACCAGGCATTTTTCGGGTCCAGCGCAATTGCCTTGTCCATATCCGCAAGGACCCTGTCGCAGGTGGTGCGGTTCGTCCGGCTGCACGCATTCATTACCCAGCCCCGCCGCAGGATATCGGCCCTGGTCATGTAAAATTTTGCATTATTCGGCTCAAGGGCGAGGGCCTTGTCCATGTCGGCGAGCGCCGGTTCGATTTTCTCCACCGCGCGGGCCGCCCGGGCAAACGCCCGCACAACGTAGGCCATGGCAAAATCAGGATTGAGGGCTATTGATTGAGTAAGCGCCTCGTCCGCCTCGTCGAATTTCAGATCCTCGTTGAGTCTTGCCCCTTTTTCATACAGGACGTTTGCCCGGAAGCGCGTCTCCTCGGTGCCGAGCCGGGCCAGGACATCCTTGCGCTCCTCTCCCGCGGCTTGCGGCAGTTTCTTTTTCAGTTCTTCCGTTTCGCGCGCCAGCCGGGCGTAATCTTTCTGAAGTTTTTTATAGGATTCCACCAGGTTCAGATCGGACCGGGCCCTGCGGATGTTCGTCTCGACCTCTTCGGTCGTCAGGGCCGCCTTGATTTTCACCTTGAAGCGCACGGATTTCTTCCCGACAAGCTCCGTTTGCTCGTCGATTACGGAAACTTTCATCGCATGATTGGCGACGACCTCGATGACGTCCTCTTGAAGCGAAAGGTTCTGCACCTTGCTGTAGCTGCGGACAAAAGTCCCGGCCTGCTCGGCGGCGGAGCGGATCGCGTTGCGGCGCGCCTTCTCCCCGGCGATTTCCATCGTTTCGCCCTCGCCCATGATGTATTCTCCCTCGGCTGTGATCTCGAACTTCTCGGCGCGGGCTGCGGGGGCGATTACCAGAACAATGAACAAGACGATAAAGATTATTGAATTTCTTTTCATCACAATGTTTCTCCAATATTTCGCCCCTTTTCTAAAGGCGGGGCAGGGGGGGATCTGAGGCCTGAAAAATCCCCCTTTAAAAAAGGGGGACCTTCATTATTTCAGTCTGTCCACGTCCTTGCATGCATTCGTGTCTTTATATTGAGAGCAAAGCAGGTTGTAATCAGCAAGGGCCTTTGCCGGTGAGCCGAGCTCCTCATAAACCGCCGCCCTGTCGCGGAGATTGCTCGACTTGAAATGTATCCACACCAAGGCCTCCGTTTCTGAGCGGCTCAATTTTGCAATCCTGGCATCATCAAATTTCAGAAGATCATCATATTTAAACATTGAAAGGGCATGGGGCAGTTGTTTCTCTATTATCCCCAGCGCCGCCGTCAGGTCCTTCAGGGCATCAGCGGGGTTTTTGCTCATTTTCAGCATCATTGCTCTTGTATAATACATATAGGTAAGCTTTATTGCGTCCCTGTCCCGGGGATTTTTTCTTTCCAGAAGCCTGATCGCATCCGAAATGTCCCTTATTCGGGAGGAGTCATCTCCGTCGCCGAGCATTGCTCTCGCCAAGAAGTCCTCCGCATCGGCCCGTCCTGAGGAAATCTTCCGCTTTGCATCCTCAAGGGCTTTATTTTTTTTGTCACCGTCATAGGCAAAATACAGCTCTTCCTGGAGCTTCATAAACTCTGAATTCCCCGGCTCGGGGTCGCGAAACGCCGGATGGTCTTTAGATAATTTTCTGAACATAAGATCGTCTTCCCGGGCGAGCTCCTTATTGCCGGCAACCTCATAAAAACGGGACCTCTCGCCGTAATACGAGAACAGGAGACCGCAACTGGTTTTCCGGCACAGTTCGATGGCGCGGGTCATGTCGGCAATCTGCCTGTCATTGTCATTGACAGGGTCGAGGTATGCGGTCCGCTGCGCGAAGTACTTGTGTGAATCCGGACTGAGGGCGATCGCCCGGTCAATGTCCCCGAGTATTGACGCCTGGTTTTTTTTATCGTCGGGAAGCTTGGGGGCGTTCGGGTCTTTCCTGTAAGCGACCGTCCATTCCAGAGACCTGATGTTATCATTTATTTCCGCCCTGAGGGCGTAGGCGTCGGCATAGTCAGGGTCCATGGAAACGGCCCGGTTCACGTCCGCAAGGGCCTGGTACAGATCCGCGATTTCCTTGCGGCAATCCGATTTCTCTTTTTCCAACCTCTCATAGCAGGCATTGACCGCATTTCTGTTCAGGCCTGCCTTCCCTGAATATGCCGTGGCCAGGTCAGGGTTCAGCTCGAGGGCCGTATTGAACGCCTTCATTGCCAGCTCGGGGCTCAGGGTATAATCGCTTCCCTTCTCAACCCAGAGGTTTGCCTTGAACTTTTTCTCTTCGTCCGAGATTTTTGCCAGGACCTGTTTCCTGTCGGCGCCCGCGGCGAGCTGATTTTTGAGCGTTTCGACCTCTTTCGCCTGGCGGTCATATTCCGCTTTGAGCTTCTTATACGATTCGACCGCCCCGGCATCCTCGCGGACCTTGCGGAGATTTGCCTCGACCTCCTCTGTTTTTACGACCGCCTTTATCCGGACGACAAACCTGATGGCGTCCAGATCGCCCACAACCGTTTTTTTCCGGTCGAGGACCGTCACTTTCATAGAGTGGTTTGCTATGACCTCGATGACATCTTCGGCCAGGGCCAGGTTTTTCACCTTGGAATAGCTTTTCACGAAGGCGCCCGCCTGCTCGGCGGCGCTCTGCCGGGCCTTCATCAGGGCACGCTCTTCGGCAACGGCCATGGTTTCGCCGGCGCCCATTACGTATACGCCCTCGGTTATTATCTCCCGTTGTCCGGCCTGAACGGCAGTGGCGAAAATGAGCAATACAAAGAACAAGCTTACGGCCAGGCACTTTTTCATAAAGACTCCTGATTTGAATTGTTTGTTCTTGATACAGCATCTCAAGGGTGATTACAAGCCAAAGCCCGGTGGTATTGAACTTCCCGTCATGGTATGTACCATTGAACTTGAAAGGGGTAGCCGATGTTTCGAAAAAGGGCCAATCCGATTCTGGCAGCCGCAACAGTCCTCATTTTTATTTCAGGATATGTCTTTGCCCAGGAATTCAAGCCGTACCAGTCGCCCGACAGGACATTCCGGTGCGCCCTGCCTTCGGGTTGGGGCATCGTGGAAAGCCCCGGTTACAGCCGGGAGGTTTCGGGAGTGGACGGGTTTGACGCATACAGCGGCGGTTTTGAGGACCGGGTCACCATTTCCATCAGGTATTACCCCCGGGGAAATAAGCTCCACAAAGATATGGACACCTACATCAGGACTTTTTCCCGGCCGGTCCTGGCAGTTATGGAGGGGCAGTCATACGGGCCGGTAAAGGACCTTGACTTCAAGGGAACAAAGGCCAAAACCTTCGAGCGGTCCGGGTACGACTACGAGAGCCATGTCTATAACCAGAAGCTTGACAGGTACGTGGAACCGCTGCACCCGAGAAAGATGGAGTATACGGAAAGGTTTATTGTCATGCCCGCGAAGAGCGGTTTCGTTGCTTTCCGCTATAAAGCGAGGCCGGACAAGGTAAAGCAGTATGAAAATGTTTTTGCACGGGTGACCGGGTCGTTTTCATTTCCGACAGACAAATGAATTGCGCTCCCCCGCCGGATCTTACACCTGTTTTGAATGGAAGGATGGATATGAAAAACGTTCTGAGAGTTGCGTCTGTTTTGGCCGGCATTTTCTTATTGGTTTTAATCGCCCCCCTGCGGCCTGCCGCTGCGTTAAACGTGACTGATCTTCCCCTCAATAAAACCGTGGAGGTGAGAACGTCGCCCCAACCCCTGTCCGAAGCGGTATGCCCCAAGAAGCTCTGGGACAGGTACGGGAAGAGCTACGGCAAAAAATTCTACACGGGCATTTACAGGCTTACGGTGAACCCCGGAGAGAAATATACTTTATACGGCTATTTTCCGCCCGACGGCAAATACCGCAATTTCTACATCTCGGGGGAGAACCCCTTGACCGATTACACATACTCGTATGGAAATCTCCAGGGCGTGACTGCCGGCTTTGTCTTCTGGTTCCAGCAGCCCTCAAAATGGTCCTGCCCCGCCGTGACCCGCAGGGTAAACATAAGGATCGCCCCGCAGAGCGAGCACAGGAGCATCTTCATCATAGCGGTGAGCGAGACGCCGCAGGAAGCATTCCGGATCATGCTGAAGAGCCCGGCGGACCCCGACCAGGACGTGGAGAAGTCCGCTATCGACCCCTCCTGCCCGCCAAGGACGGGACAGACCTGGGGCCAGAACTGGACAACTCCCATAATCCTCAGGTACGACCCTTCGGAGAAAAAGGAGGAAAAAATAAAACCCGTCCAGCCCGCGAGCCCGGCGGGCGTAACCGAGTTGCCCATCAACAGGGTTGCTGAAGTGAAAACCCCGCCGCAGCCCCTTGCCCAGGCGGCCGCCCCCAAAAAGCTCTGGGATAAATACGGCAAGAGCTACGGAAAAAAATTTTACACCAGTATTTACCGGTTCGCGGTGGCCCCCGGAGAGAAATATACTTTATACGGGTATTTCCCGCCTGACGGCAAATACCGCAACTTCTACGTCTCGGGGGAGAACCCCCTGACCGATTACACATACGCCTATGGAAATCTCCAGGGCGTGACCACCGGCTTTGCCTTCTGGTTCCAGCAGCCTTCGAAATGGTCCTGCGCCACGGTGGGCCGCAGAGTGAACATCAGGATAGCGCCCCGCAGCGAGCACAACAGCCTCTATATAATAGCGGTGAGCGAAACCCCGCAGGAAACCTTCGGGATCATGCTGAAGGGCCCGGCGGATGAGGACCGGGACGTGGAAAAATCAACGCTGGACCCGTCCTGTCCCGCCAGGAAAGGCCAGACCTGGGGCCAGAACTGGACGACCCCGCTCCTGCTCAGGTATGACCCGTCGGAGAAAAAGTGATTTTTTTATGTTGTAATTGCCCCGGAATATTTATAGAAGAATCTATTCTTCTTACAACATTTCTTTACGGGGGGGCTGAATGGTAAATAAAGTAATCCTGATCGGAAGATTAGGGGCGAATCCGGAGATCAAGTACACTGCCGACGGGACAATGATCACGAATTTCCGGATGGCGACGGACGAGGTCCGCAAAACGAAGGACGGGGAAAGGTCCCAGAAAACGGAATGGCACAGGATTGTCACTTTCGGCAAACTCGCCGAAATCTGCGGAAGCTACCTGACCAAGGGAAAGCTCATTTATATCGAGGGGAGGATCCAGACCAGTTCCTGGGATGACAAGGAAGGGGTCAACAGGTACACCACCGAAATAATCGCCCAGAATATGAAGATGCTGGACTCGAAGGGCCAGGTAAGAGAGAGCGAACCGCCATACGAGGGAGGTCCCGCTTTCTCCGAAACGGAAGACGACGACGTACCGTTTTAAATAACTGACTCCGCTAAAGGTGTCTTATGAACAATCTTTACTTCGCATACGGGTCAAACCTCAATTCCGCTGATTTCAAAAGCTGGTGCATCGAAAACGGGTTTGAGTTTCCGCTGGCCAAATTTGCGAATGCATTCATCCCGGACATGAGGCTTGTATTCAACTTTAATTCCCCCAAACACGGGGGAGGCGTCCTTAACATCCGCAACCAGTTCGGCAATGCCGTGCCGGGTGTCCTCTTCCGGGTCGTATCGGGGGATAAAGGATGGGAGGTCCTCGACAAGAAGGAACTGGCCCCGCTCATCCACCATAAATTGCAGGTAACCGCCCTGACTGAAGACGGACGGACCCATGATGCCGAGACATTTCTGGTGTCAGCTTCGATGACGGAAGGCCTTTTCGTCCCCCCCGCCGACAAATACGTTAAAATAGTGGAGCAGGGCTATGCGGAGCAGGGCCTTCAGGATACGGCAGGGGAGATTTTCAAGGAGATCGCCGAGGGCAAAGAACCCCCCTGGTGCATCAGCCGCCTGTTTGTTTACGGGACATTCATGAGGGGTGAGTCCCGCAACCACATCCTGCAATCAACAGGAGTCATAGAATTTGCGGAGACTGCAACAGCTGCCGGGGAGCTTTACGACACAGGCAAGGGCTATCCCGCCATGGTTCCGGCTGCCGGACCTTTGGATGGATCGGTTTCGGGGGAGTTGTTCGTGCTGAAGAACCCCCGTGCGGCCTTTGAAATTCTGGACATAGTTGAAGATTTCCGGGGGTATGGCTCGCAAAAATCGGTATACCGCAGGGCAGTTATCCGTACGAAGACCCAAAGCGGCCGCTCCATTACGGCCTGGGTTTATATGCTTGACGGCACGGCAGAGAAACTCAACGTGATAAGATCGGGTGACTGGCGCAAAGCCTAAAAAAGGAGTCTGAGCTGCGACGCTCAAGGCTCCTTTTGATCAGGTCCTTCTTTATATCTCAAGGGCGGGAAGAAAATTTTATTTCCCGTCTTCGGGAAGCTTCCGGGTTTCGCCTGCCTTGTTTATCTCGTTTTCGGTTTCGGTCACCGATTTCTTGAAATTCTTTATTCCCTTCCCAATGGCCCCGCCTATTTCGGGAAGCTTTCCCGCACCGAAAATGATCAGGATGATCGCCAGGATAATAAGCAGTTCCGGCATTCCTATTCCGAACATTTTTAATCCTTTCAGGTTTTTCTTGAATTCTATAATGGCCCTGAGGCCCGTGTCAACAGATTACTCCGGGGCTTGTTCCGGGGGCAAAACCAGGTGAACAACCTGTCCGCTCCGCCCGGGCACCCCCATATCGCTTCCGTTGAAGTTGACGACTATTCCACCCGCGTTGCCGATGTCGAGCAAAAACTTTCCGGCAGTACGCTCGAGATTGTCTCCGGGCCTCAGCATTATCTGGTAGGGCTGGCTGCCGTCCTCGGTTACGCTGATCCAGGTCAGTTCGTTGGCGTGGATGACCAGCTTATTGGAAGCCGGGGCTGCAGGCTGGACAGCCGGCGCGGGTTGGCCGGCGCTGGGTGCGGACTGCCCGGCTGCGGGCTGCTGCGGTGTTTCGCCCGGTTGCATATCTTTCATGTCGGGAGCAGCTTGCGGCTTGGATTCGGACTGGGCCGGGGCTGCAGGCTTTTCCGCCTTCATAAGCAACTCGGGGCTGGAACCGTCATCCAAAAGCAGGAAATACAGGAATCCCCCGCAAATCACCACCACGGACAGGATCAGGGAAACGGCCAGCCGGGAGAATCTCCTCTTGGGCATGTTCATGGGACTCTTTACGACAGGCGTTTCCGGTCCTTTTGCAGGTTCGGCCGTTTTGATCTCCGCCGGCAGGGGCGCCTTGCCCTCTTCTTTTCGGCTCTCCGCCTGCTTCTCCGGTTTCTTATCTGCTTTTTTTTCTGTTTTTTTGTCTGTCTTTTTCTCAGGCGCCTTCCCCGGCTCGGGTACGTTGAGGTATCTCCTGTACCGTGCGAGGATACCCTCGGGGTCCACCCCGACTTGCGCGGCATAGATCTTTATGAACGCCTCGCTGTAGATCCTTTCCGGCAAGATCTGGAAATTGCCGTTCTCGATCGCCTCGAGAAATGCCGGGCGGACCTTTGTCGCATTATAGAGGGCCTCAATTGTCAGTCCTCTCGACTCCCGCAGTGATTTGAGATCGAGTGTGCCGCCGTCGCCTGTGTTTCTTGTTTCGCTCATTAAAAAACCTTTTCTTAAAGTGGGGCAATATTTACCATTATTTAATAAGCGCCGCAAATGGAATTTTGAGGCCTGATTTGCCGCAACCCTTAATTTTGCTGATATTTCCGAAGGCGGCTGGTATAATCCCACGTTGATACAGCGGGCAAAGAAGGAGCATGCAATGGGAGTTTACCTGGATTTCGCAGTTTCAGCCGCAAGAGAGGCAGGCCTGTTTCTGAAAACGAATCTCCACAAGAGGCATTCCATCCAGTACAAGGGTGAAATCAATATCGTCACCGACGCGGACCGGAAATCCGAAGAGATGATCCTGCGCAGGATAGAGCGCGAATTCCCCGGGCATGACATCCTTTCCGAAGAATCGGACGCCCTGGAGAGGGGCTCCGAATTCAGATGGATCGTCGATCCCCTCGACGGCACCACGAACTACGCCCACGGTTTTCCGGTGTTCTGCGTCTCCATTGCGCTCCAGAGGAACGGGGAAATTGTGATGGGCTGCATCTACAACCCCATGCTCGACGAGATGTTCACAGCAGAAGCGGGCTCCGGCGCGTTGCTCAACGGCGGGAAGATCAGTGTGTCGGACGTGGCCGATTTCTCGAAAAGCTTTCTGGCAACGGGATTCCCGTACGACCTCAGGACGGACAGGAACAACAACATCAATTATTTCGTCTCTCTGGCAAAGCAGACCCTTGCCGTCCGCCGCGCCGGTTCGGCGGCCCTCGACCTCGCCTACACGGCGGCCGGGCGCTTCGACGGGTTCTGGGAATTGAAGCTGCACCCGTGGGACACGGCTGCGGCGCTGCTCATGGTCAAGGAGGCGGGCGGAAAAGTGAGCGACATATCGGGGCGGGAGTACACCCTGGGCTCGGGATCCATCGCGGCCTCGAACGGCTTGATCCATGCGGAACTGCTCGCCCGGCTCGCCGGAATCGACCCCCTTGAAAAAATTTTTTAAATAAGGGCAATTTTCCTGCCGCCCCGGCGGTTCCCGCAAATCCACGACTGGCGCGCATTAGCGACGACCAGTTCTTAGCAAACACATATATGCTGCACTTGAATAGCCAGTCTTCGCAAATTCAGTCCTGCCTTGAGTTTGCGAAGATCCATTTGCGCCCATAACCATTCCTCCTCTGTCCGTGACATCAATCCCGGGTTCGCTGAATCGCGGCAAACCCTTGTCAGCCCTGAGTTTCATCAGATTCAAGCAGCCGGCTTTTCTTCCGGCAAACACGTCCGCAAAAAATCAAAAATAATCTTGACTGTTGAAAAAAGATGGTATAATCGCAGACATAAATAAAGATAATTTCATCTTCGCCGATATTGTCAAATGCGGACATACCCTCCTGTTCAGGGGTTTGAGGAGGGGAATAAAAAAGCAGGAACCGAAAAAGCGTTTTTTATTCCGAAAAACTTGCAGGAGGATAAAATGGAATTAAGAGTTGTGATCCCGGAGGAGGATGACCCTCCGAGCGAAACAACCCACACTTCTTTAGCAGATTCCATAGAAGATGAGTCCCTTTTCGGCAGAGCCAATTTCATCCAGAAGTTCTGGCCCAGCGTCACGCAGGACGAATGGAACGACTGGAAATGGCAGATGGCAAACAGGGTGCGAACCATCGAAGAGCTCGCCCTGCTGCTGAACCTCAAACCTTACCAGATCACAAAATTCAAGGCCCTCATCAAGACATTCCGGTATTCGATCACGCCGTATTATCTTTCCCTGATCGACTGGTACAACCCGGAAGACCCGATCAAGAAGCAGTGCATACCGGACCTTCGGGAATTGGAGTTCCAGATAGTCGGAGACGGCGACCCGCTTGAGGAAGAGCAGGACTCGCAGGTGCCGGGACTCGTGCACAGGTACCCCGACCGCGTGCTCGCAGTCGTGACGAATACCTGCTCGATGTACTGCCGCCACTGCACCCGCAAGCGGATATGGCATGAAGGCGAGTCGCTCCGCACCCGCCACGAATTGTCGAACATGATCCATTATATCCAGGCCACCCCCGAGGTGAGGGAAGTCATTGTCTCGGGCGGAGACCCCCTGACGATGAACCTCGACCTGCTCGACTGGTTCCTGGGCGAGCTGCAGCGCATATCGCATATCGAGGTGCTGAGGATCGGGACCCGCGTCCCCGTTGTTTTGCCCATGCGGATCACGGACGAGCTGTGCAAGATGCTTGCGAAACACCGGCCGCTGTGGGTAAACACCCAGTTCAATCATCCGCGGGAGATAACGGCTGAATCGCAGGAGGCCTGCGACAAGCTGCTGCGGGTCGGCATACCGGTTTCGAACCAGGCCGTCCTCCTGCGCGGCATCAACGACAGCATCGAGGTGATGCGCGAGCTTTGCCACAGCCTGCAGCGCATCATGGTGCGTCCTTATTACCTGTTCCAGTGCGACCCGGTCCGCGGCGTCGAGCATTTCCGGACCAGCATCTGGAAAGGGATCGAGATCCTGGAGATGCTGCGCGGCTATACGGGCGGGCTCTGCATTCCCTCATTCGTGGTCGACGTCCCCGGCGGCGGCGGAAAGGTTCCGCTCCAGCCGTTCTACCTGCTGTCCGTCACCGACAAGGAACTGCTCCTGCGCAATTACGAAGGCATGATAGTCAAGTATTACAACCCGCAGGAATATTTCGCGACCATGAAGCGGGGCAACGGCAACGGCAAGGCGGGCGGGACCGCCCAGCTGTTGAAGGGAAACGGCAAGGCCCTCGTCCCAACGGAAACCCCGAGGTACAGGCGCAGGAAACGCGATCCCGTCCTGGACCTCAAAGAGGATAATGAATGAGGGTAGGCCTTACCTTTGACCTCAGGAAGCATTATCTGGAAAGGGGGTTCACCGAAGAGGAGACTGCAGAATTCGACAGCGAGGCGACTATCGGCTTCCTTGAGGAAACCATCAGGTCCCTCGGCCACCAGGTGACCCGGATCGGGAATATCTACGAACTCACCAGGCTGCTTTCCGCCGGACAAAGATGGGACCTGGTGTTCAACATCGCGGAAGGCCTCTACGGAAGGAGCCGTGAAGCGCAGGTCCCGGCAATCCTCGAAGCATTCAATATCCTCTATACGTTCAGCGATCCCCTGACCCTGGCCCTTTCCCTGGACAAGGCCGCCGCCAAGAGCGTCATCCGCGACGCGGGCATCCCGACCCCGGATTTTTTCCTGATCAAGACCCGGTCCGATATTGAACTGCTTCCGGACAGGCTGCAGTACCCGCTTTTTATCAAACCGGTAGCCGAGGGCACCGGCAAGGGCATCACCCCCGAATCCATCATCAGGAACAAAGGCGAACTGAATAAGAATGCAGCGGCAATGCTCGACGCCCACAGGCAGCCGGTGATCGCGGAGACCTATCTGCCGGGCAGGGAATTCACCGTGGGCATCGTCGGGACCGGCCCAAAGGCGCGGGCCGTCGGCGTCCTCGAGGTGGAGCTTCTGGCCAACGCCGAGCCGTTTGTGTATTCTTACACGAACAAGGAATTGTGCGAGGAGAGGGTCCTTTACAAACTTGTGACAGGCAGGGAGAACGAGGAAATCATCCGCGAATGCTCCGGCATTGCCTTGCGCTCTTATATGGAACTGGGCTGCCGCGACGCCGGCAGGGTCGACCTGAAGGCCGGCGCGGACGGGAAACTCTACTTCCTGGAAATCAATCCCCTCGCGGGACTCCACCCAAGCCATTCCGATCTGCCCATCCTCTGCTCGCAGGCGGGCATGGCTTATAAAGACCTCCTTTCCTCCATTATTGAATCGGCAATGGAGCGAAAGGCGTCGCAACGCGAACTGCGCAATTACTTCGAGGGCCATGAAAAATGAAAGTTGCTGTCGTTTACAATAAACCGGACGAAGGCAAACTGGACTCGATCGACATCCTGGACCAGATGGGGCTTGTGACCGGCGGGATCTCCGATCTTGGATATGAATACAGGGAATTTCCGGTGGAAGGCAAACGGGATGCCTTTGTGAAGCTTGTAAAAGATGTGAACGCCTTCGCCCCCGATGCAATCTTCAACCTGTTCGAGGGGCTTGAGGACGATCCGAGGTTCCAGCCGGTGCTCGCCTCGTTTTATGAGATTGCCGGAATACCTTATACGGGCGCGTTTTATGAAGGCCTGCTGAAGACTACGGACAAGATCCTGACCAAGTCGGTCCTCGATGCCAACAACCTGCCGACCCCGAGATGGCAGGGCTTCTACGGCGACCTCGGGGCCGTGCGGGTCCCGGCGCCCTGGATCATCAAGCCGTCCTGGGAGGACGGTTCGGTGGGGATAACGGACAACTCGGTTATCTCCAGCAAGCCGGTCCTTTTCCAGAAGCTTCCCCGGATGTATGAGACCCACCGTAAGCGGCCGCTGCTCGTCGAGAACTATATCGACGGCCGGGAATTCAATATCCCCCTCTACCAGCGCGCCGACGGAAAGGTCGAGTTGCTTCCGCCCTCGGAGATACTCTTCGAGTACTGGCCCGAAGGCAAGCCGAAGATAATGAATTACAATTCCAAGTGGGAAGAAAACTCTTTCGAGTACGAGAATACGCAAAGGTCGTATGAATGCCAGGATGCCCCGGTAGAGATGATGAAGGAACTTGCCCTGAAGTGCTGGAACATTTTCGACCTGAGGGGATACGCCCGCGTGGACATGAGGCTCGCCCCTTCCGGGGAGATCTCCATAATAGAAATCAATGCCAATCCCTGTATAACGCCGACATCGGGCTACATAGGCGCAGTCGAGGAGGCCGGCTATACTCCCACGGATTTTGTCCGGGAGATGCTCGGAGTCGCCCTTAATGTCAGGAAATAAAAATCGCGAATCAGGGAAAGCCCCCCGGCTGCGGACAAAGGTCCGGCCCGCCGATCCGGACGGCATAAGCAGGATACTCGCATCCGCCGGCAATTTCTACCCGTTTGAAATAGACATCGCGATTGAACTGCTCGACGATTTTACCCTCAACGGCAGGAAGAGCCCCTACCAGTTTATCTTTGCCGACACCGGCAAAGAGCTTGCCGGCTTCGTTTGCTACGGACCGATCCCTCTCACGGAAAAACGTTACGACATTTACTGGATAGCCGTAAGCAAGGAGATTCAGAACAAAGGGATTGGCAAAGCTCTGCTGAAGGATGCCGAGAAGAGGATCGCGGCGCAAAAGGGGAAATACCTGTTCATCGAAACATCGTCCCGCCCCGATTACGCGGACACCCATATTTTCTACGAGCGCTGCGGATACCGCTGCGCCGCGCGCATCCCCGATTTTTACCGGGACAACGACGATAAAATGATCTTCATGAAAAAGCTCCTCTGACAAACCTCCACCCTTATTCACCTGGTGGGAGTGAGGAGGCTATCGTAAAAAATCCAGCCCCTGTAAATTTCAGGCTTCAAATGGAGATTGCTTGACAAGCTCACTTTTTTCATGATAGCAAACACATGAATTTAAAGGAGATATCCGGTGTTGAAAAAGTATTGCCTGATAAATCTGGCCTGGTGGTGGCGGGAAATGAAATTCCTGCCCGGACTTGTCTAAATTTGAAAGCCCGGGTTGGGGAATCCCTTCCCGTGCCGGAATATGGACGCCATGGGAAGCCCCCATGGCATTTTTTTTATCAGTTGCAGCCTTCAAGCGGGATATCCGAATACATAATGAGGAGATAATCATGGACGAAATTAAGGTTTTCCTGAGCGACCGCGAAATTCCCCGGCAATGGTACAACATCCAGGCCGACCTGCCCACGCCGTTGCGCCCGCCCCTGCACCCGGCAACGGGCAAGCCCGTTGGGCCGCAGGACCTTGCCCCGATCTTTCCCATGCCTTTGATCGAGCAGGAAGTCAGCACCCAGAGGTGGATTGACATCCCCGACGAGGTCCTGGAAAAACTGCTACTCTGGCGCCCCGCTCCCCTGCGCCGGGCGCGGAATTTTGAGAAAGTCCTCAATGCCCCCGTGAAGATATATTATAAAGATGAAAGCATGAGCCCTCCCGGTTCCCACAAGGGCAACACCGCAGTGGCCCAGGCCTATTACAACAAGATCTCCGGGGTGAAAAGGCTCACCACGGAAACCGGCGCCGGCCAGTGGGGGAGCGCCCTGTCGATGGCCTGCAACATGTTCGGGCTCGAATGCTGTGTTTTCATGGTCAGGGTAAGCTTTTACCAGAAACCCTATCGCAGAATGATGATGGCTGTCTGGGGCGCGAACTGCATCCCCAGCCCGAGCGACACGACCGCGGCGGGAAGAAAGATGCTCGAGAAAGACCCCGATTCCCCGGGAAGCCTCGGAATGGCCATCAGCGAGGCAGTGGAAGCCGCAATTACAGGAAAGGACACCAAGTACTCGCTGGGCAGCGTGTTGAACCATGTGCTGCTGCATCAGACCGTGATCGGACTCGAAGCGCAAAAGCAGCTCGAGAAAATCGGGGAATACCCGGATGTGGTCATCGGCTGCGCCGGGGGCGGCAGCAACTTTGCAGGCATTGCCCTTCCGTTTGTGCGCGACAAGATACACGGGAAGCAGATCAGAATAGTAGGCTCGGAACCCAGTTCCTGCCCGACGCTGACGCGCGGCCCCTTTGCATATGATTTCGGCGATGTCGCCCAGATGACGCCGCTGCTGGCCATGTACACGCTTGGCCATGATTTCGTCCCCGAGGCGATCCATGCGGGCGGCCTGCGCTATCACGGAATGGCCCCCATTGTCAGCCACCTGCTCAAGGAAGGGCTGATCGAGGCCAGGTCGTTCAACCAGATCGAGACATTCGATGCCGGCCTGAAATGGGCCCGGACCGAGGGCTTCATACCGGCGCCGGAAACGACCCACGCCATTGCCGCCGTCTGCGCGGAAGCGAAGCAGGCCAAAGAGGAAGGTAAAGAAAAGGTTATCCTTTTCAATTATTCAGGTCACGGCATCATCGATTTACCCGCATACGACGCGTTCCTTTCCGGCAAGCTCGAACAATACGACCTTCCGGAGAGCGAAATCCAAAGGGCGCTCAAGACCATCGAGGGCCTGCCAAGACCATAGTAACCAATGCAAGGGGCGGAACACGGGTTCCGCCCCTTTTTTCCAGCCTCCTCCTGCGCTCCGTGTTCATTGCTTAAACTTTCCGTTTTCGATATGATTCCTGCATTATCCTTAAGGACCCGAGATCGCAATGGCCAAAGTCAAGGAACAGCGCCCCCTCGCCGACCGCATGCGGCCCGCAAGACTTGCGGATTTCATCGGCCAGGAAAAAATCCTCGGGCCGGGAACGCTCCTGAGGCGCGCCATCGAGGAAGACCGCCTGTTTTCCATGATCCTCTGGGGACCGCCCGGTTCCGGCAAGACGACCCTGGCCTGCGTCATCGCGAACGAGACCAGGTCCCACTTTGAAACTTTCTCGGCGGTGCTCTCCGGGGTAAAGGAAATCCGTTCCGTCATTGAAACGGCAAAGAAGGAGCTCGAAGGCGACCAGCGGACGATCCTCTTTGTCGACGAGATCCACCGCTTCAACAAGGCCCAGCAGGACGCCTTCCTCCATCACGTCGAGAGCGGTCTCATAACCCTGATCGGCGCGACCACCGAGAACCCCTCGTTTGAAGTGATCTCGCCGCTGCTGTCGCGCTGCCGCGTCTTTGTCCTCGATCCTTTAAGCGATGATGATATTTGCGAGATCCTCAAAAGGGCGCTGGCCGACAAGGAGAAGGGCCTCGGCGATCTCTCGCTGGAAGCCGAGCCCGATGCCCTCAAGCACATAATCTGGGCGGCGGAAGGGGACGCCAGGACCGCGCTCAACAATCTCGAAGCCGCCGCCAATCTCGTCCGGGCCAAAAAAGCCGGCGAGAGGATAATAACCCGCGATATCGTCGAAGAGGCGCTCCAGAAAAAACTCCTCCAGTATGACAAGACCGGAGAGGAGCACTACAACCTGATATCGGCATTGCACAAGAGCCTGCGGGGGAGCGACCCGGACGCAGCACTGTACTGGCTCGCGCGGATGCTCGAAGCTGGCGAGGACCCCCTTTACATTGCCCGGCGGATGGTGCGGTTCGCATCCGAGGACGTGGGCAATGCGGACCCGAACGGGTTGCTGGTCTCGATGGCCGCCATGCAGGCCTTCCACTTCATCGGCCAGCCGGAAGGCGAACTGGCCCTGGCCCAGGCGGCCGTCTACCTGGCAACAGCGCCGAAGAGCAATTCCCTTTACACGGCTTTCGGGCGGGTTAAAAGGGAGATCCGCGATACGGGGGCGCTGCCGGTGCCCCTTCATATAAGGAACGCACCCACCGGCCTCATGAAAGAGCTCGGTTACGGAAAGGATTATAAGTACGCCCATGACTATGAAGATGCATTCACGCCGCAGGATTATCTGCCCGCGGAACTGTCCGGGCGAATTTATTACCGTCCCGCGGACAGGGGCTATGAAAAGACAATCAAGAGCCGTCTCGATAAATGGCGAAGCATGTTGAGGGCCAGGGGCCGCCGGGAAAGCGGTCCCGATAATGAGACGTAAAAAGAATTAAATTACAGGGGAGCATCAATGTTCGTTTTCAAGAAGTTCGCCGCGGTCCTGCTTATGCCGCTCGGTTTTTCAATTGTGGTTCTGCTTATCGGCTGGTTCCTGCTTTTTTTCCGGCGCAGGTTCCGGGAAGCCAAGATACTGATCCTTATCGGAATCCTGCTGCTGGCGATTGCCAGCATCGGCCCGGTTTCAAACATGCTGACGGCGCCCATGGAATCGCGTTATCCGCCCCTTGACTCGAAGAACCTTCCCCGGAATATCAGCTTCGTTGTGGTCCTGGGAGGGGGCCTGGCGGGAGACGACCAGGACCCCGCGGGCGCCAGCCTTTCGAGGGCCTCCCTCGCCCGGCTCCTTGAGGGCATCCGGATATACCGGATGTACCCCGGCAGCAAGTTGATCCTGTCCGGGGGGAAGGTGTTCGCGCAGGTATCGGAAAGCGAGGTCATGGCGGAAAAGGCGCGCTCTCTCGGCGTGAACGGGAAGGATATCATAATGGAAAACAACTCCCCCGATACGGAGAGCCAGGCCAGGCTGGTAAAGCCTTTTGTGAAGGACAGAAATTTCATCATGGTCACATCGGCCATCCACATGCAGCGGGCCATGGGGCTTTTCCGCAATGAGGGCCTGGAGCCGGTTGCCGCCCCCACGGACTACCTTCCGAAAGCAGGGGGAGACCCGCGCCGGTATTTCCCGCAGACTGCGGCGCTCGGAAAATCCGAGGCGGCCCTGAACGAATACCTGGGGATGGCCTGGTCGAAGGTCAGGGGCAAGATTTAACCCTGCCTATACTTGATGACACGGCAACCCATCTCTGATATAGGAAGCCATAATTTTTCAGCCGTTTATCACCGGCGGGGAGCAGCAGATTAGTATGAGCGATTTTGCAGGCCTTTCCTGGAAGGTTCTGGAGCTTCTCAACAAGGGCGCCAGGATCTGGCACCCCGGTTCCGTCGACATCGGGGACGAGGTCAATACGGACAGGATCGCAGGCAAAGGGGTCGAGATATTCGCGGGCGCCAGGATTCACGGACCGGAAACCCTGATCTGCAAAGGGGCCAGGCTGGGCGAAGAGGGCCCGGTCGTTATCAGGGACTGTCAGATCGGAGAAAACGTCGAACTCCGGGGAGGCTTTTTCAAAAACTCCGTCTTCCTGGACGGAGCGGTCTTCGGCTCATCGTCCCAGGTGAGAGAAAATTGCCTGATTGAAGAGCAGGCGGGCGGCAACCACGCCGTCGGGCTCAAACAGACCGTCCTCTTCCCCTTCGTGACGCTCGGCAGCCTTGTCAATTTCTGCGACTGCCTGATGGCCGGGGGGACGAGCCGCAAAGACCACAGTGAAGTGGGGAGCTCCTTCATTCATTTCAACTACACGCCCCACCAGGACAAGGCCACGGCGTCCCTGATCGGCGACGTCCCGCGCGGAGTAATGCTGAATTGCGCGCCCATTTTCCTGGGCGGGCAGGGCGGAATTGTCGGTCCCTCGAGGGTTGAATACGGCACGGTGCTGGCTGCAGGCTCCATTTTGCGCCAGGACGTCCCGCTCCCTGCCGACGGGGGAAGGCTGATAAGCGGGCCGGTTGCCCTCCTGGAGAGGGAATTCCATTGCGGGATGTACACGGAAGTCAGGAAAAAGGTTATCAACAACATACTGTACATCGCCAGCCTGCTGGCGCTCCGTGAGTGGTACTCGCACGTGCGGAGCACGTTCCTTGCGGGCCGGGAATTCGGGCCGGAGCTGCTGGACGGGGCAAAAGCCGTGATCGATGGGGCTGTTTCCGAAAGGGGCAAAAGATTAAGGGAGTTTGCGGAGAAGATGGAGCAGTCCATTTCCCTGAGCAGGGAATACCTGCCCGGGGCGCAATGGGACAGGCTCCGCGCGCAGAAGAAAGAACTTCTTGAAAACCGCTCCGCCCTCGAAGTATGCTTTTCGAGCCATATCGAGGCGGGCTGCGGGACGCAAGACAGGGACCGGTTCCTTCAGGCGCTCTCCGGGCTGCAGGCGGCCGGCGCCGATTATATAAGCGCGATACGGCAACTGGACGACAACGCCCGTCGCCACGGGTCCGCCTGGCTGCAAGCCATTGTTGACGGGACCACGGCCAAGGCCCTCGAGATTCTCCCGTCTTTCAAATAATGGCAACTAAAAACAGATAAGGAACAAACTGTTGTTTGAGCTCATAATCAGGACCAGGGATTTTCTTGGAGACCTTTTTTCCCGGGTGTACCTCGGGCGGGATGTCCGCCATCTCGAGCCCGGTTCCATCGTGTTGTTCCCGCTTCACGCGGACACCCTTTTTTGCGGACTCGCCGGCATCATCACGCTGAAGAAAGCCGGGATGGAACCGGTAAGGGCACAGAATGCCAAAGAGGCGTCCGCTTTATTTTCCCGGATCAGGAAGTCCGGACTGAAGGAGATTTTTTCCCGCTCGGTCAGCCCCCGGGAATACCTGAAAGGGCCTGAAGACCTGAATCGCCTGGAGAGGTACGTTTCCCTCTGGAGGCTTGATGACCATTTCCGGGACATCTATTTTGATCCGGCGAAGTCCGGCATTCTCAGAAAATTATCAGATGACATAAAGGCGTTCATCCAGGACCAGGAAAGTATCCTGGGGGACAATGCCGCCCGGCTCGCAACGGATGAAATCGAAGTTGTCAACAGCCGCATAATAGTCCTCAAGGACCTGCAGTGGGGCCTGGAACGGGATATCCTCCAGAACATCGAGAAGGTCTCCGATTTGGCCGGAGATCCGGCCGGAGCGGAGCAGAACGGTTCGTGGATATCGCCCCAGGCGTTGTCAAAATACAGCCGCATCAATTTTCTCCTGAACTGCATTGACCGGCTGGAGGTGCGGGGAAGGGATTCGGCGGGGATACAGGTATCGTTCAAAATAGAACAGAAACCGGATAAAGAATCTTCGCTCGACAGCATTATCAAAGTCCTCCAAAAGAAGAGCCTTTACAACAGTTTCCTGGAGCGCACGGCTGACGGCGATCTGAAGAACGGCAGCATCCATATATGCCGGCAGGGAGACGGGAATTCTGTTTCCTTCGTTTATAAAACTGCTTCCATAATCGGCGAACTGGGAAGGAATGTCCGGGAGCTGCGCGCCGCGATCCGCTCCGACGCGATATTCCGGCTTTTTGCCGACCTCGAAATCGAGTTCGACGTATCTTTTGCCCACACGCGCTGGGCCTCGGTGGGCTCCATTACCGAGGAGAACTGCCATCCCGTCAATAACTACACTCTGCAGCCGGCGCCGCAATCGGGGCCGGTGGCGCCCCCCGGCGGATACTGCGCCGTCCCCTCTTCCGTCAACTTTGACCATGAGGCAGGGGCAACATTCTATCCGGCCTATGGCGCCGGGAACTGGTGCATCAGTGTGGTCCTCAACGGGGACATAGACAACTATCCCGTGCTGCGGGCCGAATTGGAGAATGAATGCGGGGTCCGGATAGCGCCCGAACTCACGACTGACACCAAGATCATACCCCTGCAGATTGATAAATACCTGCGCCAGGGGAAAACCTTCCCAGAGGCATTCAGGCTCTCCCTCAGTGACTTTGACGGCTCGCATGCAATTGCGGCCCTGAGCAACCTTGAGCCGGGAAAGGTCTTCCTTGCCCTGCGCGGCAGCGGCCAGTCCATTTACGTCGGGTTATGCCCCGACCGGTATATTTTTTCGTCGGAAGTGTACGGACTGGTGGAATCCACTTCCAGCTTCATCAAAATGGACGGGGAAATCGAATCCGTTCCCGGCGATCCCCATTCGGGCGGCCAGATGTTCATCCTCGACCAGTCCGCGGCCGGCGGCCTCGCCGGGATCAAGGCCCTTTTCTATAACGGCGCCCCCGTCGAGTTGACGGAAAAAGACATAAAGCACGCGGAGATCACGACCCGCGACATCGACCGCGGCAGCTTTCCCCATTTCTTCCTCAAGGAGATAACCGAGTCGGCCCATTCGGTGCGGAAAACCCTTTTGGGGAAATACCGGTTGTCCCGCCGGAAGTCCCGCTGGGAATTATCGTTCAACCTCGGCGAGGACATCCTGCCCGGGAAGATAAGGGAGCGGCTCCTGTCGGGCACAATCCGCAATATCATTGTTATCGGGCACGGGACTGCGGCCGTTGCGGGCTCGGCGATAGCCGACGGCCTCGCAAGGTTCCTGCAGGAAGGCCAATCCAGCGCCCGGATCAAGGTCGAGTCAAAAAGGGCATCGGAGTTGAGCGGGTTTTTCATGGAAAACGACCTCGCGAACACCCTGATCATCCCGGTAACGCAATCGGGAACCACGACGGACACGAACCGCGCCGTTGCCATGGCGGTGGAGCGCGGCGCTTCCGTCATCGCCATAGTGAACCGCAGGCAATCGGACATCACCCACAAGGCCGACGGCGTCTTCTACACCAGCGACGGCCGGGACATTGAAATGTCGGTGGCTTCGACCAAGGCGTTCTATTCACAGATAGTGGCGGGACACGTCCTGGGATTGGGAATTGCAAAGCTGTTGGGATCGCTTTCCGACGACACGATCGCCGACGAACTGCTCCGTCTCGAGCAGATACCGGAAATAATGGGGCGCGTCCTGCTCAAGCAGGATGAAATCCGCCGGTCCGTGGAGAAAACCGCCAAGCAGAAAAAATACTGGGCCGTGGTCGGCAGCGGGCCCAATAAGGCGGCCGCCGACGAGATCCGGATCAAGTTGAGCGAGCTGTGCTACAAGACAATCTCTTCGGACGTGATCGAGGACAAGAAACACATCGACCTTTCTTCGGAGCCCCTGATCCTGGTCTGCGCCGCCGGGAACCCCGAATCAGTCCTGGGGGACATCGTCAAAGACGTCGCCATTTTCAAGGCGCACAAGGCGGCCGTCGTGGTCTTCGCCGACGAGGGCGAAGACAGGTTCAATTCCATCGCAGATGCGGTCATAACCCTGCCCCGGACGGACCCGCCCCTTTCGGTCATCCTCAACACGATGGCGGGGCACCTCTGGGGATACTACGCGGCCCGCGCCATCGACGAGGACGCGGGCTTCTTCCAGGAATTCAGGGGCAGGCTGAACGTTGAGATGGTCCGCCACGAGAGGGACCATCTTTCCCTGTTCGAGCGGCTCGTGGACAGGGGGGTATACCGCGTGATCGAAGACTTTACCTCCCGGTTCAATGAAAAGAGGTCCGGCGGGACATTCTCCCTGACTAATGTGAAGACAATATCCGATATCGCCCTGCTGCTGAAATATGCGGAGGCCAAACTGCCCATTGAGGATTTCTGGACCGAGTTCAAGACCGACCTTTCGCCTCTCGATCACCTTAACATCTCAATCGGCCAGGCCATCGACGAACTCTCGCGCCCGATTGACGCCATCCGGCACCAGGCAAAGACGGTCACGGTCGGCACCAGCCGCAAGGAAGAGTTCCTGCGGGGCATCATTTTCGAGCTGCTCGGCAGCCTCGATTTTTCCGCCCGGAACCTTACGGGGAAAAATATGTTTTCCCTGGGGCGTATTCAAAAGGCAATTGCGAGGATAAAGGGATATACCCTTTACGGAGTCAACGGCCTTGATGCCGAGGGCAAGCCCACGGAATCATCGACAATAGTCGTAAAGCTCAGGGGCGGCGTATCCCTGAACATGAAGTCCCGGGCCGAAAAGCAGGGGGCGCTGCTCGGGACCAAGAACATGATCGTCAGGACAGGGCATATTTACATCGGCGCCGGCAAAACGGACCGGGCCCCCATTGTCATTATCCCGATGGTGCGGGACGGGAAATTCATCAGGGAGCTGCTGCTGGTCCATGTCGAATATAACGACGCCCTGTCGATCGATGATAAGAAAGACGTCCTGGGCTACCGCTATCATGACATCCGCAATCTCCTGACCGAGTACAACCTGCCCTGGAACGACAATTATCTTGATGGGATCTCCACGGGCTTCCTCCTCGCGGAAACAATTGAAACAATAGTGTCGGAAATCAGAAAAGGCCTTAATGGGTCTAACACCGGAAATATACTGACAATAAAACCCGCCCAATAATTCTACTTTCAAAATTCACCCTTTTGGGATATAGGAGCAGCGAAAATTTCTGTAGGTAAAATCATATGATAGCAATCCTGGACTTCGGGTCCCAGTACAACCAACTCATAGCCCGGAGGGTCCGCGAATGCCGAGTTTACTGCGAGATCCTTCCCCACACCATATCCCCCTCTGAACTGAAAGAAAAAAAGCCCCGGGGGATAATCCTCTCCGGGGGACCGGCCAGCATTTTTGATGAGGGCGTCCCGGTCTGCGACAAGGGGCTGTTCAAGCTCGGCGTTCCCGTCCTGGGCATCTGCTACGGCATGCAGCTCATGGCCCATCAGCTCGGGGGAAAAGTGACGAAGTCGAGTTTGAGGGAATACGGCAAGGCGATGCTCGACATCAATGCCCCCGATTCGCTTCTGTTCAAGGGCCTCAAAGCCAGCCAGCAGATCTGGATGAGCCATGGCGATCACATAACCAGGATACCCAAAGGGTTTAAAATATCAGGCTCGACTTCGAATTGCGCCTCGGCCGCGATGGAAAACCCGGCGGAGAAACTCTACGGAGTGCAGTTCCATCCGGAAGTCACCCACACGGTCCACGGCGTGACCATCCTCCGGAATTTCCTTTTCCGGATTGCGGGCTGCAAACCGGACTGGACCATGGGGTCTTTCATCGAGGAAGAGATTCGGAAGATCCGGGCGCAGGTCGGGGACGGCCGCGTACTGTGCGCGCTCTCCGGCGGCGTGGATTCATCCGTGCTGGCAGTGCTGATCCATAAGGCGATCGGGGAAAGGCTCGTCTCCATCTTTGTCGATAACGGGCTGCTGCGGCAGGGCGAGGTCGAAGAAGTCACAGAGACATTCCGCGACCGCTACAATCTGAATTTCCGCGTGATCCATGCCCGCGACAGGTTCCTGAACAAATTGAAGGGCGTTACGGACCCGGAGAGGAAACGCAAGATCATCGGCACGGAGTTCATCCGGGTCTTTGAGGAAGAAGCCAAGAAGCTGGGCGAGATAAAGTTCCTGGCGCAGGGTACGCTCTATCCCGATGTCATCGAAAGCCAGTCGTCATTCGGCGGGCCGTCGGCCGTGATCAAGAGCCACCATAATGTCGGCGGGCTCCCGGCGCGGCTCAAGATGAAACTGATCGAACCCCTGCGCGTCCTGTTCAAGGATGAAGTACGGGAACTCGGCCACGAGCTGGGCCTGCCGGAAGAGATCGTCTGGCGCCATCCGTTCCCCGGCCCCGGCATCGCCGTGCGGATCCTGGGACAGGTGACGAAGGCGAACGTCGAATTGGTCCAGAAAGCGGATGCGATTGTCCGCCACGAGATCCAAAAAGCCGGCTGGTTCCAGGATGTCTGGCAGGAATTTGCCGTCCTGCTCCCCGTCAAGACGGTGGGCGTGATGGGCGACGGCAGGACCTATGAAAATGTCATTGCCGTCCGGGCGATCTCCAGCCGCGACGGGATGACGGCCGACTGGGTCAAGCTGCCCTACGAAGTGCTGGAGTCGATCTCCAGCCGGATAGTCAACGAGGTAAAAGGGGTCAACAGGGTCGTTTACGACATCAGCACGAAACCGCCCAGCACCATCGAATGGGAGTAATGAACAGGAGCTAGAATGCGAACTAAATTCATATTCGTCACGGGCGGGGTCCTTTCCTCTTTAGGCAAGGGGCTGGCTGCGGCTTCGATCGGTTCCCTGCTGGAAGCAAGGGGGCTCAAAGTCTCGAACCAGAAGCTTGATCCCTATATCAACGTCGACCCCGGGACCATGAACCCTTTCCAGCACGGAGAGGTCTTCGTGACCGACGACGGCGCGGAGACCGATCTCGACCTCGGCCATTACGAGCGCTTCACCAGCACCCGCATGGGCAAGGCAAATAACCTCACCACGGGCCAAGTCTACTACTCCGTGATCACAAAGGAAAGAAGGGGAGATTACCTGGTCGGGACGGTCCAGGTCATTCCCCATATCACGAACGAGATAAAGGAATACATAAGCCGTGCTGCCGGGGACACCGATGTCGCCATCGTGGAAATCGGCGGGACGGTGGGCGATATCGAGAGCCTGCCTTTTCTCGAAGCCGTCCGGCAGTTCCGCAACGAGGTGGGACGCGATAATGCCATCTTCATCCACCTCACCTGGGTGCCGTTCATCAAGACGGCCGGGGAGGTAAAGACAAAGCCGACCCAGCACAGCGTCGCGGCCTTGCGGCAGATCGGTATCCAGCCGGACATCCTGCTTTGCCGGACCGAAAACTTCCTCTCCAGCGACATCAAAGCGAAGATATCCCTGTTCTGCAACGTGGAAGTGGATGCGGTCTTTACTGCCAAGGACGTCAGCTGCATTTACGAAGTGCCGCTGTTCTTCCACGAGGAAGGCCTCGACCAGATGATCGTTAACCTCCTCAATATCTGGACGGGCCAGCCCCGCCTTGGCGATTGGGAAGAGGTCGTGAACAGGCTCAAGAACCCCTCCCGGGAAGTGACTATCGCGATTGTCGGCAAATACGTGAACCTGATCGATTCCTATAAGAGCCTCAACGAGGCCCTGGTGCACGGCGGCATTCCCAACGACTCCCGGGTGAAACTCCGGTTCGTCGATTCCGAAAAGATCGAGAAAGAGGGCATAACCGACCAGTTTGAGGGGATCGGGGGAATTCTCGTCCCCGGCGGTTTCGGGACCCGGGGAATCGAAGGGATGGTCAAAGCGATCGAATATGCCCGGGTGAACCGGGTGCCCTATTTCGGGATCTGCCTCGGCATGCAGACTGCAGTGATTGAATATGCCCGCAACATCTGCAAGCTCGATAAGGCCAACAGCACGGAATTCGACCCGGTGACGCCTTTCCCGGTCATAGACCTGCTCCCCGAACAGCGCAACGTGGAGCACAAGGGGGCTTCCATGCGTCTGGGGTCCTATCCCTGCATCCTGGAAAACGCCTCGTTTGCCTATGAAGCCTACTGCGAGCGCGATATCAACGAGAGGCACCGCCATCGCTTCGAGGTCAATAACGATTTCCGCGACGCGCTGAAGAAAAACGGCCTGCATATCAGCGGCACCTCGCCTGACGGCAGGCTTGTCGAAATAGTAGAGATCAAAGACCACCCATGGTTCCTGGGCTGCCAGTTCCACCCCGAGTTCAAGTCAAGCCCGCGCCGGCCCCATCCGCTCTTTGCCAGGTTCATCGAGGCGTCGGTCAAGCACCAGGAGCAAAAAAGATGATTTACATCTTCCGTTCATGTGCCGGCACTTTCACGATATTGCCGGACGACCAGAACCCCGGCATGTACCAGCTTTGCCTCGGCGGGATGTGGCTCGGCTCATACGAGACGGCGGAAAAGGCCGCCGAGAGCATCCCCTGCAAACAGACCGGCTGGTTGGACTGGGACAGCCGGGGCAGTCAGGATTGTCCGCAATCCCTGCAAGACTGGGATAAGGAATAATCAAATTTTATTTTCCTTGTCTGGCCCGGCCAATTTAGTATATACAAAGGTACGGCGTTCAGTTGAGCTTGCTTTTCTAAAACTCGTACCAGGGCCAGAATATGAAGAATGCCTCCGACTTCCTGCACCAGCTTCAAAACGACTCTGTATTCATAAAGAATGCAAAAGCCTGTAATTCCGACGAGGAACGCAGAAGCCTGCTCGTGAAGGAGGCTTTCGCATTCACCCCGGAAGAACTGGATGCGGCAGTCAAATGCCTGTCCTTTTTTGACCAGGGGAAAAAGTCCAAAAGCAACGGGAACTCGAGGAAATCAAAAAGGTATGACGTATTCCTCGGCATCTCGGAACTCGACGGCAAGCCCGTCAACCAGGCCGTCATGGTCGACATCAGCTCATGGGGCGCCAAGATAGAATCTCAATTCCCCCTCAAGCCCGACAGCACAGTGGAATTCACCATCTCCCTGAAAGGAGATAAAGGCAGCGTCCAGCAATACCGCCTCGCCGGAAAGGTATTATGGGCCAGCCAGGCGCCCATTTCCAAGCGCAACCAGGCAGGCCTGCGCTTTCATAACTCGCTCGACCAGCTCCAGGACCAGGGCAAACTCTCCCTGGAAAAACTCCAGACCTCGATCAACAGCCGTCACAGGGACATCGCGGAAAAAGAATTCCTGAGCGTCAGGGAATTCGCGGACATGGTAGGGGTCCACTGGTTCACAGTCTGGCGCTGGACCGTCGAGAGGCGCATCCAGTTCAAACAGGTCAAAACCGGCTGCAAGATCCTCATCCCCAAGTCCGAGCTGGTGCAGTTCCAGCACGCCAGTTGACGCGGCAGACCGCCTCTGTTAATTTATCCCCGTTAATTTAGCTCTAGGAAAGGATTGCCTTGCTGAGCATGGAAGTGGTGACGTCCGTTTCTGCGGACGAAGCAATCCGGATGCTGAAAACATTTTTCCTCGGCGAAGGCCTCGACCTCGTGAGCGAAAAGGCGGACTACCTGCGTTTTGAAGGCGCCGGCGGCTTTGTGGAAGCGGGGTTGTGTCCGGACGGCGATACATTGAGGCTGAGCATTTTCACCCGGGAGTGGGATTACCAGGTAAAAAGATTTTTAACGACGCTCCCCATAATTTGAGCAAATCCCCCTAAAGAGGGGTATAAATCTGCAGACTACAGGGCCTGCCCTTTTTTCGTTTTTCCATGAAACGCATCCTTCACATAGACATGGACGCCTTTTTCGCCGCGGTCGAGGAAAAGCGGCGGCCGTGGCTGAAAGGCAAACCCGTCATCATCGGCGGGCAGGGCGACCCCACCAAAAGGGGCGTCGTTTCCACGGCTTCATACGAGGCGCGCAAATACGGGGTGCACTCGGCCATGCCGCTCAGGACCGCGCACCGCCTCTGCCCCGACGGCGTGTATCTGCCGGTCGACTACCCGGAATACTCCCGCGTTTCCCGCTGCATCAAAACGATCCTCCGCAACTTTTCCGCCGTTATGGAGGATGTCGGCATCGATGAAGCCTTTCTCGATGTCTCAGCTTCGGGGCTCGCCTCGGAAGAGATTGCGCAAGGCATCAAGGAATGTATCCGGGCGGAAACAGGCCTTACCTGTTCAATCGGGATCGCCCCCAACAAGCTCCTCGCGAAGATCGGCTCCGATTACCGGAAACCGGACGGACTCACGATCATTGAACAGAACGGCATCGCGCAGGTGCTCGGGCCCCTGCCGGTGCGCAAGCTCTGGGGCATCGGCCCCAAGACCGAGGCGCGATTGCACGAAATGAATATCATGACGGTCGCGGACCTCGCGGCGAAAGCGCTCGATTTCCTGCAGGACTGTTTCGGGGAATCATACGGGCATTTTCTTTACAACGCGGCCCGGGGGATAGACGACAGCGAGCTGGTGACCCACTGGGAGCCGCGCTCGTTGAGCCGCGAGACCACTTTCCAGCACGACATTTCCAAATGGCAGGACATAGCCCGCACGCTTGCCGCGCTGGTAAAGGAAACTGTAGAGGATTTGCAGGAACGCGGCTACGTCGCGAGGACAGCGACAGTGAAGATCCGCTTCAGCGGGTTCGAGACGTTCACCCGCTCCCGGAGCATCCCGGAGGCAATCGACAATGAGGAGGCCCTCCGCAGGGCGGCTTTCGACTGCCTCGGGCGCTTTGATATCGGCGGCCCCGGCCGCCCGGGAGTCAGGCGGCGCGTGCGTCTCGTCGGATTCAGGCTCAGCAACCTGGAAAGGAAGAATGCGGAGCCCTCACCCGGCCTTCTCCTCCCCGGCGGTTTCGAACAGGACCTGGATTAAAGAAGCTCGTAAGGCTCGGCCCTTCTCGCCCATTGGCTTTGCGGGTAGCGCTCCCTTATCTGTTCGTAAGTCTCCTTGAGCCTTTCCGCCTCGTGGCTCATCTTAAAGCGGCTCACTCACCGGAGATAAAAAGCCTAGGGGGCGGCATCGCTCGCCGGGTATTTTTCCAGTATATTCTCGAACTGGCCGATAGCCTCCTCAAACCTGTCCCGGTCGAAATGCATTTTCCCGATGCCCAGTATCAGAGAGGGGATGAACTTGTCCGGGGGAAGGAACCCCACCGTCCTGTTATGTTCATGCCCTTCCGAGTCGAGGATGATAACGGTCGGAGTCCATCTCACATTTAAATCATCCGATTCGGGCTTTTTGTCATGAAGCAGCTGCACGGGGACCAGGTTCTGCGCGATGAAATCTTTTACTTCCTGGTTGGGGTACGTAACTGCACCCATCTGTTTGCACCCGATTCACATCGGGTCGAAAAAATCGAGCAGCACGGGCTTCTGCTCCCCGCGGGCCCGGTCCAGCGCCTTATCCAGCTCACATTCCCATCGAAAGATGACGTACAATCTGCCCGGGCAATGGAAAATGAACAGGAGCAGATATATGTGAGCATTTTGTTCACCGAAGCGGGACGAAAGAAAATCCACCTGATGACCGAAAGAAATAAAGGCAAAGATGTCTCAATGTATTTCGTTAATAAACTTATTTGGAAAGACGTATATTTACCTGAACCGATAGACAGTCCGGACATTCAAATAACTATGCCTGATGAAGCAACCATGAGGGAGGTAATAAACTGTTATACTAAAGGACAAAGGCCTAAATGATTAAAGTTACAGGGTGCATTCGCGAAGTGTAATGCACCCTGTAACTTACAAAAAATTAAAATTCGCGGCTCTTGATGAATTTCACCGCGTTCTTGAAAATCGCCAGCCCCGCTCCCTCTTCGGGGAGGTCTTCACGGGTCCAGCGCGGGTGGTTGGTGCGGTGCAGGTATGCCTCCGGGTGGGGCATCATCCCGTAGAGCCTGCCCGTTTCGTTGCAGATGCCGGCGATTGCGTCCACGGACCCGTTGGGATTCAAGGGGTACTCGTCCGTGGGCCTGCTGAAATCGGCGGTGCTGTACTGGGCCGCGACGTGGTTGCTCTTGTGCAGCCTCTTCCGGACCGCTTCGCTTGCCGGGATGAGCTTGCCCTCTCCGTGCCTGACCGGCAGGTACATACCCCTTATGCCTCTCGTGAAAACGCAGGGCGAGGCCGGGTTCATCTTGAGGTAAGCCCACCTGTCCTCGAATCTCCCGGAGTCGTTGAAGCTCAAGGTTACAGTCTGTTTGCCGTAATCGGCGTCGAACGCGGGCAGCAGCGCCAGTTTGACCATGAGCTGGAAACCGTTGCAGATCCCCAGTATCAGTTTTCCGTCATTGATGAATTTTATAAACTGCTCGTACAGCTTTTCGCCGCCGGGCAGGACCGAAGCGTGCCTGATCCTGTTGGCGTTCGCCTTGGCCGATCCGAGGTCGTCCCCGTCCAGGAAACCTCCCGGCAGGTTCAGGAAATGATAATCGTCGAGCTTTTTGTCGCCGTAAAGAAGATCGCTGATATAAACGATGTCGACCACATCCGAGCCGGCAAGGCGGCAGGCGTGGGCCATCTCCCTTTCGCAGTTTGTCCCGTTACCGGTAAGCACTATTGATTTAACTTTTTTCGGCATCTTCAACCTTCTTAGAAGTTAAGAGGCTTTTTCCAGGCCTCTTTCAGTTCATTTAAATTTTCCCGGATTATTTCGCTCCCGGCCAAACCTTTCACCGTGAAGAGCCCATCCGAAGAGACTTCCCCGATGCAGGCAATCATGTTGCCTTTCAGGGCGGACTCGAAGGCCTTCTTCTGTTCGGGCCTGATCGTGGCCACGAACCGGCTCTGCGATTCCGAGAACAAAATGTAGTCGTCCCTTTTGGCGCCTTCGTACGGCACTGATGCGAGGTCCGCAGAGATCCCGAGCCCGCCGGCAAAGGCGGTTTCCGCCAGGGCCACTCCGAGCCCGCCGTCGGCGCAGTCGTGGCATGACGCGATCAGGCCCTTTTTAACGGCGTCCGCCAATGACGCGTAAAGCCTTTTCGCCCTCAGCCCGTCAACCTTGGGCACGTTGTTGCCGATGAGCCCGTTCAATGCGAACCACTCCGTCCCTCCCATTTCATCGCGCGTGAGCCCGAGGACGTAGACGAGGTCGCCCGGCCTTTTGGCGTCCATGGAAACGGCCTTGCGGACGTCGTCTATTTTCCCCATGACGGAAAAGAGCAGGGTCGGCGGAATGGAAATCTTTGTATCGCCGATCTGGTAATCGTTTTTCATGCTGTCCTTGCCGGAAATGCAGGGCACGCCGTAAAGCCTGGTCAGATCATACAGTGCCTGGTTGGCCCGGACCAGCTGGGCCAGCTTGTACTCGCCGTCCGGGGTCTTTTCGGACTGCACGGGATCGCACCAGCAGAAATTGTCGAGCCCCGCCAAGTGCTCAAGCGACCCGCCCACGGCGATGGCGTTGCGGACGGCCTCATCAATGGCGCAGGCCGCCATATGGTAAGTGTCTATGTCGCTGTAGCGCGGGCAGATGCCGTTGGCTATTACCACTCCCTCGAATGAGTCCAGGTTGGGCCGGATCACCGCGGCGTCCCCGGGGCCGTCGTTGGCTGCTCCGACAAGGGGTTTCAGGACGCTGCCTCCCTGGACCTCGTGATCGTATTGCCGGACCACGGATTCCTTGCTGCAGATGTTCAGCCGCGAGAGCATGTCCCGCAGGGATTTGCCGAGATCGGGCGGGCACGGCCTGATCTTCTCGGGCCTCAGCGGCGCTTTCCATTTCGCTTTCAATTTCAGCTGGGGAACGCCCTTATGGAGGAAAGCCATGTCGATGTAAGCGACCGTCTTCTCCCCGTACTTCATGTGGAACTTGCCGGAATCGGTGAATTTGCCGAGGACGGTCGCCTCCACGTCCATTTTTTTCGCGAGCTCCATAAATTTCCCGATCTTCTTCGGATCGACGGCCAGGCTCATCCTCTCCTGCGCTTCGGAAAGCAGTATCTCCCAGGGGTTGAGCCCCGGGTACTTGAGCGGCGCCTTGCTCAGGTCAAGCTCCGCGCCGCCGCACAGCGTCGCCATTTCGCCTATTGAGGAAGACAGTCCGCCGGCCCCGTTGTCGGTAATGGCGCGGTACAGCCCCTTGTCGCGCGCGACGAGGAGGAAGTCCGTCATTTTCTTCTGTGTGATGGGGTCACCGATCTGTACCGCCGTCACGGGCGATCCCTCATGGAGCTCTTCGGAAGAGAAGGTTGCCCCGTGGATGCCGTCCTTGCCGATCCTTCCGCCGGTCATGACCGCCAGGTCCCCGGGGACTATCTGCTTCGTATAGGAAGGCTCTCCCCCGATCCGGGCCGGCATGATCCCGCCTGTGCCGCAATAGACGAGGGGCTTGCCGAGGAAGCGGTCGTCAAAAACGATGCACCCGTTTACCGTGGGTATCCCGCTCTTGTTGCCGCCGTGTTCGACGCCCTCGCGCACTCCTTCGTAAATCCGCCGGGGGTGGAGGATCCTTTTCGGCAGCGGCTGCGAATAAAACGGCGTGGCAAAACAGAACACGTCCGTATTGAAAATGAGCCTCGCGCCTTTTCCCGTCCCGAACGGATCGCGGTTTACCCCGACGATCCCCGTCAGGGCGCCGCCGTACGGGTCGAGGGCCGAAGGAGAGTTGTGCGTCTCCACCTTGAACACCAGGTTATATTTGTCATTGAACCTGATCACGCCGGCATTGTCGGTGAATACGGAAAGGCAGAAGTCCTTGGCGCCTTTCATCTTCCGGACTTCTTTGGTCGACCCTTTGATAAACGTATCGAACAGGGAATTGATCCTTTTCGTCCTGCCGGTCTCGTCCGTGTAATCGATGAGGCTGTTGAATATCTTGTGCTTGCAGTGCTCGGACCAGGTCTGGGCAAGGCATTCCAGTTCCACATCCGTGATCTTTTCGCCCAGGCCCACCAGTTCGCGTTCCGCGATCACCTTTTTTTTCCGGAACCAGGCCTGGATGGCCTTCATTTCCTCGAGGTTGAGGGCGAGCACCCTTTGGCTGCTGATTTCCATTAGCTTGCGGTCCTGGACGGCAAGGTCAATCTCCTCGACAACGGTTGTGTCTTCCCCCGAAACACGCGGCACGTAAGGGGGCATCCCTTTCGCGGGGTCCCAGCCTTTGCCGCTCATTATTTCCCATCTCTCGATGAGTTCGTTGGCAAGCTGGCCGGTCGCAATCTTATCGATCTTTTCCGGAGTGACCGCGCCTTTGATTACGTACTGGCGCGATGTGTATACCTTGACCTTGCGCTTGTATTCTTCGCCAAGCAGGAGCTCGATCGCTTCGCGGGCAGTCTTTCCCACGTTGTCGGTCACGCCCGGGCGGAAACCCACTTCCACCAGCCAGTCAAATTCTCGGGCCAGGCCGCTGTTCACCGCGAATTCCTGGATGACCGGATCGGAAAGCGGCCCGGCGGCTATTGCCTTGAGCTGCTTTGGGGAAAGCTCGCCTTCTATTGTATAGACATCAATTGTTTTTATCTCCTCAACAGGGATGCGGAAATTCTCCATAATCCTGAGCCTGGTCTTTTCCCCCAGGGCGTCCCTGATCCCTTTTTTGAAACCGATCTCTATCCTGTTGACCATTGTTTCTCCCGTTATTTCATATATAAAATGCATCTGAAAAAAAGCTGATTGTTTTGTCGCCGCATACAAGGGGCGGGTTAAAAAACCCGCCCGATCGAATTATGCCGGGCCTGAGTCCCGCCCCTGCCGAACGGACGAACACAAAACATTTC
>JBDKTK010000378.1:0-30092 GCA_039680225.1 Syntrophaceae bacterium
TGTAGCGGATGGCCGCACCGGAACCGGTTGTATTACCGAAGGCGATCGGGCTCCAGTAACCCTCTGCCTGGTAGCCGACATCAAAGAAGCCCGGGCCCAGGTTGAAGGTTACGAATGCGCGCTCCCAGCTGATGTTATTCTCTGCATTGCTTCCGACACCGGACGTCGGGTTCGGGGTTCCGATAGCAGCATCCTGGCCCCACATTCTCTCCAAGGCATCGAAGCGGGTCGTCAGTTTCAGGCCTTCCGCCACCTGGAATACCGTATTGATTCTGAGCCTCTGACCGATTGTTCCCCTCGACTGGGAATTGATGGCGCCAGTAGGATCGTCAGCAAGAGAATAATTACTGGACCAATAACCTACAGCGTAATAGTCACCGAAGAACTTAACATCAGCGGCGACTGCGGGCATGCTGAAAGCCGCGATAAGGCCGACAGCAAACAACACCAACAACAATTTCTTCATGTTCTCCTCCTATTTTGCTTTTTTTGTTGTCATTTCCACCTGCATTATGAAAATGACTTTTGACCCTTAGTCCAAATGTACATAAACCGACTTGAAATTAGGGCCATCACCCCCCTTCCTTAAGGATTTTAAAGCATCCCATATAGGTAAGTAGCTCGTCCTAACATCCGAACTTACCTCATGTCAAGAATTAAATCCCCCAATGTTTCAAAAAACCCGCGAATACACGGCAAATTTCATTGCTAATGAGCAATATTCGTACCAGGTATTTACGATACTAACCATCCCATGTAAGTTGCCGAACAAAGGTCAGCTTTATTGAAATTATGAGCGTTATGTATTTTCATCACCGGCGCAGAATTTTCTAAAGTGTGTTAAAAAAGTCACAATCGATTTTAACCGGTTTGTAATTTTGCAACGTCAGCGATGGACTTTTCTCCTGGCAGTAATGCATGCCCTTAATGCCCGAAACCTGTAGTGTTTTCCACAAATTTCTCTTGACATCATCATACCGCTATTTTATATTCCCACGGATTTCATAAAGGAATAGTCGCGTTTTCAGCAGAAAATAAGAGATTGAAATTACAATGATTTTTAGGGATACGGCATTCTTTGGTCCATAAAAGAGATCGAGAGAATGGCCCCTCCCACATTCAGGCAGATAAAAAAGAACGGAGGTAGTCAAATGGCAGATGCAAAGGTCCAGTTAAAAGAGGTATATCCGGTACCAGCAAAGGTGCAGAAAACAGCTTATATAAACAGTATGGATATGTATAAGAAGCTGTGGAAGCGCTCAGTCGAAGACCCCGACGGTTTCTGGTCCGAAATAGCCAGTGAGTATGTAGAATGGTTCAAAAAGTGGGATAAGGTCGAGGAATATAATTTTGATATAAAGAAGGGGCCTATTTACCTTAAATATTTCCAGGGCGGGAAGCTTAATGTTTCCTATAATTGCCTGGACAAACACCTGAAAACCCGGGCGAACAAGGTCGCTATTCAGTGGGAGGGCAATGAGCCTGGAGAAGACAGGGCTCTTACTTACAAGCAGATGCATGAGGAAGTCTGCAAATTCGCGAATGTCCTGAAAGCACAGGGCATTAAAAAAGGTGACCGCGTACAGATTTATCTGCCCATGATCCCCGAGCTTGCCATCTCGATGCTGGCCTGCACGCGCATCGGCGCCATTCACAGCATAGTGTTCGGCGGATTCAGTTCCGATTCGCTCCGTGACCGTATCGAAGACAGCAAATCCAAGCTGCTTATTACCTGTGACGGAACATACCGCGGAGCAAAGGCCATCCCGCAGAAAGACAATGCAGATGCGGCGATCAAGGGATTTGATTTCGTAGAAAAAATGATCGTTGTGAAACGCGTCGGCGACAAGATCAAATGCAATTGGGACCCCAAGAGAGATCTCTGGTGGGATGACGAAATGGCCAAGGCCAGCCCGGTTTGCGAGCCGGAATGGATGGATGCCGAAGATCCCCTGTTTATCCTCTACACGTCCGGATCGACTGGAAAACCCAAAGGCGTCCTGCACACGACGGGCGGGTATCTTGTTTTTGGGGCTTATACCCATAAGATGATTTTCGATTATAAAGAAGAAGATATTTACTGGTGCACCGCCGATGTCGGCTGGGTAACCGGACATACTTACATAGTTTACGGACCGCTCTGCAATGGGGCGACGTCAATTATGTTCGAAGGCGTTCCCAACTACCCCGATATAAGCCGTTTCTGGAAAACCGTTGAGAAATACAAGGTCACCATTTTCTACACTGCCCCCACAGCTATTCGAGCGATTGCGAAAGAAGGCGACGATTGGGTGAAGAAGGCTGATATATCCACCCTCCGGATCCTCGGGACAGTCGGCGAGCCGATCAACCCCGAAGCATGGAACTGGTACTTCAATGTCATCGGCCGCGGCGAATGCCCGATCGTGGACACCTGGTGGCAGACCGAGACCGGCGGAATCCTCATCACTCCCCTTCCCGGTGCGGTGCCAATCAAGCCCGGTATGGCGACAACCCCGTTTATGGGTGTCTGGCCGGCCCTCGTCAATGATGAAGGTAAAGAGATCGATGATACAGTGGCCTCAGGCGCGCTCGTAATTAAAAAACCCTGGCCCGGACTTATGAGAGGCGTTTACGGCGATCCCAAGAGGTTCCAGGAAACCTATTTCGAGCAGTTCCCCGGCTATTACACGGCAGGCGACGGCGCCCGGAGAGACAAGGACGGTTATTATCAGATCACCGGCCGTATTGACGACGTCATCAATGTGTCGGGACACAGAATGGGGACAGCTGAGGTTGAAAGCGCCCTCGTGGCCCACCCCAAAGTTGCTGAGGCAGCCGTTGTCGGTTATCCCCATGATCTGAAGGGTCAATCCATTTATGCCTACGTAACCCTGAAATCCGGCGTGCAGAAGTCCGAAGAGCTCAAGAAAGAGCTTGTTGCGCACGTCAGGACATTAATCGGCCCCATCGCCACCCCGGAAAAGATCCAGTGGGCCGACGGACTTCCCAAGACCAGAAGCGGAAAGATCATGAGAAGAATTCTGAAGAAAGTGGCTGCGGGCGACATCAATGACCTCGGCGACACCACTACTTTGGCAGATCCTTCCGTTGTGGACGATATAGTTAAGAACAGAGTGTAAAATAAACCAGCTACGGATGGTGCCGGTAGCTGAAGGCTGCCGGCACGCCATCCCGGAAAGGAGGAAGACGTGAATATTGTTGCATGTGTAAAGCAGGTTCCAGATACCGAAGCGCAGATAAAGGTAAAACCGGACGGCTCTGGAATTATCGAGGACGGTATCAAATGGGTCATGAACCCCTACGATGAATTTGGAGTTGAAGAAGCACTCAAATTAAAAGAGAAGTTTGGCGGAGATGTCACGATTGTATCGGTAGGCCCGGCCAGAATTATGGAAACGATCCGCACCGCTTTGGCAATGGGCGCCGAGAAAGGCATCCAGATTGATGATCCTTCCCTGAACGGGGCAGATGCCTATACAACGGCTTCAGCGCTTGCCGCAGCGATTAAGGGCATTCCCTACGACATCATTTTCTGCGGCCAGAGAGCAATTGACGACGATTCCGGTCAGGTCGGTGCAATTCTTGCCGAACTGCTCGGCATTCCCCAGGTTACGATTGTTACGAAACTGGATATCACTGATAAAACGGCAAAGGCTGTAAGGCCCATCGAAGGCGCTCAGCTGGTAATTGAAACCTCGCTGCCCTGTGTCATTACAGCGCAGAAGGGACTTAACGAACCCCGTTATGCATCCCTGCCGGGCATCATGAAGGCGAAAAAGAAACCGGTTGATGTGAAGAACGCGGCCGCAGTAGGTGTAACAGCCGATTTGAAGGCTAAAGTTGCGAAAACCATGCCTCCTCCACCGAGACCCCCAGGAAAGATCATTGAAGGCGAAGAGCCGGCGCAAAAGGCCGCCCAGCTGTGCAAGCTTCTGAGGGAAGAGGCTAAGGTTATCTAATCTGACGAGAATGGAGGAATAAAAAATGGCAAAAGGCGTTTGGATAGTAGCAGAATTAAGAGACGGGGCCTTTAGAAAGGTAAGTTACGAACTTGCCAGCACGGCAAGGAAGCTTGCCGATGCGCTGGGCGAAGAAGTCAGCGCGATCGTTCTCGGCTCGGGTGTGGAAGGAATAGCCGGACAGCTTGGCAAGTACGGTGTTGATAAAGTTTTTGTAGCGGACAACGCAGTATTTGAGCCCTACACAACGGATGCGCATGCGGCGGCGGTTGCCAAAGCAGCCAAAGATAACGATGCCTCGATCCTTCTGTTTGCGGCATCAGCTCAGGGCAAGGACCTTTCGGCGAGGGTTGTCGGAAAACTCGCGACCGGAATGGCCTCAGACTGCACGGACATCAAGGTGGATGGTGGAAAGCTGCTGGCCACAAGGCCGATGTATGCCGGCAAGTGCTATGGAGAAATAGTCATTTCCGGTTCGCCGCAGATTGCCTCGCTTCGTCCCAATGTGTTCCCGGTAGCGGAAAACGCAAAGGCCGGTGCAGTGACAAAATTCGATGCGGGAATAGATGCATCGGCGCTGAAGACCAAAGTTGTTGAAGTTCAGAAAGATGCCAGCGGCGCAATAGATGTGTCCGAGGCAAATATCATCGTGTCCGGCGGGCGCGGGATGAAGGGCCCGGAGAATTTCCCGATTCTCGAAGAGTTGGCTGGAGTGCTCAAGGGCGCAGTCGGCGCATCGAGAGCGGCGGTTGACGCGGGCTGGAGGCCACTGAAGGACCAGGTCGGCCAGACCGGGAAGACAGTTTCTCCGAACCTCTATATCGCATGCGGAATTTCCGGAGCAATCCAGCATCTGGCGGGAATGAGCTCCTCGAAATACATTGTAGCTATCAACAAAGATGCAGAAGCCCCGATTTTCCAGAAAGCGGACTACGGTATTGTTGACGATCTTTTCAAAGTAGTTCCGGAAGTAACCAAAGAATGCAAAAAGCTTTTAGCTGAATAAAACAAAGGGGGCGGTTGAACCGCCCCCCTTTTTTCTGTATAAGATTTAACTAAGTCTACAATTCCCCCAAAGGGATGAATATAAAGGGAGGAGAGGAAGGTTATGCAGAATTATCAATATACCGGGCTTGAGAATCGGGAAGTATTCTGGAATGCTCAGCACTTTCAGATTCCTCTCGATCTGCTGGCGCTGGTGACATTTGCTATCTTGGGATACGGCCTGTATCTGAGATTCCAGATGTGGACCGCTATGGGCAAATCGGAAAGGCGCGATGACAACAGGGGAGAAAGAATAAAGAATCTTTTAAGAAACGGTGTTGCACAGCTGTCAGTCTGGCGCGATACTTATCCCGGAATTATTCACGGTCTGATTTTCTTTGCATTTTTTGTCCTTATATGGGGGGCGGCATTCGATGCTTTCCAGTTCTATTCAGGCATTCACTTTAACGGAAAGCCTTACCTAGTTTTCTCCCTTATAATGGAATTATTCGGTTTATCGGCCATCGCCGGCGTTTTGCTTGCTCTTGACCGCAGGTTTATCAGGAAGCCCGAGAGGCTCACTTATAAAGGCACTCCCGATACCAAGCCGGATGACGCTATTGTTTTGCTTATGATCCTTGGGATCATGGTTACCGGGTTTATTCTTGAAGCCCTCAGGATTTCAGCGACCGGATGGCCTTACCCGCAGGAAAAATTACCTTATGAGGTTTGGTCCTTTGTCGGGTTCAACCTGGCTAAGGGTTTCCAGGGAATAGATCTGGCAAGCTTGATAACAGCCCATAAAGTCATGTGGTGGACACATACATTCCTGGCTGTCGGGTTTATTGCTTACCTGCCCTTCTCCCAGAGAATGCGGCACATGTTCACGTCCCCGGCCAACCAGTTCATGAAGAGCCTTAAACCTTTTGGTCAGCTGGAGCCGATTCGCGATTTCGAAAATGCCGAGACTTTCGGAGTTACCAACCTGGAAGAGTTCACCTGGAAGCAGATTTTCGATTCCGACGCCTGTACGCGTTGCGGTCGTTGCCAGGACGGTTGCCCTGCTTACAATACGAACAAGCACCTGTCTCCAAAGAAACTGGTCCAGGATATTAAGGCCTATTGGGAAGAGAGGGCGCCTGCCTTTATAGCTGCCAAGAAGGCAGCTGCAGCTGGTGGAGAGGCCCATGCACCCGAGCCATCAGAGAAATCCCTTATCAATGACGTGGTGGGAGTCGATTCCGTTTGGGATTGCACAAACTGCATGCACTGCATGGAACACTGCCCTGTCTTCATCGAGCATGTCCCGAAAATAGTTGACATGAGGCGGGCAAAAGTCCTGATGGAAGCAGATTTTGCTCCCGAGCTCCAGCTTACTTTCAGGAACATGGAAAACAACTCCAACCCCTGGGGCATTGGCGCGCATCTGAGGGCCGACTGGGCCAAGGACATAGGAGTGAAGACCATGGCGGAAGACGCCAATGTCGAGTACCTGTTCTATGTGGGGTGTGCCGGATCTTTCGACGACAGGTGCAAGAAGATATCTGTTGCGCTGGCCAAGATCTTCCAGGAAGCCGGAGTGAGTTTCGCGATCCTCGGAACTGAGGAAGGCTGCTGCGGCGATTCGGCCATGAGGGGCGGAAACGAATACCTCTACCAGGCATTGGCCCAGTACAATATCGAGATCATGAACGGCTATGGAGTGAAGAAGGTCATTACGACCTGCCCCCATGGATACAACACATTGAAGAAAGACTACCCGCAACTGGGCGGAACTTATGAAGTGTTCCATCACACGGAGATCCTTGCCGACCTTATCAAACAGGGCAAGATCAGACTTACCAAGCCGATAGATGCTACGGTCACACTGCATGATTCATGCTTCCTCGGCCGCTACAATAAGCTGTATGACCAGCCCCGGAGCGCCCTGAACGCCGTTCCCGGACTGAAGCTTGTCGAAATGGAGAAGCACCATGACCACGGCTTCTGCTGCGGTGCCGGCGGTGCCAGGATGTGGATGGAAGAGCACGGGGAAAGGATCAATGTCAAGAGGACCGATATGGCCATCGCAACCAACGCCACAACGGTATGCTCGGCTTGCCCGTTCTGCGTGACAATGATCAGCGACGGTTTGAAAGACAGGAGCATGGAGGAGAAAATCGCGGCGAAAGACTTGGCCGAGATAATCTGGGAAGCCATGGACCTGGAAAAGAAGTAACCTGATACTTTAGCAAGCATATTTTTAAAAGGGGCCTTTCTCAAGGCCCCTTTTTTTGTGAAATTCAAGTAGACAAATGAGGATTGAATATTGTAATTGTACATAGGCTTACAATAATAATAAAATGGAGGAGGGGGTAGCATCATGATGAAGAAATTGTGTCTCGTTTTCCTTTCAGTACTTATCAGTCTTGCTCTTACGTCTTCTGTGTTTGCGGCGGGTTTTGCCCTCACAGAACCAAGCGCCCGGGCCAACGGCCTGGGGGGTGCAACGGTAGCCATGGGCGGTGATGCCTCCTGCCTGTTCTCCAACCCGGCGGCAATTACGCGACTCCCTGGTATCCAAACCCAGTTGGGCGTGGTAGTGCTTCAGCCAAAACTGGATGTCACTACGTATGGCACGGCGCCGACTTTTACTGATGCAGCGGTGCAAAGGGGCGTTAAAACCAGCATGGAAAACAACACGTTTTATGCGCCGAGCGGCTACATAACTTCTCAAATGTCCGATAAGCTTTGGATGGGCGTGGGAGCTTTCAGCAGATTCGGACTCGGTACGGAATTTGCCCAGACATGGCCCGGAAGGTATAATGCCTATAATTCCCGGGTTAGAAGTTACGAGGTGAACCCCAATGTGGCTTACAAGTTTACGGATAAGCTCTCTTTGTCTGCCGGTGTAAGTGCAATGTATTTTGATATCAAATTGCAGAAAAAAATAGCCGGTGTACTGTTTGGCGGGACAAGTGATGTCGATCAAAAATTCACGGGTGACAGCGTCGGGTACGGATGGAATGCCAGCCTCCATTATCAGGCGTTTGATTGGGTATCCATCGGTTTTTCATATCGCAGCCAAGTCAAGCAGCATGTAGATGGCAATGCGAATTTCTCCGGTCAGTCTAATGCTGTTCTATTATCCAGGTTCCCTTCAAATGTTCAAGGAAAAGGAACAATAACATTACCTGATGAGTTTTTCCTGGGCGTCGCAATTAAACCCGCTGAGCGCTTAACATGGGAAGTTGGCGGAGTTATGTACGGATGGAGTTCATATGATCAACTTAAAATTGAATTTGAAGAACCTGTAAATTTAAGAGATACATCCGTATCGAGTAAAAACTGGAAAGACAGCTGGAGATTCCAAACAGGCTTGGAATACAAAGCTACTGATTGGCTGGACCTGAGATTAAGCTACGTGTACGATCAGAGTCCTATTCCTGACACAACCATAGATTACATCCTGCCTGATTCCGACAGGAATGTTTTCGGCATCGGCGTTGGGTTCCATGGAAAGAGCTGGACACTTGACGCATCCTTTAATTACTTGATCTTCAACGACAGGAATATTGCTGCTCGTACTATAGCCCAGGGAAATACGGCAGATTTCATGCCCAGGTCTGAAGTCAGGAACGGAGATTGCCTCCTTTACGGCCTGAGCTTCGGTTACAAATTCTAAATTCGTAAGCAATTAAAAAGCCCGGCGCTGCCGGGCTTTTTTTTGAAAGCGGGCAACAAAGCAATAATTCTTTGATCGCTTCTAAAAATGCGTTATATAGAAGCAAATCTGATAAGGAGGCAATCTATGGGACAAACCACGACCAAGCCCTGGCTGAAATCATACGAGACCGGCGTTCCCGAATTCATCAACTACGAAGAGATTTGCCTCCCCGGCATTCTGGCAAAGACAGCGAGACAATTCCCTTCCAGAACAGCCCTGATCTTCCAGGGATATGAAGTAACCTTCAGCGAGCTGGATAATATGGTTGCCCGCTTTGCAGCCTGCCTTTCCGGCTTCGGTATAAAAAAAGGCGATGCGGTTGCAATCCTGCTGCCTAACGTAATCCCCTGCGTCGTGGCTTATTTTGCGGTTCTGAAACTCGGTGCCATTTCGGTGATGAATAATCCCCTGTATGCGGACCGTGAATTGGAGCACCAGTTCAACGATTCGGGATCAAAGGTCCTCATTACGCTTGACCTCCTCGGAAACAGGATGATCGACCTGCGGCCGAAGACAAAGATCAAACAGATAGTCTATACATCAATCGGCGATTACCTGCCGTTCCCGAAAAATCTGCTTTTCCCCCTGGTTGCTAAAAAGAAAAAGCTGGCCGCTGATGTGAAACCTGCGCCAGACGTTTTCAAGTGGAAGGACTGCATTGCCCGCAGCGGCGCGAATCCCCCGAAGGTGGAAATCGGCTTCGAGGATGTCGCCATGTACCAATATACAGGCGGTACTACCGGCGTTTCCAAAGGTGTTATGCTGACCCATGCAAACCTCAGTAAGCAGGTCCAGCAGCTCGAGGCCTGGTTCCCGAAATTTTCCAAAGGGACGGAGATCATGCTGGGCGCGCTGCCGTTCTTTCATGTGTTCGGGCTCTCCACGGCGATGAACCTGTCCATCCATATGGGTTGGACGGATGTCCTCGTCCCCCGTCCCCAGCCCGAGCAGCTCCTCGAATCCATTCGCAAGTTCAGGCCTACCTTTGCGCCCCTGGTGCCCACAATGTACATCGGGATGCTTAACCATCCCGATTTGCGAAAAACCGATATGACTTGCATCAGGGGATGTTTTTCGGGAAGCGCACCTTTGCCTGTTGAGGTCATCCACGATTTTGAAAAAGCAACGGGAGCTATTATTGTAGAAGGGTTCGGCATGACGGAAACCACCCCGGTGACTCATGTAAATCCATTTGCCGGCGGTGCCCGCAAGGTCGGGAGCATCGGCCTGCCGATACCTGACACCGATGCGCGAATCGTTGACCTGGAATCCGGGACGGCAGATGTCAATCCGGGTGAGGCGGGAGAACTGATCGTTAAGGGTCCCCAGATAATGAAAGGCTACCTGAACAAGCCGGAGGAAACAGCAAACACTTTGAGGGATGGATGGTGCTATACCGGCGATATAGCGAAAATAGACGACGATGGTTACTTCTATATCGTGGACCGCAAGAAGGACATGATCATCACGGGCGGCTACAATGTTTATCCGCGAGACATAGATGAGATCTTTTACGAACATCCCAAAGTACAGGAGGCTGCAACCATAGGCATTCCCGACCCGAAGCGGGGGGAAAATATCAAAGTCTTTGTGGTGCTGAAGGAAAACGAAGCGGCAACACAGGAAGAATTCATCGAGTATTGCAGGACCAAGCTGGCCACTTATAAACTGCCTGCAGAGATTGAATTCCGGAAGGAGCTTCCGAAGAGCACGGTGGGGAAGATATTGCGCAAGGAATTGAAGGCCGAAGAGCTTGCCAAGAGGAAAAACACTGCAGCGGAGGGATGAGTGATAAAGTTCCTGGAGATTGGACCTGATTGCGGGCAGTCTGTAAAGATCTGCTACTGGTGCAACGACGGCGGGTTGCGCGCCGATAGGAAAAGCCTGATCTTCGTGCATGGCTCGGGGGGGGACCACACTCTGTGGAGGGAACAATTCCCCGAACTTCAGGAATTCAACATGGCAGCCCTGGATCTTCCGGGGCACGGGCAATCATCCGGAAAGGGCGAACAATCGGTTGATGATTATGTCGAATGGGTCAGGAAATTCATTGAAAAAAGCGAATACAAGAGTCCAATTGTAATCGGCCATTCCCTGGGGGCCGCCATCAGCCTGGTCTGCGCCATTAAATACGGCGGGATTTTATCAGGCATCATACCCGTTGGAGGCGGAGTAACGATGCCGGTCAACGATGTAATCCTCAACGGGATCCGCGACAATATTGAAGACACAACGTCCTTCATAGCCAAGTTCTCCGTCACCAAAGAAAACCGCGCCAGGTTCTCGTCAGTGTTAAAAAACGACCTGATGAAAACCGATCCGGCAATCACGTACGGGGATTTTCTCTCCTGCAGCAAGCTGGACATTACAAACCTTGTATCCGGAATAAAGGTGCCTGCCCTGGTCGTTTGCGGCAGCGACGATAAAATGACGCCGCCCGATCTGTCGCGATTCATATGCGAACAGGTACCGGGGGCCAGACTTGCACTTTTAGACGGAGCGGGCCATTATGTAATGTGGGAAAAACCGCGGGAGCTGAATGCCGCAATAAGCGGGTTTGTGAGAGGACTGGGCGGATTTATGGCCGGGATTTTAGTTGTTTTTCATTCTCAGACCGGCAACACCGAACGAATGGCGAAAGCCGTTGCCGAGGGAGTGTTGAGCATTGAAAACAGCCGGTGCGTCCTGAAGAGGGCATTTGAAGCGGGCGTGCGGGACCTGGTTGAAGCGGACGGGATTGCAATCGGGACCCCGGAAAATTTCGGTTACATGTCCGGAGCCGTGAAAGATTTTTTTGACCGGACGTTTTATCCCGCACAGGACAAGGTATTCCGAAAACCTTACGTGGTCTTCATCAGCGCCGGCAACGACGGGTCCGGCGCCTTGAATTCCATCGAGAGGATTGCCCTGGGTTATAAATTCAAAAAAGTTTATGACCCGGTAATCTCTAAAGGGAAACTCACCGAGGAGACCCTGGAGAGATGCCGCGAGCTGGGAAAAATCCTGGCGAGCGGGTGCGATGCCGGCATTTTTTAATCCGGCCTGGATCAGGCCCCTCAGGCCCCGAATTTTTCCAGACGCAATGCGTGCGCAAGGGCAAGTCCCATCAGGCAGACTGTCGGCATCCTGCCTATCCCTCCCATAATACAGTCCCTTTCTCCAAACCGCTCCACCCTGTCCGGCCTGCAATTCTTGCTCGCTAAAATGACCGGGACGGGATGCCAGCTATGCGAAGCCAGGGCGGCCGGCGTGGAATGGTCGCCGGTGATTACCAGGACATCCGGATTCAACCCGGATATTTCGGGTATAAGCGAGTCGACCTTTTCAATCACTTTCACCTTTGCCTCAAAGTCCCCGTCCTCTCCCCTCGAATCGGTAGGCTTCACATGGATGAAAAAGAAATCGTAATCCGAGTAGCTCTTTTTCAGCTCCGTTATTTCAGCTTCCACCGAATCGGTAAGGGGTGCAATTGTCATTCCGAGGAGGCGCGCTATTCCCCGGTACATGGGATAACTCGCGATAGCCAGGGATTTCAGGCCGAAACGGTCTGATATGGAGGGAAATCTTTTGTATTTGGAATAGCCCCGCAGCAGCAGCATATTGGCTGTTTTCTCATCCGAAAGGACCTGCCTGGCGCTTTCAACTATTTCCGCCAGTATTTCCGATGTCTTCCCTGCACTGGAAGAAAGGGGCTCGGGCGGAAGGGGGGCCAGTCCGGTCTTTTGCGGATCGGTTTCGGCGATGTCTTCCTCGAGTCCTTTTCCCCTTATAACAAGAAGGGCTCGGTGTTCCTTTACCGGCTCAAAAAAGACTTTTACGGCGGAATTAATTTTTACATTATCCTGGAGCTTGCGGCAGATCCGTTTGTTGGTTTCAGTATCAATCCTGCCGGCGCGCCTGTCCGTTATGATCCCTTTATTGTCGATAGTTGCGAAATTGATTCTGATGAGCAGGTCATCCTCGGTCATATTATAGTCCACACCGGCGGCTTCCAGGAGTCCCCTGCCGATATTGTTTTTGACCGGGTCATAGCCGAAAAGGGCAAAATGGGCCGGTCCGCTCCCCGGAGTTATGCCGGGGCCCACCGGGTCAAGAAGACCGCAGACCGATTTTTTCGCAAGCTCATCCATATTGGGGGTATTTGCGGATTCCAGCTCGGTTTTACTGCCGCCCGGCATGGGAATACCGCCGAGCCCGTCCATTATAAGGAAGATGATTTTGGTGTTATTATTATTCTTTACGACCAGAGAATCTATCAAATTGGGATCCATGGATTTTCTCCCCGAGTATTGATGAAAATAATTTATCGTAAACAAGGCAAAGTACAAAGAAAAATATGCCTCGTAAATAAACTTTTCCTTGATCTCCCTCTCCAGCCAGGATGTGATTTCTCTATGAAGCGATAGTGATTACCTGCGCTTAAAATAATGCGTTTCGACAGAACGGTTGAATATGATTGCAGATACTAAGCGCAGTTCATTTCTTGCAGGGTTTTAAATCGGTGATTCCCCTTTGGCATGATTGCCCGGAATCATATACGATCTGAGAAGAAACCGAAATTGTTTATTCATTTTTACGAGTGGCATCTCCCAGTGGGGAGGGCCGGGGTGAGGGGAATAAAAAAGGCGAGCGCCGGAGCGCCCGCCTTTTTTATTAATCAACCAACCAGAGATTATCTTGCGCCGATGAGTTTACGGGCAATGACCATTCTCTGGACTTCATTGGTGCCTTCATAGATCTGGCAGATCTTGGCATCTCTCATGTGCCTTTCCGCCGGGTACTCTTTGCAGTAGCCGTAACCGCCGAATATCTGGACGCCTTCAATGGCCGCTTTCATTGCCACGTCGGAGGCGTACATTTTGGCCATGGCGGATTCCTTTTCATAGTCCAGGTGATTGTCTTCCATCCAGGCGGCCCTGAGCAGAAGGAGTTCTGCCGCTTCCAGTTCCGTCGCCATGTCGGCCAGCTTGAACTGGATCGCCTGGAATGAGGAGATCGGTTTGCCGAACTGTACCCTCTCTTTTGCATAATTGAGGGCGTCTTCCAAAGCAGCCTTGCCGATACCGCAGGCCTGGGAGCCGATGCCGATCCTTCCGCAGTCAAGGCCCATCATCATCTGCTTGAAGCCCTGGCCGGGTTTGCCGAGGAGGTTTGCCGCCGGGACTTCCGCATCTTCAAATACGAGCTCCGCCGTTCCCGAAGCAAGGATTCCCATTTTTTCCTCGATCTTACCGACTGAAAATCCCTTGGTTTCCTTCAAGTCAACGATCAGATTGAGGACACCTTTATACGCCAGCGCCGGGTCGGCTGTCGCGGCAAGAACACAATACCTGGCCACATTACCGTTCGTGATGAAACGCTTGGTGCCGTTGACGATGTACTTGTCGCCCTTGAGCACGGCCCTGCAGGCCAGCGCCGCGGCGTCGGAGCCTGCTCCTGCTTCCGTGAGGGCATAGCATCCCTCCACCTTTCCACTGGCAACGGGCGTGAGATACCTCTTCTTTTGTTCCTCGGTACCGAACGTACATACGGGATAGCCATACAGGGAGTTATTGACTGAAACTATAACGCCCGTGCTCGCGCACGCCTTGGAAATGGCGACCATGGCGAGGACGTATGTTACGATGTCCATACCGGCTCCGCCGTACTCCGTCGGGATGGCGACGCCCATGATTCCCATCTCTCCCAATTTGCGGCAGATCTCTTCGGGATGCCTGTGAGTCTTGTCCAACTCTGCTGCGATCGGTTTAATTTGAGTTTCTGCAAACCTGGTTACCTGGTCCTTTACCATTTGTTGTTCTTCGGTTAACCCAAAATTCATTTCCTGCCTCCTTTTTTTATAATGGGTTTAATGAAAAAACTAACCACCATGAAAAAAATCAATGACCGGTAAAATTAGGTTTTCTCTTTTCGAGAAAAGCCTTCATGCCTTCTTTTTGATCATCAGTGCTGAAGCACTGAGCGCAGCATTCTGATTCAAGTCGATTTGCATTATCCAAAGCAAGGTCATAACCAAAATTGATCGCGTGCTTGGCCATTTTCAGGGCGAATCCGGGAAGCCGTGCCATTTTTGCGGCGAACTTCTTTGTTTCGGCAATCAGCTGGTCTGCCGGATAAACCCGGTTTACCAGGCCTATTTCGTGAGCACGTTTGGCGTCGATCTGCTCGCCGCCCATAATCAGTTCCTTTGCCCTGCCGAACCCGACCAACCGGGCCAGCCTTTGGGTGCCGCCCCAGCCCGGTATCAATCCTATCAGGATTTCCGGCTGCCCGAACCGGGCGTTTTCAGAAGCGAACCTCATATCGCAGGCCATCGAGATTTCAGTGCCGCCGCCCAGGGCAAACCCGTTGACGGCCGCAATCACCGGCTTGGGAAGAGTTTCAATCATTCTCAAAGTATCAATACCGAGTTCCATGAAGGCCAGGGATTCCTGGGGCCTCATATTCTGCATCTGGGAAATATCAGCTCCGGCAACAAAGGCTTTATCGCCTGACCCGGTTAATATGACGGCCTTGATTGCATCATCGGTTTTGCAGCGCATCGCGGCGTCATAAAGCTCGCACATGGTCTCCGAGTTCATTGCATTGAGAGCTTTGGGCCGATTAAAAGTAATTGTCGCGACACCATCTTCAACTACGAACAGCAGATTTTTGTATTCCATAAAGCAGATCCCCTCCTTTCCCAACAGAATTAAAAGCTACTTGCTGTAATCATAGAATCCTTTTCCGGATTTCCTTCCCATGTAGCCGGCATCCACGTATTTCTTGAGCAACGGGCATGGCCGGTACTTGGAATCGCCGAAGCCCTTATGTAAAACGTCCATAATGGCCCAGCAGGTATCCAAGCCGATAAGGTCGGCCAACGCCAGGGGACCCATGGGATGATTCATGCCAAGGACCATAATATCGTCAATGGCCTTCGGGGTGCCGACACCTTCGAAAAGGGCATAAACCGCCTCATTGATCATAGGCAGGAGAACACGATTTGATATGAATCCGGGGAAATCATTACACTGCACAGGGATTTTGCCGAACTGTTTGGACAGCTTGTCTGTGAGCTCATAAGTTGCATCCGATGTGGCCAACCCCCGGATGACCTCAACGAGTCTCATTACCGGGACAGGGTTCATGAAGTGCATACCGATGACTTTGTCGGCCCTTTTGGTGGCCCCGGCAATCCTCGTAATAGGAATGGAAGAAGTGTTAGTGGCCAGCACAACATCGGGTTTGCACACCGAATCGAGAGTCTTGAATATCCCGAGTTTCAGGTCCTCTCTCTCGACAGCGGCTTCGACCACGAAATCGGCGTCTTTCATGTCTTCCAGCTTCGTCGTACCCTTAATGCGTCCCATGATCTCTTTTTTCTGATCGGCCGTGAGCTTCTCTTTGGCGACCAGCCTGTCCAGATTCTTGGAAATTGTGTCCAGGCCCCTCTGCACGAAATTGTCGGCAATATCGCTCATGATTACATTGAGCCCGCCGGGATATGCAGCAACCTGGGCGATACCGTTACCCATCTGACCCGCGCCAACTACACCAAAAGTCTTTACTTCCATGTCCGCCCTCCTTGGGATTTAATTAAGACGAAAAAGGGCGGCCTTTTTCAGACCGCCCTTAATTTCCTAAACGCTTTCCAGAAGAATTGCCATTCCCTGCCCGCCGCCTATACACAGGCCGGCGATGCCGAGTTTCGCGTTTCGTTTTTTCATCTGATTGGCCAGGGTGTAAGTTATCCTGGCGCCGGTGCATCCGATGGGATGCCCGATGGAGATTCCGCTTCCGTTAATGTTGCACTTGGCCATATCGATATTGAGCTCCCGGACACAGCCAAGGGCCTGGACGGCAAAGGCCTCATTAAGTTCCCACAGATCGATGTCATTCACCTTTAAATTGAATTTATTCAGAATCTTTTTGACGGCCGGAATCGGTCCCAATCCCATGAAAGCCGGATCGACTCCGCCGGAAGCGTAGCCGACAATTTTTACCATGGGCTTGCAGCCGAGCTCTTTTGCTTTGGCGGCGCTCATCACCACAACCGCGGCAGCTCCGTCGTTGATGCCCGATGCGTTGCCGGCCGTTACCGTTCCGCCTTTCTTGAAGACGGGCGCCAGCTTTGCCATTTTCTCCAGGCTTGTCTCCATGGGACGTTCGTCAACTTTGAACACCTTCGGGTCGCCCTTCCTCTGCGGAACCACAACCGGCACAATTTCATTAGCCACTGCGCCGCTGGCGTTGGCCTCCCTGGCTCTCCTGTGGCTTTCGTATGCGAGTTTGTCCTGATCTTCTTTGGAAATTTTCATTTTTTCGGCAATGTTCTCTGCCGTGAAGCCCATGTGGTAGGCATTGAATATTTCCCACAGGCCGTCATGGACCATCAGGTCCGTAACTTTGCCGAATGGCATGTTCATCCTGTAACCCCAGCGGGCATCGGGCAATGCCATAGGAACGTTGCTCATGTTCTCCATACCGCCCGCGACCATTATATCCGCATCACCGGCTTTTATTATCTGGGCTGCTGATATGATGGCCCTCATTCCGGATGCGCAGACTTTCTGGACCGTGAACACGTTCGTCTCTTCGGGAAGCCCCGCATAGATGGCCGATTGACGGGGGGGATTCTGGCCTAATCCGGCGTTCAGAACGTTTCCCATGACTACTTCATCAAAATATACGGGGGTAAGCGAGCTGTCATAATCATAATGTTTTTTCTGCAATTCGGTCATCTCGAAATTGCCGAAAACCGCGGGCCGGAACCCTTTGATATCGGAAGGTGTAATCGGCCTCAATCCTGCCCTGATTATGGCCTCTCTGATGACCAGCCTGCCAAGTTCTACAACTGAAACACCTTTCAAAGAACCGCCGAATTCGCCTACGGCTGTTCTTGCTCCGCTTACTATTACAACATCACTCATCGAAATATCTCCTTTCCTCTCTCTGAATAAATCAACATATTTATGCTTCTACCTTGATCAGCATTGCATCTCCCTGGGCGTGCCCGGAACAGATTCCGCAGACTCCCAGGCCTCCTCCACGCCTCCTGAGTTCGTAAGCAAGGGTCATCACAATCCTTGCCCCGGTCGCCCCGATCGGGTGACCGAACGCTATGGCGCTTCCATTTACGTTAACTTTTTTAAACATATCTTCTTTTGTCATTCCGAGGACGCTCCCTGCGCTCACGAGAACGACGGCAGCAAAGGCCTCATTTATCTCGATCAGCTTGAGTTCGTCCAGCTTGAGGTCATTCTGCTGAAGGATTTTTTTAATCGCGAGCCCCGGCACAGTCGCAATGTCTTTGACGGGCTGCGACACTTCAGCATAGTCCAGTATTGTAAAGAGGGGTTTCATTCCCAGCTTATCGGCCATTTCCCTGCTCATGAGCAGGCAGACGTCGCCGCCGTCGTTGACGCCAGGTGCATTACCTGCCGTGACGCTGCCGGGTTTTCCGGTAACCGTGCTTTTATGATTGAAAACGGCTGGAAGCTTGGCAAGCCCTTCCAGGGTTGTGCCGGGCCTGGGACCCTCGTCCTTGTCAAAGACAACAGTCTCTTTGCCCTTTTTAATCTCGACCGGGAAGATCTCATCGTCAAGGCGGCCGGCCTTCATCGCTTCAACCGCGCCCATTTGCGATTTCAGGGCCCACTCGTCCTGGTCCTGGCGGCTGAACCCGAATTCATCGGCGACTTCCGATCCGTGAATGGCCATGTGCCTGTTGTAGAACGCATCCCACAATCCGTCATATACCATCAGGTCAACTGCGGGTTTGCTAGTAAGGCCCATTCTCGCGCCCCACCTCATATCCGGGAGCGCAAACGGGCAGTTGCTCATGCTCTCCTGGCCGCCGGCGATGCAGATTTCCGCTCTGCCGAGCTGGATCATCTGCGTGGCCAGATCTATGGGTTTGATACCGGAGGAACAAACTTTGTTGATTGTTATTGATGGAACTGATTCGGGGACTCCCGCAAGGATCGTGGCTTGCCGGCTCGGCACCTGTCCTGCGCCTGCCGGGACGACCTGGCCCATGAAGATGTAGTCGACATCTTCCCCTTTAACCTTGCCGTTCGTGCGCCTCAATACTTCCTTTATTGCTAGCGCGCCCAGCTCCACAGCCTGGAAATCCTTTAAAGAGCCTCCATATGTTCCATAAGGGGTCCTGCAGGCCTCTACGCAGACAACTTCCCGGAGACTCCTGGACTTGTTCTTGATGACCCTCCCCATTCCGGAAAAATCGCATTTGCGTTCTCCGTACTTAGCGATGGGAGCGTTTGCGTAAACTTCAGACTTCTTCTTGTCAAGCTTTTGCGGTACTTTTGACATTTGCTTCCTCCTCCTCTTCTCCCAGGTGTCCCTTGGAGTATTTTAAGTGAAATAAATTTCACTATTTGAAGCTTTCAACGAACTCTACTTCACGAGGCAATTTGTAGGAAGATAAAAAGGTTCTGCAGTGTTTCAGGACGGATTTTTCGTCAAGCAAAGACCCGTTTTTCTTTATTACCAAAGCTTTTACAAGCTCTCCCCTCATCAGGTCAGGTACGCCGATTACGAGCGAGTCCTTGACATCAGGAAGCATATTTAAAACAATCTCAATCTCACGCGGATATACATTGAATCCGCTGTTGATAATCATTCGTTTTTTCCGGCCGGTTAGAAAAATGTACCCATCCTCGTCTATCCTGGCCAGATCACCCGTATGTAACCAGTTATCCCGGATGATATCGGAAGTGGCCGTGTCATCTTTATAATAACCCCTCATGACATTTACGCCCCGGATAATCAGTTCACCGGTATCAGAGGCCGGCAATTCCAATCCGTTCCCGTTTACGATTTTGGCCGTAACCCCGGGAATGGGAATCCCGATGGATCCGAACTTCTGTGTTTTTTCAATTCTGTTAACAGCGCAAACCGGCGAAGCTTCGGTCAGGCCATAACCCTCAAGGAGCGGGGCGTTGAATTTTTTTTCAAAATCGGGGATCAGTTTGTGAGGCATTGCCGACCCGCCGGTAATGCAGAGCCGCAGGGTGTCGAACTTGTGCTTATTGGGGTTCTCCTGAAGCAGCATTCCAATGAATAACCGCGGCACGGCCCCTATGAATGTAATTTTCTCGTTATCTATGGCCCTGAATATGCTTTCGATGTGGAACTGGTCCATCATGACCATGCTTGCGCCCAGGCGAATCAGGGCCAGCATGTTGGCAACAGCGCCAAATGAATGAAATAGCGGAATGACGCTCAACCCGCGATCATTTTCACTTCCCTGTAAGGGATTTCTGAGGAGGTCGCTCTGGCTGAACAGGTTCTTGTGGGTCAGGACGGCTCCCAGGGGTTTCCCGGTCAGGCCCGATGTGTAAATCATTACGGCAGGGTCATCTTCTCCGATTTCGGGTATTTCGAAGGAAAAAGGTCCCTGCAGGGCATCCCTGAAGGGGGAAGGCTCATCCAGACCGTTTGTAAATATTATTTCTTTGGTGTCCGATACGGCCCGGCATGCTTCCTCAACCCGGGGCGCCAGCAGGCCGGTTGTTACAACGATTCTCGAATCGCTGTTTTCGAGCAGGTAAGTAAGCTCGTATGCGGTTGACATTATATTAAGAGTAACCGCTACAGCCCCGATCTTCTGGGCGGCGAAATAGGATATGACAAACTCGGGAATATTGGGAAGGATGATGGCTATTTTATCGCCCTTACCAATGCCCAGGTATTTAAGTTTGTTTGCAAAGGAATTAACCAGGTTGTTCAGATCAGAATATGAAAGCCGGGTTTCGTTATGGATTAATGCTGTTTTGCCTGCAAAATTTCTGCCGGTTTCCTCCAGCATTCGTCCTAAATCCATAATAAACCTCCCGTTTTTTGAACGCCAAACCATAGCACAGCATCATCAACTCTTCAATGAAATTATTGAGAAAGATCACTTCGCTGAACTGATATCCCTCAGGAATTGCAGCAAAAACAGTCTTATCAGAACATGCCTGTTTTCTTGACTTTTAGGTCGTATTGAATTAGCTAAAGCTTTTTCAGGAGGCATTATGGCAATAATTCTTGATGGGAAAAAGACTGCCGCCGAGCTGCGGGCGGAAATAAGGGAAAAAGCTCAGGCGTTGAAACAGAGGACCGGGGTTGTCCCGGGGCTCGCCGTCATCCTTGTCGGAGATGATCCGGCTTCGAGGATATATGTGAATAACAAGGAGAAGGCCTGCGAGGCGGCCGGCTTCCTGTCAAGAGAATATAATCTGCCCGCCGGCACCAGAGCTGAAGAGATATCCGACCTGATCCGGTCTCTTAATAAAGACGACAGGATACATGGGGTTTTGATCCAGTTGCCCCTGCCGCCGCATATCAGGCCCGAGCCCCTTATTGAGCTTGTGGACCCCAAAAAAGATGTGGACGGTTTCCATCCCTACAATATCGGACACCTTTTCCTGGGCAATCCCTATCACCGGCCTTGCACCCCGTCGGGAATAGTGGAAATCCTGGATCGGTATAAAATCGAAATATCCGGAAAAGAGGCGGTCATAGTGGGCCGGAGCAACATCGTCGGAAAACCGCTCGCCTTGATGCTTCTGGCCCTGAATGCAACCGTGACAATCTGCCATACCAGGACAAGAGACCTTGCCGAAGTGACCAGGCGGGCCGACATCCTGGTTGCGGCTGCGGGGAAGGCCGGGATGATCAGGGGCGACATGGTCAAGACGGGGGCCGTGGTGGTGGATGTAGGGGTGAACCGGCTCGCGGACGGCCGGGTAGCCGGGGATGTCAATTTCGCCGAGGTGTCGCCCAAGGCATCCTATATAACGCCTGTTCCGGGCGGCGTGGGACCGATGACGATAGCTATGCTGCTCAAGAACACACTGGAAGGGGCAATGAGACAGACCGGATGATGAACCTGGTCCTCAAGGGTTTTGAGCGCTGAATGGCCAGCCGAAAAACATCAATTATTTCAAATGTAAAAAGGTGCGCCGGTTCGGCAGTGGACCGGCTGGAATCATTATGCGGCCGTTATGATGAGAAATATCTCCTTTTTGCGGTTCGCATTGCGGCCCTTGTCCTGCGGGTTTCGCGAGCTTATTTCACCCCCATATTAAATGTCGACACGGCAATATATCTCTTTCAAGCCAAAGCCCTGTATTATGGTCAATGGCAGGCCGTCAACTCCTGTGTGCTCAAATCAGTTTCCATTCACCCGATTATTTCAAGCCTGCTCTTTGCATTGACTCATGACTGGGTCGTTTCGCTGGTTGCGACATCAATCCTGTTTGGGACTTTAACAACAGTTCCGATATATTATACTGCCCGGCTTTATTTCCCGGTCGATATCAGCCTGCTCGTCGCCTTGAGCTACTCTGTGATGTATGTTTTTGTAACTGCCGGGGTCGACATCGGACGTGATGCTCCATTCTGGTTCTTTTCCGCTTGCGGGATCTATTTTTTTTCGGCAGGGCTGAAGAAGGATAAAACCTGTTTTTTCCCTTTGAGCACTGTTTTCTTCATGCTGGCGGCATGGAACCGGATAGAGGCAATAATGTTCCTTGCCCTGACGCCGTTATACCTGATCTTTAGAAAAACAAACCGGAAATCATTGAAGATTGCCGGCTTTTTCGCCCCCATCCTGTTCGGGATCGGGATAATTTTTCTTATGCAGGCCCTTGGGTTGCAAATTATTCACAAATTCGGCGAAGTCCAGGATATGCTGCCGAATGCTCTAAAATCGTATCACGACCTTCGAACGAATCTGCTGTCAATAATCCAATCGCATCCTGCCGGTTTTGAACATGAGTTTTTCAAACAAGTCCGCACACTTTTATGGATGCTGGGGGTCAATATAGTAGTCAACGGCGTGGCCCAATCCTTCCTTTATCTTTTCTTTCTGATTTTCCTGTTAGGGTTTTTTGATTTCAAGAAATGGCGAGAGAGTAGCGAAGCCCCTTATTTCGCAGTCCTGGTATCAGGGTCCTTTTTGATCCTCTATGTTTTTGTCCTCAAGCACTGGTTTCTCGAGAACAGGTATGCGACACTACTCATACTGCCCTCTTTCGTATTCCTCGGGTTCGGTATTGAGCGGGTCCTCTCCTTCTTCCGTCGGCTGCTGAAAGTAAGGCAATCCGCAACGATATTCATTTTTGTCTGCATTCTCTTCGCATATGCCTTACCGGCGCAAGTCAAACAGGATGATAATGGCAAGGCTGTTTTCAAACAAATCGGAACATATATTGCTGAACAGGAAAACGGCTCAAAATCAGTTAATATCATGGTTGTAGGCGCATATTTCAGAATTTTACACCTTTACAGCAATTTGAATTCGCCGGATTTTACCTGCCCTGACGATGGTGATTGCAGCAATTGTATCGGGAGTAATTACCCCGAATTTGTACACGCTGTAGATCGGTGTAAAGCGCGGTACATGGTTTGGGAGGAAAAATACTGGCCCGCTGATTTTGACTTTATGAGAGAATACGACCGTAACGATTTCCTTGTGGTGGGAGAGTGGTACTATGAGGAAACAGGAAGGATTGTTCTTTTCAAACGCCTTAAATCTGCTTAGAAGCTTTCTTCAATATTTTGACTATTTTCCCGGACGCATCGCCCTTCCCGTAAACATCCATCGCGCGTCCGCGGAAAGGCCCCATCGCCCACTCGATATGTTGCCGGATATCCCGCCCGGCCAGTCTTCCCAAGCCGATATCCACAACTTCCGGCCTCTCGGTCTTTTCCCGGACGATGATTATTTTCTTGTTGAAGCAGGTGGCCTCCTCCTGGATGCCGCCGCTGTCTGAAATGATAAAATTAACCGAGCTCAGGACCCTGAGCAAAGCGGGATAGTCCAGCGGAGGCACTACGCGGATATTGGGTGATTTCAGGACGGGCTTGTGTTTCATGACGTTGGGGTTGGGATGGATCGGCAGTATGAACTCCAGCCGGGGATGCTCGCCGGCAATTTCCTGCAACTCGCCAAACAGGGCCCTCATGATTGAATGGTTTTCCCTCCGGTGGAGGGTCACGAGCACCTTGTTCGACCTTTTTACCTTCAAGCCCAGTTTCCTTTTCATGAACTGCACCGCATCAATAATCGTGTTGCCGACATGGTAGATGTTTTTGGCGCCGCTTTTTTCCAGGTTCTGAACGGCTTGCCCCGAAGGGGCGAAATTGAAATCGGCGATTTGAGAGATAACGGTCCTGTTGAACTCTTCGGGATATGGATTATTCAGGTCGAAAGTGCGCAGGCCCGCTTCGACATGGGCGATCCTGATCTTGTTGTAATAGCCGATCTGGGCGAGCGCCAGCGCCGTTGTGGTGTCGCCCTGGACGATCAGGGCAGTGAATTTATCAGCGGTGAAGAGCTTTTCGGCTTCCCGGGCAATCTTCAGATAAGAATTGGCCAGTGTGTTGTGCCTGTTCCGGCCGGCAAACAACCCGGCAAAACTGTAATCGGGTTGTGGGACGAGGTCCTTTACGTCCAGGTATAAATCGGTATGCTGGCCGCTGAAAAGGGTCTTGAACGGAACGCCCTGCCTTTTGAGCTCCAGGATAACGGGGAAAAGTTTGATAACTTCGGGACGGGTCCCATAAGCAATCAGTATCATAGCAGTACAGGCCTGAAGCCCCTTTCAATTTCGTATTTCACCACGGCCCAGAAATCCCTGGATTTATCGGAACTGCAGCTTATTGCGACCTGGTCCACTCCCAGGCTGGATTTGACCGACCCCCAGAGGTCCGGCTCGCCTTGCGGGTGGGGCGGACAGGCAGTCCGGATGCCGTGGCGCTGCAGCATAGCGCAAAAATGGATGTCTTCCCCGAATGTCCTCAGAAGCGGCTCCTCGTCCCAGACGAAACGCGCCCACTCGCGCCGGAAAAACCAACTGTGGCCGACTGTATCGACAAACTCCAGTTTGCTGTTCATCCCCTCCCAGCCCATGCGGGGCTTCTCTGTCTTCAATTCTGATTTCGACAGGTAGCGAAGCCCGATGGTGCCGCAAATACATTTTTCGGAATCGACGTAATTGAGGCAGTTTTCAAACCATTTGCTCCCGGGCATCGTGTCGTCGTCGAATATGCAGATATAATCGCCCTCCAGGCAGGAAGCCAGGCAGAATCTGGGGATGATCCCGAAATTATAGTCGCAGATTATTTTTTTTACGTATTTATCGTTTTTGAATTCGACCAGCTTTTTGCGTTCGAGAAACCCCAGCTTTTTCAGCGGCTGGTTGTACCAAAGCACGATCTCGGCGGGCCGGACCGTCTGGTCGAGTATACGCTGCACCTGCTCTTCCAGGTTTTGCGGGCGCATCCAGGCGGTCAAAATAACGGAAATCTTGCTTTGCATTCGGAATTATTTCCTGAGAATCAGTCGGCGCCTATATAGCACAATCGACGCCAGTATTCCTGGTATATTTGTAATTAGCGGGCCGCGGATTTGAGCGTGATTTTATGGCGGATTTGATATATTTTGCCCGTCATAAACTAAAGGTTTGGCTTTGTCCCATGAGCGGTCCGGAAATATCGGTTGCCATAATCACGAAAAACGAGGAAGACAAGATCCTTTCCTGCCTGGAAAGCGTGAAGTTCGCCGGCCAGATAGTAGTCGTCGATTCCGGCAGCGCCGACGATACCGTCCGGATTGCCCGTGATTTCGGCTGCGACGTCTTCGTGGAAGACTGGAAAGGGTTCGGGGCCCAAAAACAATCTGCAATCGACAAGTGCCGGAACCCCTGGGTCCTCGTCCTTGATGCGGATGAGCGCATCCCTTCCGCGACGGAGTCAAAAATTATCGGGATAAGCGGATCAGGCGGATTAAGGGGGACCGCAGCCGGTTACAGTTTTCCCCGGAAGAATTTTTTCCAGGGAAGGTGGATCAGGCACATGGGCTGGTGGCCGGACAGGGTGGCGAGGTTTTTTCAGAAGGGGCGCGGCCGGATGAGCGATAACGCTGTGCACGAGTCCGTAATCATAGACGGCCCGGTCGAAATCCTGGACTGCCCGATCGAGCATTTCACGGAGAGCGATCTCGGCAAGATCCTCCTGAAAATAAATCAGTATTCCACGCTGGGAGCCGAGCAGGAATTCAGCAAAGGCAGGAAATGTTCGGTCTGGGAAGCGGCAATCAGGGCCGAACTCGCCTTCTTTCAAAACTATGTGGTCCGGCTGGGGTTCCTCGACGGCCGGCAGGGATTCACCCTTTCCATGACAGATGCAATCAATAAATTTTCCAAATACGCCAAGTTGTCCGCTTTGAATATGGAAGCAAAAAAGCGCAATGACCGATCTGACAATAGTCATAATTAACTACAACACCGGGGACCTCACCGCCGCTTGCCTGGAATCGGTTTACAAGACCATCAAGGGCATCTCCTTCGAAATCTTCGTCGTGGACAATGCATCAAGCGACGGCAGCGCCGGTCTCATCAGGTCGAAATTCCCCGGGGTTAACCTGGTCGAAAACAACGAAAACCTGGGATTCGCGGCAGCGAACAACCAGGCATTGAAAATAATGCAGGGCCGTTATGCCCTGCTGCTCAACTCCGACACAGTGCTGACCGAAGATGCCGTGAACAAACTGTTTTCGTTCATGGAAGGGCATCCCGAAGCCGCAATGGCTTGCGGCCAGCTGCTGAACAGGGACGGCACAAAGCAGAATTCCATGGCGAGCTTCCCCGGCCTGATGACGCTGGTTTTCAATGTCCCCCTTCTGGAGTTCCTGTTTCCGCGGAGGTTCCCCGGCAAGAGGCATGCTTACAGCGGACCGATAGAAATAGATTCGGCGATCGGGGCTTGTCTGATGGTCAGGAGAAAAGCGGTGGAACAGGTGGGATTGCTGGACGAGAGGTATTTCTTTTTTCTTGAGGAAACAGACTGGGCGCTGCAGATGAAAAAGGCCGGATGGAAGATATTCCATGTGCCCGGCGCGTATATCTATCATTTACAGGGGCAGAGCATCGGCCACAACATCAGGTCCAGGGTCCTGTTTTACAGGTCGAGGTACATTTATTTCCGGAAATGGAACGGCGCCCTGTACTACTCGCTTGCCTGCCTGGTCATCTTCATCCGGCTCATGGTGAACTGGATTTTCACTTTTTTGGCGAATGTCCTGACGGCGGGCCTGCTCAGGAACCTGAGAGACAAGCTTGCCTTGTACTCAAAGCTTCTGGTTTGGCATTTCAGGGGTTGTCCCGGGCAGTATCAGGGTTGAGGGTTGTATTCCGGGACGATTTCCTTCAGCTTATCCCTGATCAGCCGGGCATCACATTTAACTGAAAGCTCCAGGAGCTCATCCACACGGGTTTTTAAATTGCCGGGATTGCCGTAGCGCCCGCGCAGCACAACTATTTTCTCGTGGTAGGTTTCAACTATCCCTTCGCCCTTCGTTATGAGTTCTTCATACAGTTTCTCTCCCGGACGCAGGCCGATGAATTTGATGGGGATGTCCTTGTCCGGCTCCAGTCCATGCAGGCGGATCAACTCTCTGGCCATGTCCAGGATGCGCACCGGCTTTCCCATGTCCAGGATAAAAATTTCGCCGCCCTCGCCCATGGCGCCCGCCTGTAAGATTAGTTGAGCGGCTTCCGGGATGCTCATGAAGTATCGCTGGATATCCGGATGAGTGACTGTCACCGGGCCCCCCTGCGCGATCTGCTTCTGGAAAACAGGGATGGCCGAACCGGAACTCCCGATGACGTTTCCGAAGCGGACTGCTATGAAACTGGTCCCGTTCCCGTTTGCAGTCTGGATGAGCATTTCCGCAATCCTCTTCGTGGCGCCCATCACGTTCGAAGGCCTTACGGCCTTGTCCGTGGACACCAGGACAAACTTTTTGACATTTGACGCAATTGCCGCATCAACAAGGTTCCTGGTGCCGAGCACATTATTGACAACAGCCTCCCAGGGAGTAATCTCCTGGAGGGGGACGTGCTTGTACGCCGCCGCATGGAAAACTACATCCGGTTGGAAAGAATCGAACACGCGCCGGACGGACCTGCTGTTCCGGATATCGGCCAGGAAGCCCTCGACCGATACCGTCCCAAGCTTTTGCCGGATTTCCATTTCTATCTGGAACAGATTGTATTCGCTGAATTCAACGAGTCCCAGCGCCTGGGGCTTGAACCTGCCGATCTGCCTCACCAGTTCGCTGCCTATGGACCCTCCCGCTCCCGTGACCAGCACGCGCTTGTCTTTCAGATAGGAATCGATTTTGTCCTGCTCCAGATAAATTTCATCTCTTCCCAGGAGGTCTTCGAGGGTGATATTTCTTATGGCCTTAAGGGACAGTTTGCCGCCGATAAGCTCTCCCATGTTGGGGATGATCCGCACCCGCTTGCCGATGCGCTCGCAGGCGGAGACGATCTTCCTGATCACCTCGCCCCGGGCAGAGGGGATCGCTATCAGGACCTCGTCAAAGTAAGATTTGAATTGCTGGACCTGGCCGGGCGTGCCGAGCACCGGCACCCCGTGGATTGCCTTGCCCCGTTTATAGGGGTCGTCATCAAGGAAGCCTATCACGTTGTAATTGAGCCCCGGGTTGTCATGAATCTCCCGCAATACCTTTTCGCCCGCCCCGCCCGCGCCCACGATTATCATTCTCTTGCAGTCGCCGGAGTCCCTGAAGCTGAAGAAGGAACGCAAATTGTTCGACAGGACGATCCTTATCCCGGCGCGAATGCCGCCTATCAGAAAAAGCGTCAGGATCCAGTCTATCAGGAAGACCGACCGGGAGTAGCCTTCAAACCGGTAAAGGAAAAGGACAAACAATATTATTATCAAAGACGACGAGACAGATGCTTTTACAACATTGAAGAGATCGACCAGGCTTGCGTACCTCCACATGCCTGCATAAAGCTTGAAAATAAAGAACACGCCGACTTTTACAATAACTATGACCGGCAACATCTTTTTTAAACCGGCCCAGTATTCGGCAGGGATATTCCCCTCGAACCGGAGCATATGTGCAGCGATGAAGGCTATGATGATGAAGGAAATGTCTCCCGCCAGTATCAGGTAGAAGTTTCTGTTGCGAATCAGGTATTTCATATCTGCTGTTCAGTCCGGCTCAGTGCTTCACGCCTTCTGCCCGGACGACCTTTAAAAAAGTTAAATAGAGGATTTTCAAATCGAATAAAAAAGACCGGTTCTTTAAATAAATCTCCTCGTACTGCACCTTTTGGGGGATCGGAAGATCGTCCCGGCCGTTGATCTGGGCCCATCCCGTGATCCCGGGCACCAGTTTATGGATGCCTTTGGCGGTCCTCAGGCCTATCAGGTCTTCCTGGTTGTAAAGGGCCGGCCTCGGTCCGACAAAACTCATATCCCCCTTCAGAATGCTCCACAGCTGCGGGATTTCATCCAGGCTGTATTTTCGCAGGAAAGTTCCCGGCGCGGTGAGGTACCTTTCCGGGTCCTGCAGAAGGTGAGTGGCGACATCCGGCGTATCGATCACCATCGTGCGGAACTTCGGCATTTTGAATATGCGGTTATCAATGCCGATCCTTTTCGACCAGTGAAGGACAGGTCCCGGCGAGGTGAATTTGACGATCAGGGCGGTAACCAGGAGCGGAATACTGAGGAGGACAATTAAAACAGATGCCGCCGCCAGGTCGAAGCACCGCTTCAGGAGGCTTTGTACCATTTGACTGTCTCTTCAATACCTTCCTCCATCGTGTGGGGAGGGTCCCAGCCGAGGGCCGTCTTTATTTTTGAAATGTCCATTCTCAGGGAGCCGACCAGACGGGCCATTTCGTCCCCCTTTCCGGCAAGCCTTCCCAGGATGCCGAGCAGCGTGACCGGGCAGGGCACAAGCGCCGGCCTCGATTTCAATCCGGAAGCAATCATTTTAATCATTTCGGGAGTGGAGACGTCCCGGCCGTCGCTTACCATGAATGTCGAACCGGCCGCCCGGGGGTGGACGGCGCAGACGCAAATGGCATCGACCAGGTTGTGAAGGAATACAAAACTCCTCCTGTTCCGGACGCTTGCAAACGGCAGCGGCACTCTGCTCTCCACCAGCTTTATAAGATTCAAAAAGTTCGCCTTCACACCGGGGCCGTAAACCAGCGGGGGTCTCAAAATAACGATTTCCAGTCCGGTTTCCGAACCTATTTTTTCAAGGGCCTGTTCGGCTTCCCACTTGCTGATTCCGTAGGGGTCCCGGGGAAACGGACTGTCATTTTCCGTGTAGGGGGCGGGGTTTTCCTCCCCGTTTACCTTGATGGTGCTGACGTAAATGAAACGCCTGATTTTATTCTGAGCCGCCGCTTTTGCCAGCCTTGCTGTCCCGGCTACATTCAGGCGCCTGTATTCATCGATTGACCTCCCGTTTCCGTTCATTACATGGACGCGGGCGGCCAGGTGCACAATTGTATCCACGCCGTCGAGCATTGCCGGATAATAATTATCTCCGGCAATATCTTCGACCGGAATTTTTTCCACGCAGGATTCGGGCGCCGGATTTGCTTCAGACCTGA
>JBDKTK010000379.1:0-8899 GCA_039680225.1 Syntrophaceae bacterium
CAACCCGGGCAGGTCCTCGATCAGGAGGTGCCCGCGGCAAAGCAGCGCTATGACGGCCAGTTCGATAACATCTTTTTTCCCGACGATGACCGATTCGATATTGCCGGTCAGTACCGCAATTTTATCCCGGAATTCCTGCATTTAAACCTCCTGGTAAGAATTTGCTGAAAAAGAATTTGATTGGGATTTAAAAAAAGAAACCCCGTTCTCCTGCAAGCACGGGGTTAAGAAATTGTTTTGTCCATCAGTGTCCTCGTCGAAATCCGGGTCAAAGTCCGATGGTCGATATGTTCTGATGATGCGAGGTCAGCAGCCTTATACAATATTGATGCAGCTTCGTAAACTGCTTTTTACCTTATTAAAATTCTGAGTTGAGCTTTATGCGATACAAACCGCGCTGTGAGTAATTTACAAGGAGTGATGATTTCAATCTTCATGGGGAAATGGTCCGGGAGAGGGCGGGGCCCTCTCCCGGTTCCATTTTTTACTTGATCTTTCTGTTCAGGAAATACCCGTCGGGGTCGCAGACCTCGCGCAGGAGGCGCAGGTCTTCGGCCGTGGGTTCAGCCATCTCCTTCAGGTCGGAGGAGATAAGCAGGTCGAAGCTGACCAGGTCCTGGATGTCCGAGGCCTTCTTTCCCGGGAGCACTTCGAGCAGGACCATCCTCCTCGTCTTCTCGTCGAAGCCGAAAAGGGCTTGGTTGGTGATGACGCGGTAGGGCCCGGCGCCGGTGACGCCGGCTTTCTCCCGGTAGTCCTTCGAGCCGTCGCCGAAACCGATGCTGGTGAGGAACTCGACCTTGTCCACGAACCGCCTCTTTTCGAGGGCCATGATGATGATGGACTTCTCACAGTTCGCCGCCATCGCGCCGGCGCCGCCGCTGCCGGGGAAGCGGGTGAGCGGCTTGTTATAGGTGCCGCCTTCGAATGTCGAGCAGACGTTCCCGTACATGTCGATCTGGGCGCCGCCGATGAAGGCGTAATCGGAATAACCCCTCTGGGTGAGTTCGAAGACGCCGCAGAGCCCTTTGAGGAAACTTGCCTTGCGGCAGGCACGGGTGTCGCCGACAGAGAGCGGCATTCCCATCTCCAGGATGGGGGAGAGGGGGCCCGCCTCGAAGATGATCCCCAGGTTGGGGGCGTGCGTGAGCTGGGCATGCATCGATGCGATGATCGGGAGGCCGGTGCCGACGAAGACGATCTTCTCGTCCTCCAGGACCCGGGACCCGGTATAAGCAATCATTTCAAACGGTGTATATTCAGGCATTGTAAACCTCCATTTTTTTCAATTTTGTTTTTATGACAGGATTATGGGCTGGCCGCCGTCCATGTCCTGCAGTTTCCGCAGCTGCTTGTAGCCGATCTTCCCCAGGAAATCGTCGAAGGTCTCGCAGCCGAAGATATATTCGTCATAATACTTCTGAAGCTTGTCTTTCTTGCCGGTCTTGCGGAAATCGTCGCATATCGAACGGAACCTCTTGATGTGGTCTATGTCGAACCAGTGGTACCCGTAAGACGCGCCGGGGAAGGCCCCGAAGGGCTGCTCGACGAGGCAGTCCACGGCCGCATAGGGGATTTCCGTGAGGTTGGGGTAGGTGCGGATGTTCTCGTTGGGGATGATCCTCTCGGCCGTCACGATGCTGTAGGTCGCGGCCATCGTTATTTCCGGGCACGTGCAGTGGGCCCCGAACAGGCGGCAGTTGCCGTACATGTCGGAAGCGGTTGCGTGGATGATGGCGAGATCGGGATGGCAGGCCGGGACGAGGTAGACGTTCTTCCCGCTGAACGGGCATTCGATCATTTTTCCGCGGTTCACCAATTCCATATCGGACCCGCCGTGGTCCATTGTCGGTATGAAGGGAATGCCCATGGCGGCCGCTTTGAACCGGGCGGACATCCCGTAGTTGGTGTAGTCGTCAAGCTGGATCATGCCGTTGGAAGTCAGATAGCGCAGCAGCGGGGCGATTCCTATAACCTCGTAGCCCCACCAGGCGAGTTCGACGCGTTTGATCGAGACGCGGTCCGGGTCCAGGACCATGGCCCCCGCCAGCAACTCCGCGCAGATGGAATTGGACTGGAAGGACAATGTCAGGTCGCGGGCCCCGTGCCTGATGATTTCATGCACTATGGAAACGGGCACGCGGGTGTTGACGAACCCGCCGATCCCGATGTTGATGCCGTCCTTGACGTACCTGTTAACGGCCTCTTTCAGGGTAGTCCTCTTGTCGCGCAGCCCCTTGCGCTTGGATACCATGACTTTTCTGGCCTGTTCGGGCGAGGGTCCCCACCACTCGAAAGGCTTGTCTGCAAGCTCCTGGTCGTACTTCAACCCGGAGACTTCTTTTATTTTTGAACCTGTTTTCTTCTTCGTTGCCATAAATGAGTATCCTCCTTAAATTCGCATTGCATTTGCATTCAGGCCGAGAGGAACCACCGCCCCGGCCGCGGTGCTTGTACATGAATAACGAAAAATCGTCAAGAATAAAGAATTGACATAAATGCGGACAGGATAAGGCTTAGCGGGAATTCATACGGGTGGATTGTCCCCCTCCGGAGGGGGGGTGAAGAGGGAGGTTAAACCCGCCCCCTTTCAGCACTTAAAATATTTGCATCGGAAAGATTAAAGATATAGATTCAATAACGTCTGATTCACCTGAATTTGCTCAGGGAAAATCGCACTGCGGGCCATTAATCCGGAAACGGGCACAGGATAATGAATTCTGAAACCGCTTCGCCGCCAAACGTCAGGCATGCGCTGGTCATAGCCGCGGGCCGGGGCAGCCGCTTCAAGTCCGGCACGGAAGATCGTCCCAAGCCGATGATCGAGGCCAACGGGACCCCCCTGGTCCTGCACGTTCTCAGGGCGGCCGGTTCTGCGGGAATAACCGAGGCCACCATCGTGACGGGATACCTGGGCGGCGTCCTGGAAGACTTTCTGGCCGGCCAGGCCCCGGGGGACATGCCGGGGGGCATGATGGTCCGCTGCGTCCGCAACGAAGAATGGGAGCGTCCGAACGGCATATCCGTACTCAAGGCCAGGGGGCTCATGCCGCATACGTTTGCCCTGCTCATGTCCGATCATCTTTTCGAGCCCCGGATCCTTCGGGAACTTGCCTCCGCCCCGCTCCATGACGGTTTCTGCCGCCTCGCCGTCGATTTCAATCCCTCCGGGGTCCCGGACCTGGAAGATGCGACGAAAGTCATGGCCGCGAACGGCCGGGTCCTGGACATCGGAAAAAACTTGACCAAATACAATGGTATAGATACGGGGGTGTTCCTCTGCACGGAAGGGATTTTCTACGGCCTGGAAACTTCCATATCCAGGGGGGAGGAATGTCTGTCGGATGCCGTCCGGGTATTGGCCCGGAAGGGGAAGATGGAGGCAAGGGATATCGGCCGCCTCTTCTGGAGGGACATTGACGACGAGGCCGGACTGCTCGATGCGGAATATCATGTTAAGAATAGATTTCCGAACGGTTGGGCTTTATAATCCAAAGACATGAATACTCGGGGAAAATTTCATCCAGACCCGGCTTGCGAGCGCGAGATGCTCAAAAAAGTGTCCCGCTCGTTTGCCCTGACCATACCCGAACTGCCCGAAAGCCTCGGGAGGGCGGTCACCACCGCGTACCTGGTCTGCAGGATCATAGACACCATCGAGGATGACGAAAGACTGCCGGTTGACAAGAAGGCATACTTCTTCGAGGAGTTCGTGAAAGTAGTCAACGCGGAATCTCCGGCCGCTCTTTTCGCGCAAAGTCTTCATCCGCTGCTCTCGGACAGCGTCACCGATGCGGAAAAGGAACTCATCCTGAACACGCCGGCGGTGATAAGCGGGGTGTTGAGCCTGGGCCCCGGCAGGCAGAAGGCGATCAGGCGCTGCGCAGCCGTCATGGCAGGGGGGATGCTGCAGTTCCAGGGCATGAAGTCGCCCGCAGGTCTCAGGGATATGGCGGATTTCGACCGCTACTGCTATTTCGTCGCCGGGGTGGTGGGGGAAATGCTCACGGAGCTCTTTTGCGACTATTCGCCTGAAATTGCCCGGCACAGGAAAGAACTGTTGACCCTGGCGGTCTCTTTCGGACAGGGCCTGCAGATGACCAACATAATCAAGGACCTCTGGGACGACAGGGCCCGCGGGACGTGCTGGATTCCCCGGTCCGTTTTCGAGGCTGCGGGATGCGATCCGGGAGACCTTGCCGGATACAGCGGCACGGAGCCGTTCGGAAGGGGAATCGGGGAGATGATAGCGGTCGCCCGGGGCCACCTTAAAGACGCCCTGACCTACACGACCCTGATACCGCCTGCAGAGGCAGGCATCAGGAGGTTCTGCCTGTGGGCCATCGGCATGGCCGTCTTCACCCTCCGGAACATAAACAAAAGAAAGGATTACAAAAGCGGCAGGGATGTAAAGATAACCCGCCGTACTTTGAAATCCATAATACTTGTGTCCAATCTGACCCTGCGCAGCGATTTCCTGCTCGAAAGGATGTTCGAGCTCGCGACCCGCGATCTGCCGGAAAAGAAAAGCATTCACGCTTCCTGTTAAGTTCAGGCGAGGGGCAGGTCGCCGAAACCGACCTGCCGTATTTTATGCTCGGCGATGGCCCGCGCGAACGCCGGGTCGATCAGCGCTGCGAATTCCGATACATGCCGGGACCCGGGCGCCTCTTTCTCAAGTTCGGGGCAGGGCCGGGCGGCCGGGTGGAAATACATTTCCGTCACCCCGGCCGGAAGGCGCCGCAGTAATTTCAGGACCCTGTCCAGTTCCATCCTTCCGGAATCCCTTAATCCGAAAACAAAATCATTGGAGTTCATACCTGCGTTCCTGATTTTTCTCCTGAGCAGGGCCGTCCAGGGAAGAAGGAAAAGCCAGGACGCCAATCCCCTGATATGGCTGATGCGGCTGACACGGCTGATGCGTCCCGGGCGCGGCTTCCTGCACGGACTGAAATAAGGCTCATACGGGAGCCGGACGGCTTTCATGCCGTGGCCCGCGCCGGCCTTGATGATTATATCAAATACCGTGGGATGCAGGTGCAGGTGCTTGTGGCAATTCACGTGGTCGAGCGTCAGGCCGGACCTCAGGAAAAGTTCAAACTGGGCGCGGACCTCGCGCTCCAGCTGCCTGCGGACGGACGGGCGAAAATAATAGTCCAGGCCCGCCAGGAACAGCCTGGAGGATAACTTTCCGTCTGCACCGACGAGGTCGGGTATTTCGGATGGGGATGAAACGGGACTCAGCCCGGCCAGGACCAGATGCAAACCGACCCGCAGCGCGGGAAGGCGGCGCGCCCGTTCGATTGCGTCCCCCGCTGCCCGGGCCCCCGGCATCAGGCTGGCTGTGCCCAGCACGCCCCGCAGATGCGCCTGCTCGACCGCCTCGTTAACAGCCTGCGAAAACCCGAAGTCATCGGCCGTTATTATAACCGCTTTCATCATTCAGCCCTGGCAAGTTTTCCGTAACGGTCAAGACCGTAGCGGGAACCGCGCCAGACGACATCCTTTTTGACCAGGGCCGCCGCCCAGGAAAAAAGGGCCGCCGCATCTCTCGCCGGGAGCAGCCACAGGGCCCGCAGTCCCTCCCTGTCCCCGAGCCCCTTCAGCATGGCCGCCGCGGTGATAATCCGGACAAGGACGGCCGCGGCCAGGACGGCCAGTCCCGGCAAGTCGGCCCGGATGGCGGCGAACAGGAACGCGAAGGGGATGGAGCGGGTCACAATCGTGGAAAAGAAGCCGGCAGGGTTTGCCGATTTCGTCTTCTGGTCCCAGCAGACCTGGCCCGTCCACCATTGCGCCGGGCTTTTCAGGTCCACGAGAATTTCCACCAGGTGGGGCACAAGCGCCATCTTCCTCCCCGACTCCAGCAGGCGCCGCCCCATTTCGTAATCTTCTGTCAAATAGCCGGAAAGGGACCCGATCCCCCCGATGCTCTCCAGGTCTTTGCGCCTGAACGCAACGGATGACCCCAGGCAGAACTTCGCCGCACCCGTGACATATGCGAAAATTATCCCGGGCACGAAATCGGCGTTGAAGGTAAGCAGTCCCATTTTTTCGTACCAGGGCCCGGCCGACACGGCTTTATACAATGTGCAGACAAATCCCGTGTTGCCCGCCTCCCGCGCCGCGAGCGGTGCGACAATGCTCTTGAGGAAATCCTTTTTAAGCCGGACGTCGCTGTCGCTGATCACGAGAATATCGTGCCTGGCATGGAGCAGCGCGCCGGCAAGATTGTTTATCTTCCCGTTAAGCCCGGCGGTTATGTTTTCAATTGCCAGGTCGACCCTGTCCGGGAACTCCCGCCGGACATTCTCCATTACAGGCAATGCCGGATCATGCGGGTCCCGGGTGGAGATGACTACCTGGAATTGAGGATAATCCTGGAGGCAGGCGCTGCGCAGGTTTTTCTCCAGACCCTTGTCAAGGCCGCAGACCGGCTTGAGGATTGTGACCGGCGGATATGCGCCGGGCGCCCCGGCCTTTTGTCCGGGACCGCCGGACTGGAACCGCCGCATTGCCAGGAGTCGGAGAATTTCGTAAACAGACCCCGCAATCACGGGCACAACAAGGATCAATTGCAGGTAGTCGATTGCCATCCATCAGTCCCCGCATTCGGGAAAATTGCGGCATCAGGATTTTATGTAGCCGTTTTGCCTGAACCAGCTTATGGCATCGCGGAAACCCTCTGTTACGGGGCGCGTCCCGTAACCAAGCTCGCGCCGGGCCTTTTCGGCCGAGAAATACATTTTCCTGCAGGAGAGCCGCGCCCCGGTCATGCACACCCGCGGTTCGCAGCGGCTGATAAGGGACCAGCCCTCGGACGCTGCGGCGAAGGCCAGCACCAAACCGTGGGGCAGCCGGATGCGGGGCGGCCTGCGGCCGGCAAGCGATGCTATTTCAGCCAGCGCCTCTTTCAGGCTCATGTTTGCCCCTCCCAGTATGTACCGCTCCCCGGGCCTTCCGCGTTCCATTGCCAGGAGATGCCCTTCCGCCACATCGTCGACGTGGACGAAATTAAGACCCGTATCCACATAGGCGGGCATGCGGCCGGAAGCCGCGTCCACAATGATTCGGCCCGTGGGCGTCGGCTTGATGTCTCCCGGTCCCACCGGGGTCGAGGGATTGACGATGACAACCGGCATGCCGGGCTCCTGTGCCAGCCTCCTTACTTCGGCCTCGGCCAGGAACTTGGAACGCTTGTAATGGCCGATCATATCGGAAAGGGAAACAGGCGTTTCCTCATCGGCCGGGCTCCCGTCAGTATTGAGTCCGAGCACGGCAACACTGCTTGTATAGACTATCCTCTCCACGCGTTCACCGGCAGCAGCTGTTACCAGGTTGCGGGTCCCCGTAACGTTCGTCTCATAAAAATCGCCGGGGCGGGGGGCCCAAAGCCTGTAATCCGCTGCAACATGGAAAACCGCAACGCAGCCCCGCACGGCCTTTTCCAGCGACCGGCTGTCCCTCAGGTCTCCTTCAACTATTTCAACGGGGAGACCGGTCAAGTTCTTCCGGTTGCTGCCCGCCCGGACCAGGGCGCGCACGTCATGCCCCGCCGACACGAGTTTCCTTGAAACTGCCGACCCGATAAAGCCTGTGGCTCCGGTTACCAGGGTTTTCATATTTTGGCTGATCTAACGGAATTTTTGGCGCTGATTAAAAAGATTTACTACGAGTCGGGCGTTTCGTAAACCGGATATGCGTAAAAATTTTCAAGCCGGGGAAACGAGAGTTGTTTTATGGAGCAGATGCATTGCCCTTGCGGCCGTCCGCTGAGAGGCCTGCAAGCCCGAACATGGTGCATATCGCTGCTGCAGGCCACATAACGCCGGGTCCCCAATGCTGGCCCGCCACTCCCAGCAATATTGACCCGACAGCGATGCCCACATCGAATCCCGTGAAGTATGTGCTCGTGGCGAGGCCGCGCTTCCCGGGCCGGACCCGGTCCATGAGCAGCGCCATTGACGCGGGCTGCGCCGTGCCGAACCCGAGGCCGAAGAGCGAGGCCGAGATCACGAAATAAGAGAGGGTGCGCGCCGGGGGCAGCATTGCCATGGCCGCGGCCATTACAATGACGCCCGGGATAATGGCGCTGGCGCGGCCGTAGCGGTCGGCCAGGCGGCCGGCGAATGTCCTGGAGACAAGCAGGGCTATGGCCATGAACATGAAATAGTATCCGGGGTTCTGCACGCCGCGCGATTGGGCGTAGATGGCGATAAATGCGCTGATTGTCCCGAAGCCGATGCCCATGCACATGGCCGTCCAGGCAACCGGCAGGGCTTCGGTATCCACTATTCCCGTGCGCAGCGACCAGGTCCGTTCCTTTGCCGTCCAGCGCTGCCGGTCCTCCCGGGTGAAAACGGAGATGGCGAAAGCGGTAAAGGCCAGCCCGGCCGTGAAGTAGAAAAGGTACTGGAAGCCGGTCCAGCCGATAATCATGAACCCCACGACCGGGCCGACAATCAGTCCGAGCGCCTGCGCCGCGGAGAAAAGCCCTATGGCCTCGGCCAGCCTCTTAAGGGGCGAGATGTCTGCCACGTAGGAATTGGAGGCCGTCGTGTAGCAGCTCAACCCGAAGCCGTGCAACACCCTTCCGGCAAGCAGGACAGGGATAGAACCGGCAATCAGGTATATGACGCTCGCAAAGCCGTAGCAGGAAGTGCCGATCAGGACCAGGGGACGGCGGTTCCAGGCGTCGGTCAACCAGCCCGCCAGGGGGCGGAAGAGCAGGGCCGCGAAGGCCAGCGCGCCGCTGACCACGCCGGCATCCACCTGGCTGCCCCCCATGCTTATGACATAAACGGGAAGGGTGGCGACCAGCATCTGCATGCCGAAGGCATTGGAGAAATTCGCCAGGGTCGCGAAAATGAAATTCGATGTAAAGAGGCGATCATCGAAA
>JBDKTK010000380.1:0-2850 GCA_039680225.1 Syntrophaceae bacterium
CAGCAAGCACCGTGGGATCCAGCGCATAGAGCATGTAGGTAGCGGGCGGCGATGTCGCGTAGGCGCTCTTTATATAGTCGGGGACGACGACCTTCCTGCCGAAGATATCGGTAAGCTCTCTCGCTTCAAGCCGTGCCGCGGGCAGCACAGCCGCCAAAACAACAGCGATGAGCACGCACAGTGCTGCGGATCTCGCGCATCGCGCCGGGATAATCCGGGAATTCATGGTCTTCCTCCCTTTCTTTGCGCCAGGTAACGATCCATATTTTCATGTTCCATGATTTCGAACATTACTTTCGTTCCTTACGTAAAGGTCCAGTTTATCCGGGACTGGTAGCGGCGCCAGTCCAGAGGCAATACCCGTATGGTATCTCCGGCGCTGACAAGGGATTGTTCGGGGATAATAGTGAGCGAATTGGCAGTAGCTATTGAGGCCAGACTCCCGACACTCTCTGCGACATTGATTACCACGCGGTATTCCCCATCTATTTCTTCCAGGTATGTCCATTTCACGAAGGGGATTGCAGCGTTGTTCGCCGTCGTGTCCGCGGCGGTCGCCTCGACAGCGGGATGGTTTACCTGCGTCAACCCGCGCATCTTGAGAAGGGCGGGTCTTACAAGCGTTTCAAAATTGATGAGGCAGCCGGTTGGAGGGCCGGCCAGGGCAAATACCGGGATCCCGGCGTTCCTTCCTCTGACGGGCGGCCGCTTGATCGAACCAAAAGCTACAGCGGCCCCCGGTCCCATCTTGATCCTGGAAAAGACTATTTCCCCGACTTTCCCGAGGATAAAACGGACGAGGTCGTAATCTCCCTGAGAGATACCGCCGCTGGTAATGATCGCATCCGAAGCCATGCCTTTCTGAATTTTCTCCAGGATGGACGTCTCGTTATCGCGTGCAACCCCCAGAATTCGCGGTATGCCGCCGTAGTGGGCAACAAGAGAGGCGATTGCGGCCGCATTGCAGTTATATGTTTTTCCGGGAGACAGCTGCCTGTCGGGGCTGATCAGTTCATCGCCCGTGGCTATCACGGTAACGACGGGGCGGCGGATTACCGTGACCTGGGTCTTTCCAATGGATAAAAGGGCCGAGATTTGCGCCGGACCCATAAGCGTCCCTTTTGACAAGACCATGGTACCCTTTTTGACGTTGCTTCCCGAAGGCCGGATACCGGTCCCTTGCGCTGCCTCGACGTAAATCTTCACCATTGAGGGATTGTTCCTGTTCGGGCCGTTCTTGTTCCCCGGTTCATCCGTGTCTTCGAAGCGGACAACACAATCAGCTCCACCGGGAATCACGGAGCCCGTCATGATCCGTACGGCAGCACCGGTCTTTACCACTTTTGTTGTCACCCGCCCCGCGCGCGCCGTCCCGACAATTCTGAGGACAACAGGAGCATCTTTGCCTGCTCCCTTAAGGTCCAACGATCTTACCGCATAACCGTCGGGACCTGAAATGTCGGTTTGGGGCAGATCGAAATCGGAAAAAACATTCTCGGCCGACACCTGACCGGAGCTTTCCAGAACGGGTCTTCCTTCGGTCTTTAACACCTGTGTATTCTCCAACACCTTTTTCACGGCATCTTCATAACTGATCATTGTTTGACCCCTGATGATATTTTTTAGAATAACGGTTCTCAAGCATCTTCTGCTCATCGTTCCCGGTATGCAAATCCGCGTGGTCCACCAGCCTCGCTCCGCCGGACATTCTTCATTTTCAACAGCAGGATCTCGTCGGCCTCGTCATCGCCAATATCAACCCTCAGGAAAAGTTTGAAAAACAGCTTTGTCTCCCTGCGCAGATCTGCCGTGTAAAGTCCCGGATAGAGGGTTTTGGCAAGCCACCTGATTCCCAGGGCCCGCATGTAGGTAGGGGGATAATTGAGCCAGTTAAACGGTGTTCCCGGGATCATGTACACCCTGCGATTCTTCACCGCCTTAAGGAGCCTGTAGCGCCGATCGGAGTAGACCCGTGAAAAAAATATAGTGTCCTGGGTGATGATCACCTCGGGATCGAAGATGAGGAGCCTCTCCATGTCTATCTTTTTGCCCGTCATCCTGTCCGCAGGACGGCATTGATAGACATTGCGACCCCCCGCAAGATCGATCGCTTCATCAAGGAACGGCATATGGTCGCAATCGTTCGTGAGGCCGTCCGGCCCTATGGCATAGTAAACGGAGACCTTCTTCTCCTTTGCGATGCTGCCGCCGAACCTTTTCATCTCGGCGATTGTCTGCTCAATGTAGTTCCTGAGCTCACGGGCCCTCTCCTCCCTGTTAAGGACATCTCCCAGGAATCTCAGGGCGTCCGGGTAATCTGACAGGCGGAAAAGGCGTACCGCGAGAACCGGTATGTTCAGCTTGTCGAGAGTCTCAACCATGTTTGGCCTGGCGGTAATGGTCTGGTCCCACGCAAGCGCAAGGTCCGGGTTGGCGGCAGCCAGGTTTTCCAGGTTGGGCGTCCGCTGGCCGAACCATCCGCCGATGACGGGCAGCTTTCGCTGGGGTGCCTGAATGTATTTGCTGTTACCGGCGGATATAGGCATGGTCCAGCCGATGAGCAGGGAAGGATCGATGGCGTACACGAGATGCATCAGCGGCGGGTAGGCCGGCCAGACTTTCCTGGCCTGGCCTATCGTAACGGTGCGTCCTGCCATGTCGGTTACCTGCCTGCTATGGACAGGACTCCAAGACAAGCTTATTGTCATGATGCATAGTGCCAGCACCACGAGAAACGACCTCTTTGTATTTGCTGTTTTCAATACGGCGACCTGCTTTATACCTCTAGAATTTTACTGTCATTCCGCCCATCACCGTCAGGGGGGCACCCGGATAGTAGCTTGTGGAATT
>JBDKTK010000381.1:0-17173 GCA_039680225.1 Syntrophaceae bacterium
ACCCGGGTGATCACGCTTATCCACCGCCAGGAGTTCATGAAGCTCCTGGGATTCCCGATGATGAGGTACATCGACATCAACGAATCCGAGCAGATCCTGCGCGTCATCAGGATGACCCCGGACGACATGCCGATCGATCTCGTCCTTCACACCCCCGGGGGGCTAGTCCTCTCTACCGAGCAGATAGCGCTGGCCCTGAAACGGCACAAGGCGAAAGTTACCATATTCGTGCCGCACTACGCGATGTCGGGCGGGACCCTGCTGTGCATGGCGGCGGACGAGGTCATCATGGATGAAAACGCGGTGCTGGGCCCGGTCGACCCGCAACTGGGCGAATACCCGGCCGCGTCATTATTAAGGGCGATCGGGAAAAAGGAGCCCAAGGACATCGACGACAAGACCCTGATCCTTGCGGACGTTGCGGAAAAGGCGCTTGTCCAGATGAGGGAATTCGTCAAATATATCCTGCTCGAACACAAGGACGAGGAGACAGCCGGGCGCATCGCCGTCACAATGACCGAGGGCCGCTGGACTCACGATTACCCGATCACATTCGAGGAGGCGAAGAGCATCGGCCTGCTGGTCTCCCTGGGACTGCCCGACGAGATATACGAACTGATGGACCTGTTCCCCCAGGCCCAGCCGCAGCGCCCCTCTGTGCAGTACGTCCCCATTCCGTACAAACCGACCCAGAAAGAGAAGGGGAAATAAAACGGTTCCGGAGGAAGTTATGATCAGAAAGATACTTATAGCGGTCGACGGGTCCGAGCTCTCCCACAAGGCGGCGGAATTTGCCATCGGGCTGGCCGGACAGACGAAAGCGGAAATCGTCCTCCTCAACGTAATCGACACCACCTCGCTTGTGCCGCGGCCCATTCCCGAAAGCTCCACACCGCTGCATATAATCGAGCCGATGGAGGATTACCTGAGGGAGGCGGCAACGGGGTTCATGGGGGACATCGCCGGCATATGCAGCAGAAAGCAGATCGCGGTGGAGCAGATAATCAAGACAGGCAACACCGTGGACGAAATCCTGGAAACGGCGCGCCTCACAAAATCCGATATGATCGTTATAGGCTCGCGCGGCCACGGGGCGCTCAAGTCCGCCGTCCTGGGCAGCGTCGCTTACGGCGTAATCCATTATGTTCACGATATCCCGGTGCTGGTGGTCCGGTAGGCCAGGCGCTTGAATTCGCAGCCGGCAATCCCGGGACCCTTCCCCCGGGCGGCCTCCGGCCGCTTTCGGTAAACCCCCTGTAATTATCACCGGTACAACACGTTCAATAACGGTGTCCGGGTGTCCGTTCCTGGTGCTGTCCTCAATGAAACCTCGGCCGGCAAGCGGGCGAGGTTTCCCGATATCCTGATTTAATCCTGCAAAGATTTAACCAAATCTTAATAAATCGTTAATACCCCCGCAATAAAGAGGCAATAGAATCGCGCACAAATTGGCCTTACCTGTGTACCAATTTCGAAGGGGGGGTTCAGGAATGATTCGAGGCATCTTTAGAGTCTTTATTCTTCTGTTATGTGGTTTACTGATCTCGTGCGGCAGCAGCGCTAATTCGGCAAAATTAGACCCGAATACAAAAATTCTCTCAGACGGCGATGCCAAGACAATAACTTATGTTTCACCCGGACAGGATACGATTGTCTTTCAGAACAGCTCGGGCATGGCCCGAAGTTTATCAGTCGGCGACATTGTTGTTGCAAACGTGAGCGCGCAGACGCCCTTAGGGCTCCTTCGGAAAGTCCGGGATGTGCAAAAAACCGAAGACAAAATCATCGTGACTACAGATGCGTCGTCATTGGAGGATTTTGTAGAAGAGGGTCAGGCCGAACACTCGCAAGCCCTCCTTCCCGGCGCTGTTACATCCGCAGTGGCCCTTACAGATGGGGTAAGCTTCTCAGAAGCACGACCTGATGCCAATAAATATGCCACCGAATCAGAAAGGGCTCTGTACAAGGCCAGAACATTCAGGATTGAGATATATAAAAAATTCAAAGTGAAAGACAGTAATGGCGACTGGGTTTCGGTAGGTATGAATGGAGGTTTCGAATTTACCCCCGAGTTTCACTTCAAAATGAAAATACGTAAATTCAAACTGAAGGAATTCCATCTTTCTCACAATGCCACGGAATCCATGAATTTTGGAGTGAGTGCGGAAGGCGGCGTGTCCATCAAAGAAAATATTCAGATTGCGGAGTACTGGTTCGAACCGATAACTGTCTGGGTGGGGATACTGCCTGTAGTCATCACTCCTAAATTGGTCGTGAATGTCGGGCTCGAAGGGACCGTATCATTGAATCTGAAGTGCGGCCTCGAGCAGACGGCAAGGTATAATATAGGTGTCGAGAAGAAAGACGGTGAATGGAATACCATAAAAGAGTTTACGAACGAATTTAATTTTGACAGGCCGGAATTTGAAGAAAAAATGACAGTTAAAGCTTACGCCGGTCCGGAACTTGATATCCTTGTGTATGGAGTGGTAGGCCCGAATTTAAAGCTTCAGGGATATTTAGAGCTGGTAGCGGCCATGCCTGTCGCAGACTCTCCTCCGCACTGGGACCTTTATGCGGGTATAGAGGCGCTGGCAGGGGTAAACATAGCAATTCTCAGTTATGACATCGTGGACGTCAGTTGGACTTTAATAGGTTATAAAGTCTGGCTTGCGGGATCAGATAGAAACACAAATGCGGTATCGCAAGCTGAGGTGTCGATTGTCCCTGCGGAGAATCAATCCGAAGCCGTCATGGACTCGAGGGATATTAGTGATGAACGTGGAGAAGCCATGTTGCTGACCAATACGGCAGAAGCAACTCCATACCTGCAGGTGGGCGTCCAGTCTGTTCATTGACAGCAGGAAATCTTATTCTTGCGGCGGCAGTCGCCTCCTCACCCAAACTTTCCGCAATTCTTCCAGGAAAAAGATGACCAGCATGAACCCGAGCAGGATTGCCCAGTCGGCGGCGGTGATCGCGATCGTGCTGAACACCCCCTGGAATGCCGGGATATAGATCAGGGCGGCCGTAATGATTATCTCGAATATGATTCCCCATATGAGCAGCCTGTTCCCGAACAGGCCGATCCGGAAAGCGGATTTGGTTTCACTGCGGCAGGCGAACACGTTGGCGATCTGCATGACGACGATGCCTGCGAATACCATCGTGGTCGCTTTCAGGTGCAGCGGGTGGAGCAGGCCCGCGGCATCGGATTCAAGCTGCATCCCGAAATGCCACCCCCCCTGGTAAAGGATCAGGAAATAGGCGCCCATGACGGCGATGCTGTTGAGGATCCCGAGGTAAACGTAGCCGCGGAAAAGGACAGTTCTGTCCACGAGACCCTGCCTGCGGGGGCGGGGGGGCTGGTCCATGATGCCGGGCTCGGGATTTTCCACCCCCAGGGCCAGCGCCGGCAGCGTCTCCGTGCCGAGGTCGATGGCCAGGATCTGCATGACCGTGATCGGGGCCGGCACCTTGAACAGGACAAAGAGGATAAACGGGACGGCTTCCGGCACGAGGTGCGCAAATATATAAGTTATGAATTTTTTTATGTTGGAGAATACGGCCCGCCCTTCCTCGATGGCGGAAACGATGCTGGCGAAATTGTCGTCGGTGAGCACCATCTCCGCTGATTCCTTGGCGACGTCGGTCCCCCTGATCCCCATGGCAATTCCGATATCGGCCCGCTTCAGGGCGGGCGCGTCGTTTACCCCGTCGCCGGTGACGGCGACTATCTGGCCCATTTCCCGGAAGGCGTTTACGACCCGGAGCTTGTGTTCCGGGTTGACGCGCGCGAACACAACTTCACCCTTGAGGACCTCCCGGAGTTCTTCCTCCGAGAGCCGGGACAGGTCCGCCCCCGTGACCACGCGGGCGGTTTCGGTTGTGACGATGCCCACCTCCCTGGCGATGGCCAGGGCCGTGACGCCATAATCACCCGTGATCATGACGACGCGGATGCCCGCCTTGCGGCACAGGGAGAGGGCCTCCTTCACCCCGGGCCGCGGCGGGTCGTACATTGCGGCGAGTCCCAGGAAGACGAGGTCCTTTTCAAGGTCGGCCGGGCCCTGGGACGCATTCACCTCCTCCGCCGCAGTGTCCCGGAAGGCGATCCCGAGGACCCGGAGCCCGGAGCCGGCGAACTCGTCCATCCTCCCGGTTATCTCCAGTCTTTCTTCATCAGTGAGCTCCTGCTCCTTGCCGTCGATAAAAATGCCCCTGCAAAGCTCGATCACCTCCCTGGGCGCGCCCTTCACGTATACCCGGGCCCTGCCGTTCCTCCGCGGATAGGCGGCGCTCATCCGTTTGCGGACGGACTCGAACGGGTACCTCTTCAGGAGCGGCCTCGAGTTGCGCTCCTGCTCGATATCGTAGCCGGCTTTCTCTGCAAGGACGAGAAGGGCGCCTTCCGTAGGGTCGCCGATTATGCTCCAGGCCGCCGGGCCCTGGGAAAAGGAAGGGGGGACAAGCCTGGCAGTGCTGCACAGGATGCAGGCCCTCATAAAAATAGCGGCGCCGTCTCCGTCTTTCAAAAGCTCCGCGCCGCCCCTGGCGCCGCTGTAAATGAATTCCCCCCGCGGTTCATAAGTTGTCCCGGTCACCTCAAAGAGCTTGTGGTTGAGCCAGATCTTTTGGACACTCATCTGGTTGGTGGTGAGGGTGCCCGTTTTATCCGTGCAGATGACGTTTGTGGAACCGAGGGTTTCCACCGAGGAGAGCTTTTTTATCAGGGCGTGCCTCTTCGCCATCCTCTGCACGCCCATTGCGAGGGCGAGGGTGACAGTGGGCAGGAGCCCCTCCGGGACGTTGGCGATGATGATGCCGATCGCGAAGATGGCCGCCGCCACGGGGGATAGCTCCCCGAGGGCGCTGCCGATGATAAAAAAGACAATGCCCGTGACGACCGCGATCATGGCGATCATCTTCGTGAGCCGGTTGATTTCCTTCTGCAGGGGACTGAGCTCCGGTTTTATTTTTTGAGTCAGGTAGGCGATTTTCCCCAGTTCGGTACTCATGCCGGTGGCGATCACGACCGCTCTTCCCATTCCCGAGACGACGCTGGTGCCGGCAAACACAAGGTTGGGCACCTCGGTCCAGAGGAAATCCCGCCGGTCCGTCAACGGCTCCGCTGTCTTGTAGCCGGCCCGCGATTCGCCCGAAAAGATGCTGTTGTCCACCTTGAGCTCGTGGGCCTCGATCAGGCGCGCGTCTGCCGTTATATTGTCCCCCTCTTCGAACAGCATCACGTCGCCGGGGACTATCTCCAGGGCAGGCACCCTCTTCGCTTCGCCGCTTCTCAGTACGGTGACGAAATTGGGGATGAGCTTCCTTAACGCCTCCAGGGCCTTTTCCGCCTTGAACTCCTGCCAGAAGCTGAAAAAGGCGTTTATAAAGATCACTCCTATGATTGCCCATCCGACTTCGAACATCCCGACCAGGAAAGCCAGGACGCTGCCAAACCACATCAGGACCGCAAGGAGATTGGTGAGGTTGTCGACAAAGCGCACGAGCAGGGATGTTTTTCGGACCTGCTTGAGTTCGTTCCCGCCATACTCGCTGAGGCGCTCGGCGGCATCCTCATCTGAGAGGCCGCCCGGCCTTGTGTTTATTTCCTGGCAGATCGCATTTTCAGTAAGCTGCAGGAACCCGTCCCGGTCGATCTGTTCGTCCTTGAGCTGCCGGAACAGGTCATCATCGGAAGCAGAGTCAATAAGCCTTCTGACCGCATCGGTATCCTGGGCCAGGCTGGCTATCCGGGACAGTGTCTTCAGGTGGGTGCCGGTCGCCGGCATGGGCGTGAGGAGCAGGAAGATAAGATGCACCGGTTTGCCGTCGGGGGCTTCGAAATCGACGCCGCTGCGGGAAACTGCCACGAACATCAGCGGCTTTTCCAGATGCTCGGCCCGGGCATGGGGGATTGCGACGCCGTTGCCGATTGCCGTTGTGTTGCAGCATTCCCTGTTGAGGATATCCGTCAGGACTGGCCGTTTATACGCGATTTTCCGGCGGGAAGTGAGCGCTTCCACTATCTCCCGGATGGCATCATCCCTGTTGGGCGCCTTCAGGTCAACGGCGACAAGGTCCCGGTCGGCAAGCGTGGATATCTTCATTCAGGACTCTCCGCGCGCCTGTTTGGGTTCGATTTTTCATTCATAAAAATATGCTAGTAAAAGAGAGGGGCAGGCGCAACACCCTAGCCATATCCCCGCATTATCATGGGGAAATCCCAAGTTTTCCTCGACTTGGTTTTGGAAATAATATAATCTTTCTGCAAATCTCGGAGAGCGGATGATGCTTTTACAGGAAACCGGAAAGAAAGAGCCTGACAGGAGGAAAAACGCGCCTGTCCTGAATTATAACCTGTTCCGGTACAGGCGGGCCATTTCCGAGCTGCATGGGAAACTTTCCGCCTTTGCGGTGAGCGACAAGTTCTTCCACGAATACGAGCTTGCCCTGTGCGAGTACTTTGAGTGGCGCGACATCGTCATCGAAGACGAAGATTTTTCGGAAGATCTGTTCCAGGGCGAAAACGAGATCTCCCGTTTCCTCGCCTGGTATTCGCTCTATTTCCTGACCGAGGAATACAAGAAGACCTTTCCCGAGCTGTTCGCCGCGATCAAGCGGAAAAAACTCACCCCCCTGGAAAAGGAGATACTGGAAGGCTTCCGGCACAACCCCCTGGGGCTCTTCGAGGTCCAGAAGGTAATTCCCGGAAGGGGGATGTACCTCAAGGAACTCTTCGAGGGCGAGGTCCGGTTCGTGCATGAGTCTGCCGCCGCTAAGCACGTCTGCAAATGGGACATCCTTTATGCCGGCCTGGCCGGGGCGCGCGGGGTTTATTTCCTGAGCGACTTCGGGATGATCGTCATCCCGCCGCGGCTCAAGTCCATTGTGGAGAAGGGCATTTATTCCATCTACAGGGTCCAGAGGAAAAACAGCAGGGAGCTCCGGCATTTCCTGAGGTTCAGATCGGCCGAGGTGTTCGCCTTCATCCAGAACGTGATTGAGGATTACGAGAGCTATCATATCAAGAACGCCGAAGGCGACCCCCTGCTTTATTCCACGCTGCATTACAGGATTGAGGACCTGCCCTCTTTCCTGGAGATAATCGGCGGGACTTCCATTTTTGTGCAGGACCATGTTGAGTACGGGGGTCCGCCCGAAAATTCGACTGAAGAGGCCAATATTGCCAGGGCCGAGTATATCTGGGTGAAAAAAGAGGGGAAGAAAAGCCGCTCGTGCGAAAATTCCACCCAGGGCCTCATCCTGATCGAGGAAGGCCGCCTCAGGGCCAGATGCAACTCCCGGTTCCGGGCCGAGAAGCTCAAGGCGATCCTGGCGGGGGTTTTCGGAAAGACCCTGGCTTATGAATGCACCATCTTCGAGGACCAGCAATTCATAATGCCCGATGGGCCGGCGCCCCTGATCGACGAAGGACTGCTTGAGTGCGAAGAGTTCCGGGATATCCTCAAGGAGATCCTGGCAAGACACTACGAGAGCTGGGCCGAGCAAAAGATCCCGGCAATCGGCAACATATCCCCGCGCGAGGCTGTGAAGTCGCCCCAGGGAAAGCTGCGGGTAAACGATCTGCTCAAAGAACTGGAAAACCGGGATGAGCGCGCCCGGCGCAGGGGCATCAAGATAGCCGATCTCATGGCTTTTCCGGCGGACCGCATCAGGAAGAAACTCGAACTTTAAATGCCGAAACACAAACACATTGAGACATATTACGACAGCGGCGCCGTCAAGGAGAAAAAGGTCCTGCTCAATGGGAAACCGGACGGCGGGTATGTGTCATTTTTTGAGAACGGCCAGCCCATGGTCAAGGTCAATTACGTGAACGGCCTGAAACAGGGAGAGGCGGTTTCATATTACCGCAACGGGAATGTCAGGGAGAAAGCGGCCTACGTAAACGACAAGCTCGAGGGAGAATATTTCTCATATTACGACAACGGGCAGCTCAAGGAAGAAGAGCATTACGTGAACGGCAAGCTTGAGGGCGTTTACACCCTTTACCTGAAAAACGGCCAGGTCAAGGAAGTCGAGAATTTCAAGGAAGGCAAATTTAACGGGGAATACACTTCGTTTTTCAAAACCGGCGAAGTCCGGGAAAAGGGCTCCTTTGTAAATGACAAGCGGGAAGGGGATTTCTTCCTGTTTTACAAGACTGGCGAGGTCCGCGCCAAAGCGCGATATGCCGCCGGCAAGCTCGCAGGGGAATACATCTGCTATAACCGGAACGGCGCAAGGCTTAACGGCACGGATTGCGATTTGCCCGACGACGAACTCGCGGACACGGCCTCATTCGACGACATGCTCAAAAAGTTCAGCGTAGGTGAAGACAAGAAGGCGGGAGATGCCTGATCAGCCGGTGGAGATAAAAAAGATACTCCTGCCCACGGACGGTTCCGATTACAGCAGGACGGCCGCCGATTACGCCATATATGCGGCCAGGCTGCTCAAGGCCCAAATAACGGCCCTTCACGTGATGGACATAAAAATAATCCAGGGGCCCCTCTTCAGCGATGTCGCCTTCTACAGCGGGTTGCCGGTTTATTATGAATTCCTTCCCAAAATTGAGGACGCCCTGAGCAAAAGGGCGGACACCATCCTGGACGAAATCCGGAAAAAATCCGAACAGGCGGGGGTCGCAATCGAGCTGAATAAAACCTCCGGGATTATTGAAGACACGATAATCCGGCAGGGCGATAATTTTGACCTGACCGTGCTGGCGAAAAGGGGCGAGCACTTCCATTTCAACGCAGGAGGACTGCTCGGGTCCACGGCCGAATCCGTGGTGCGCCGGTCAAAAAGACCGGTCCTGATAACCCCTGTCGATTTCAGGGAGATTGAGAGCATCGGCCTCGCTTTCGACGGCAGCATCCCCGCAACAAACGCCCTTAAGCTGGCGGCCTGGCTCTCGGAGCAGGCCCATTGGCCGATAACGACACTGATAATCAGCGACGATTCGGCGCTGGGGGCGGAACTTACCAGGAAGGTGGAGACTTTCCTTGACGACAAGCAAGTGGATAACGAGGTCCTGCTGCTGAGGGGCCGCGAGGACAAGGAGATCATGCGGTTCATCGGGGAGGGGGCCGTAGAGATGATGATCATGGGCGCCTACGGCAAAGGACGCCTGAAAGAATTTTTCCTCGGCAGCACCACATCAAATGTCATACGCAACAGCAACATTCCCGTCCTGCTGATGCATTAGAGATTAGACCGTTTCCGTCTATTTTAAAAATGTAAGAATCAGAAGAGATATTATTTTTTTCTTTTCAGGTAATCGCACAAATTCCTGTCCAGGTCGGGCAGGACGTCGTGGCGGGTGAGGTCGTAGTATATCGGGGTCACCGATATCATCCCCTGTTTCAGGGCGGTGCAGTCCGATTGGCCCTCCTCCAGGTCGCAGAACTGGGTCTCTCCGGCCATCCAGTAGTATACGTTCTCCCGGGGGTCCAGTCTCCTTTCGAAGGATTCGACCAGCCGGCCCCGGCCCTGCTTCACGACCATAACTCCTTTTATCTGTTCTTCCGGAAGCGCCGGGACGTTGATGTTCAGGGGAATGGTGTGGAAGAATTTATGCTCGGTTATGAACCGGGCCATTTTTGCCGCAAACCGGGCCGCCACGCTGAAGTCCGCATCCTTGTCATGGCTGTCGAGGGATATCGCCATCGACGGTATTCCCATAATCGCCCCTTCCGTAGCGGCGGAAACGGTTCCCGAATATATGACATTTATCCCGACATTCGCGCCGCGGTTGATCCCGGAGACCACGAGGTCGATATCCTCGCCGGACAGCTCGATAATCCCGATCTTGACGCAGTCGGCCGGGGTGCCCGATACCGCATAGCCGAAATTGTCCCCATTTTTCCTGGCATTGCGCACCATGAGGGGACGCGAAATGCTGATGGCGTGCCCTATGGCGCTCTGCTCGGTTTCCGGGGCGACGACGATGCAGTCGGCGATCCGGGACAGTTCCTCGTAAAGGGCGAAGAGGCCCTTGGCGTAAATGCCGTCATCGTTGGTCAGGAGAAATTTCATCAAATCACTTCCAGGCTGTTGAAAAACGCTCATCCCCCGTCAAGCGAGGACAGGTCTGCTGCGTTGCGCTGCAAACCTCATCGCTCAACCTATAAGGTTTTTGCGCGCCTTGCAGCTAGGCGTTTTTGAACAGCCTGACTTGGATAGCAGCTTTCAAACTTCCCTTATAGTCTGGAAAGTAGTTTAGATAAAAAAAACCGGTTAATCAATACCTGCAAATGAAAAAGGGGGCGCAAAGCGCCCCCAACATTCATTTTTGTTAATATCCTTTATTTTACCTCTTCGAAATCGGCGTCGACAACATTGTCGTCCTTTTTCTGCTGGCCCTGCTGCGCGCCTGCTCCCGCCTGGCCACCAGCCTGTCCTCCAGCCTGGCCGCCCGCCTGCTGTTCGGCAGTCTTGGCGTACATGGCCTCGGCAAGCTTATGGGAAGCAGTGGTAAGCTCTTCCTGGGCCGCCTTGATGGCGTCGAGGTCGTCAGCGCCCATGACCGATTTCAGCTTCGCAATGGCGTCCTCGATCCTGGACTTCTCGGCGGCGCCGATCTTGTCCCCGAATTCCTTGACGTTCTTCTCGACAGAGTAGATCATCGAGTCGGCCTGGTTGCGCGCCTCGATGAGGTCGCGGCGCTTCCTGTCCTCTTCAGCATGGGACTCGGCCTCCCTGGTCATCTTGTCTATCTCCTCCTTGGAAAGTCCGCTGGAAGCCGTGATCCTGATGCTCTGCTCCTTCCCCGTGCCTAAATCCTTGGCCGAGACGTGGACTATGCCGTTGGCGTCGATATCGAAAGTGACCTCGATCTGCGGCACTCCGCGGGGCGCCGTGGGTATCCCGACGAGCTCGAAACGGCCCAGGGTCTTGTTGTCCGGGGCCATCGACCTTTCGCCCTGAAGGACGTGGATGCTGACCGCCGGCTGGTTGTCGGCCGCCGTGGAGAAGATCTGGCTCTTCCGGGTCGGGATCGTCGTGTTCTTCTCGATGAGCTTGGTCATGACGCCGCCCAGGGTCTCGATACCCAGCGACAGCGGGGTAACGTCGAGGAGCAGGACGTCCTTGACCTCTCCCGAAAGGACACCGCCCTGGATGGCCGCGCCGACCGCGACGACTTCATCCGGGTTGACGCCCTTGTGGGGCTCTTTGCCGAAAAGGTCCTTAACTTTCTGCTGGACTCGCGGCATCCTTGTCATTCCGCCAACCAGGATCACTTCATCGATGTCCCGGGGAGAATAACCCGCGTCATTCAAAGCTGTCCGGCAGGGCTGCTCCAGTTTGGCGATCAGGTCTTCAACCAGCTGCTCGAGCTTGGAGCGGGAAAGCTTCATCAGGAGGTGCTTGGGACCGGACGCGTCGGCCGTGACGAAGGGCAGGTTTATGTCCGTTTCCATTGTCGTAGAGAGTTCCATTTTTGCCTTCTCGGAAGCTTCCTTGATCCTCTGCAGGGCCATCCTGTCCTTGCGCAGGTCGATACCCTGGTCTTTTTTGAATTCATCGCAGACCCAGTCGATTATTTTCTGGTCGAAATCCTCGCCTCCGAGATGCGTATCGCCGTTCGTGGATTTGACTTCAAAAACGCCTTCGCCCAGCTCCAGGATGGAAATATCGAAGGTGCCGCCGCCCAGATCGAATACGGCGATCTTTTCGTCTTTTTTCTTATCGAGGCCGTAAGCCAGGGAAGCGGCTGTCGGCTCGTTAATGATCCTCAGGACATTGAGACCCGCGATCTTGCCGGCGTCCTTCGTCGCCTGCCTCTGGGAGTCGTTGAAATAAGCCGGGACGGTAATAACGGCGTCCGTTACTTTATCCCCCAGGTAATCTTCCGCGGTCTGTTTCATCTTCATGAGGATGAAAGCGGAGATCTCCGCCGGGCTGTAATTGCGCCCCCGGATCGTGACCTGAGCGTCCCCATTGCTGCCTTCAGTTATTTTATATGATGCAAGTTTCCTGTCGTACTGGGCTTCGGGCGAGCTGAATTTACGACCGATCAGCCTTTTTATTGCATACACGGTGTTTTCCGGATTCGTGACAGCCTGGCGTTTGGCGGCCTGCCCCACCAGCCTTTCCCCTTTTTCGGTGAAGGCGACCATGGAAGGGGTTGTCCTGCTCCCTTCCTGGTTGGGAATAACCACCGGGTCCCCGCCTTCCATTATCGCTACGCAGGAATTTGTGGTTCCTAGATCTATTCCAATTATTCTTGCCATGTGTTCCTCCTTTTACAGCAAATCTATTTAATTTATTTCGTTGTTTATGTGTTTTTAGCGACGGAAACCTTGGCCGGCCTCAACAGCCTGCCGTTAAGCATGTAGCCCTTTTCAAATTCCTCGACTATGGAGTTGTCGTTTTCAGCGCTTCCCGGCACGCTCATGACGGCTTCGTGCACATTGGGGTCGAATTCCCGGTCCTTTGTCTGAATGGCCTCAACGCCGTACCTGGCCAGGAGGTCTCTGAATTGCCCCTGGATCAGGTCCAGACCTTCGAGAAAAGAGTCGAAATCCCGGGAATTTCCCGCATGCTCGCGTGCCCTTTCCATATTGTCGAGTATGGAAAGAAGGTCCTTCAATATGTTCTCGTTCGCATACTTTATGTAATCGGCGCGTTCCCTGGCCGCGCGTTTTTTGTAGTTATCGAGGTCGGCGACTGCCCTCAGGTACTTGTCGTAGTTTGCCGCAGCTTCCTTTTGCTTCTCTTCCAGTTGTTCCTGAAGATTTGCTTCTCCGGCTTTGGTTTCTTCTTCAACTTTGGCCTGATCTGTGGCGCCTTCTTTATGTTTCAGGTGATGCTTTTCACCCTGATGGTCTTTCTTCATTTTAAAAACACTCCGATCATTTGCTATCAGGCTTTTGAAAGAGCTTATAGTCGATCATTTCGCAGATCACATGACCTGCCGTAATATGCGCCTCCTGGACCCTGGGGGTAAGGTTCGACGATACATTAAGGGGATAATCGGCCGCTTTGGCGATAGCTCCTCCGTCCCTGCCGGTCAGCGCGATGGTTGTCATTCCGATCTTCTTGGCAGCTTCCAGTCCCTTTATGACGTTCGGGGAATTCCCGCTCGTGCTTAGCCCCCACGCTATGTCGCCCGGCTGGCCGACGGCCCGGATCTGCTTCGAGAAAATCTCGTTGAATTCGTAGTCGTTGGCGATGCTTGTCAGTACGGAACTGTCGGTCGTCAGGGCTATGGCCGGCAGCGGCGGCCTTTCTATCAAAAACCTGTTCACAAATTCCGCAGCCAGGTGCTGTGCGTCGGCGGCGCTCCCCCCGTTGCCGAACAGAAGGATTTTATTACCCTTTTTGAGGGCAGCAGTGATCACGTCGATAACCTTCACCAACCTGCCCAGGTTTTCGGCCAGGAATATTTCCTTTACGCGGTTGCTCTCTTTGAAACAGCGGATTATTATGTCCTCAATTTCTTCCATTAAGTACCTGTTTTTAAAAGGATTGTCGCGTTAAGGAACTGCGATCCAACCTAATATAAGAACGGCCCCCCCCGCTGTCAAGGAAACCGGGCCCAAAAAGGCTCTTTTTATGAAAGCGTAGCATAAAAAAACGGGTTTTTTAGTTAAATCGAGGCACTTGGGAGGTGTCAGGAAAATGCTTTTTCCGTGTCGGCCAATTCCGCCGCTTTCCCGGGATTGAGGCTGGAACTGCGGGCAAAATACCCGGTGACCTTGCTTATCACCTCCAGGTTTTTACCGCCGCAGTCCGGACAGGCGCCAGCCCGTCCGGGAGAGGTTTTTTTACAATCAAGGCATCCCGTAAAAACCGGGGCGAACGTCAGCTGCCTGCTGCCCGTTTCCAGAAACGAATAGCGGAGCAGGCTGCAGATCTGTTCCGGGTCCCATCCGGTTGAAGGAATTCTCGTGCAGGCCCCCTCGAGTTGTGCGTGCAGGGCGCCCTCCAGAAGGACCCTTTGCTGCGGCCCGATGCCAGGGCCTGCCTGCAGCGAGGCGGATTCGGAATAGTACACCCCTCCGGAAGCAAAATCGCCCTGGATGAACCTCGCCGATTCCGGCGAGAACCTCTTGAGGTCAAGCCGGGCGAATTTATATGAAGCGCTCTCGGCGGGCGTCTGCCCCAGGAGCACTTTCAAGCCGTATTTTTTTGAGAGCCGGCCGGTGGTTTTTTTAATGAAAGAGATCACGTCCCTGCAGAACTCGAGCGCCTGCCCGTTCTTTTCGAACCCAATGCCTTTATGGATCCTGAAAAGCTCGGCCAAGCCGGCCAAACCAATGAGATAGACCGACTTTTCAATGTTCAGGTAGGGCGTCCCGTCTCTGTCGACAGTCAGGAACGACAGGGGGCCTTGCGGTTCGCTGAGAAGGCCCTCGAAAAAAGCCCTCTTTTCGGAATGGGCCCGGACGGCAGTTTCCAGGCTCTTGCCGATCAGGGAGAAAAGCTCCGCGTCGCTTTTGCGGGCCAGGTAACCCGGCCTTGCCAGGTTGAGGCTGACATTCTGAATCGCGGCGCAGCGCATTTTCCACGGCTCCAGGGATTTTGAGCTTGCGCAGGCAAACGGCAGAGCGGCGGAGTCTTTCCTGTCGAAAACAAAATGCGGGTTGCCCATCGCCGCAGCCGTTTCGCAACACAAGAGCAGGAAATCCTTGTTTTCCGGCAGGAAAGCGTTTTCATTCAAATGGATGACCGGGATCGGGAAGAAGAAGGGCCTTCCCCGTGCGTCGCCCTGCCTGAAGGCCTCCAGGATCGCCTGGGCGAACCGGCGGGCGCCCGGCATATAGTCGGCATATTTTTTCCCGGTCTCCAGGCCTCCCGGTCCGATGGCCTTTGCCGTTTTGAGGTGGTCCGGCACATCCCAATAGAAGTCCATTGCCGTGGACATAAGCTGCCCGCCCCTCGCAGTTGCGAGCTGGGAAAATTCAAACACCAGCATCTGCGCGAGCTGCTTTATTTCCCTGTAGCCCAGGGTTGTAAGATAGGGAGCGAAAAGGATATTTACCGCATCCCACTGCACCGATCCCCCGAAATTGCCCTGGAGCGCCGCGCTGAACCTGACCATGTGGGCCAGAAGCACCTCGGCATGCTTTGCCGGGGCCGCTACCGAGAACCAGTCCGGCAGGTCGAGCCCGAATTTCTTCACGTATTCCAGCGACTGGAAAATGCTGTAAGGCCGGTCGATGAAGCCCAGGTCATGAATGTGCAGGTCACCCGAGATATGGGCCTCGGCCACCTCCGGAGAAAAGATATGGTTCAGGGCGTATTCGCGCTTGATCCCTTCGGCCAGCGCCAGGTTCGTGCCTTCCGGCCAGTGGGGCACGTTGGCATTTTCCCTGTTCTGGTGCTTGATAAGATCGGCTATGTCGAACAGCGGGAATCCGAGGCGGGCATGCATCCGGCGGGCCTTCTCCATTCCCCTCTCAACCAGCTTGGCATTGGCGAGCTCGCGGATCAGCGAGGCGGTGAGGGTTGAAATTCCCGACGCGACAATCTGTTTCTCGACCTCGCGGCTGATCGCGGCGGCGGTTTCCTCGGGAATGCCGGCCTCGCGGACCAGGGCGTCAATGATCCTCTGCCGGTCCCATTCCACGACCTCCTCGCCGGAAGTCCTGACAAACAGGGTTAGGTCTGTCGTGTCGCGCATAATGTGCTCTTAGTAAGTGGGATAATAAATCAGGCCCGTAAGGGACCCGCATTGATTATTTCATGGTGGGGATAAAGTCAATTCAGATTTGAGTTTAAGTTTTTACAACACTGTGGTTTGTCAAGCTGCTTACTTTTTCAGAAAGTCTGAAATAATTTCTACCAGGAGTTCGGAAAATTTAATTGCCTGCTCAGCCTCCCTTCTGGATATGATACCCGCAGTATCGTAGACAGCCTGGTTTCTTTTGATCCTCATGCGATCAAAAAAACGAACCTCTGTCTTTAGATCATTACCTAACGCCATCTCTGCAAATTGAATGGCGGCCTTATGATTCCCTTCTCCACCCGAAAGCCTGTACCCTTCCGAATAGATTAATCCGCGAGTGGCTTGTAAAACGGCTTTATAGGCAATGTTGAAAGCCCAATCCAAAACTTTGTCGAGCATTTCAGCTGCGGCCTTCAGATCCCTGCGGGCAAGCCTTAATTGCGCTTCTATCTGGGAGGGCTCTGCCTTAAACGGTTTTATGAGGCCTCTAGCCAGCAGTGTCTCGTAGCCAGCCATCTTTTTCCTTTAAAAATATTTTTGGTTCTTTCATGAGCCTTGAAATGAAAGGGTCATTCTTAATTCTTCGTTCTTTGAATTCAGTCAAGCTGAAGACGGCGGGATTGATATTCCTGCCCAGTTTATCTTCCGATTGGTCCAGAATTTTTGAGACCTTTTCCAAAGAAATATCACCAACAATCATCAGGTCTATATCGCTCTTAACATTTTCCATCCCCGCTGCAACAGAACCGTAAATGAAAGAGTAATCTATACCTGATTCTTTGGAGATTGCCTCCCGGATGACGCCAGCTGCACCGGTCGTTTTTAAGAAAATGGAGTGGAATTCTTTGTACAAAAGAAAGTCGAAGTTAATCGAATAATATCTTCTGGCCGATGTGATTTTGTTTTTGCGACACGTCAATATTCCGATTTTCTCCAGATTGGCAAGCTCGCGTGTTATATTGCCGCGGTCCTCGTTTATCAAGCTCGCAATTTCGCCTGGATAGAACTCCTCTCCTGAGTGTGAGAAGAACAGAGCCAAAATGGACACTCTCAATTTGGAGCAGAATATTTTTTCCAGAAGCTCATTCATGTTGTAATATTTACCACATGTGCTGTAAATTTTACATCATTTTCTTTCGGATTGATATTGAATCAAATAAGGCAGGGGGGATTCACATGTATTAATTCAGAAAGTGCCGCACTGAAGCGAAAACAGATTCGCCTGAGACAGGTAAATATTGCCCGCCTTTTTGTCTTGACAACCAATAACGATATCGGTATTACAGGAAAACTCTTTAGAGGTAAAACTATTTTTACGCCATAAGCGCTTTATCGGTTCCAACGAAACATTCAGAAAGGACACTCATATGGCTATCAAGAAACAGGCGGCCGGACGTATTTCGAAAAAAATAGAACTCCCGTCTCCCACCCTCCAGGCGTATTTGAAAAAGATAATTTTCGATGATGAGGAGTATTTGATTTTTCTGG
>JBDKTK010000382.1:0-2754 GCA_039680225.1 Syntrophaceae bacterium
TCCAGGATTTCCTTTTTCCGCCGGACCAGATCCTCGCGCCCGTCAGGTCGCTCTCCGGGGGCGAGCGCAACCGCCTGCTCCTCGCCAGACTCTTCAGCATGCCGTCGAATGTCCTGGTGCTCGACGAGCCGACCAACGACCTCGACACGGAGACGCTCGAATTGCTGGAAGAGAGGCTCCTGGATTACAGCGGCACGATCCTGCTGGTCAGCCACGACCGGGCCTTCCTGAATAACGTGGTCACGTCAACCATCGTCTTCGAGGGCGGGGGCCGCCTGGAGGAGTACGTGGGCGGATACGACGACTGGCTCAGCCGGCGGCAGGCCCCTGCAAAGCCGGAAGCGCCGAAGGCGGCCGGAGAGGAAAAGCCCAAAAAGGAACGGGGCCCGAAGGAAAAAAGCAAACTCTCGTTCAAAGAGGCCCGGGAACTCGCGGCGCTGCCGCAGGCAATCGAGGCCCTGGAAAAGGAGAAGGCGGAAATCATCGCCGCCCTGAGTTCGCCGGAATTCTATGCCGGGAGCGATCCGGCCCGGGTCGCCGCCGTCAACGCACGGCTGGAGGCGCTGGAGAAGGAACTCGATGAGGCATATAAAAGGTGGGAGGAACTGGAGGACCTTGCGGACAGATACAAATAGGCACAGGCGTTGATCGGGATGTTCCAGCGCGATGTTCCTTTCCTGTAAAAGCAACAGGAAGTAACGGGGATTGACTGGGTAAGCAGATTGTGCAAAAAGACGGAAAACTGATGAGAGTATTCCTGGCCGGGAGAAATGATATGCGAAAGGCGCTTATATTCCTCATTCTGCTGATTACTTTTGTGTGCGCGGGCGCTGCCGCGAATGCCGCGCCTCCGGCTGCTGCACAGCCGCAGGACGAGGCATTCAGCCGGTTTTATGAAGACTTCCGGGACGCCGTGAAGTCCGCCGACAGGCACAAGGTCGCCGGCCTCACAAATTTCGAGAAGTTCACCTGGGAGGCGAACGAGGACTTCAAGGTCAAAGACAGGGAGTCGTTCCTGGAGAACTACAATGACATGTTCACGGCGGCGATCAGGAACAGGATCGAGACGGCGGACCCCGTGAAGATCGACGACAGCAGATGGTTTATAAGCTGGCGCATGCAGGACACCGAGTACTCGCTGCATTTTTACCGGAAAGGAAAGGACGGGTTCAAATTTTCGGGCCTGGCCGTACGGCCATATTAAAAGTTTACCCGTCTGGACTAAAGCTCAAGAAAGGCGGTCCAATTATCAAAGCTAAGACTCCGTCGGGAAAATGTCTATGTCTCTGTTCCCTTTTATTCATATTGCTGTTCTGCACTCCGGCTTTAAATGGCAATGCCGCCGCTCAGGACACAAAGAGAATCTATGACGGCAGGCTCTCTCCCAAGCCGGGCATAATTCTGCCATCCGAACAGGCGCTCTTGAAAAATAAGGTCATGCCTGTCGTCCGCAAATGGCAGAACCAGGGCGACTCCATATGTACCGGGGGTGCTGAAGCGTCCGGAATCGATGCCGCTATGGGATCGTTCACCAGGCCCGCGTCCGTCCAGAGGGCGATATTGTACAGGTACTGCATGACGGGCCATAACAGGGCGGTCAACGGGATTGCGGTCATCGAAAATGGACAGCTTGCAGCCCACGTTGTTTATGAGGGGGGCTGGGACAACGCGATCGGCGCGGTTCCCGACCTGAACGGCAACGGGCGTTCGGAGATCATCGTGGCCACGGGCGGGACAAACCAGGGAATGACCTGGAAGTCTATTGCAATAATCGATCTGACGGATAACAGCGTCGCGAAATTCGGCAGGGTCAGGATGTTTTCGGACGGCTGCGGCGTGAATGAAGCATGCAGAGCCGAGGCCTGCCGGCTTTCCGTTAAGGCCGGGAGGCCGCCCGTCTTTTACCGGGAGGACTTTGTAAAAGGGACTGAAGGCAAGTGGGGCAGGCCGGGGCCTGCCAGGCAGATTTCCCTGGATAAGGATGAGGTCGAATATCACATCGTAAAATAGAAGAGCTTCCCGAATTATTCGGAAACGCGGTCCACCCACTGCCCGGCGGTCAGCACCTTGCTGAAGCGCATCGCCTGGGTGACCAGGACGGCGCGGTGAAGCTCTTCATCCGTGACACTCCCGGCGCTGTTTGTAATTGAAAGCGTCCCCGTGGCATCGGAAATAAACTCCACCGCAAAGCCCAGGTGAAATGCCTGCCGGGCCGTTGTATCGCAGCACATCTGGGTCATGTACCCGCTGATGACAACCGTATCGACCCGGTTGTCGCGCAGCCATGACTCCAGGCCGGTCCCGGTAAAACTGCCGGGGAGGTTCTTCTCGACCAGGAGGTCATACTTCCGGGATGCAATTTCCGGGTGAAGGCCCCAGGCATCCGTCCCCTTCCTGAAAACCGGCGAATCCTTCTGAGGGGCGGTATGCTGGACAACGATGACAGGGATGCCGCGCCCGCGCGCGCAATCCATCATCCTCAGAATGTTATCCAGGCTGCCCGGCGGATGCGTGATTTTCACCCTGCTCGTGAAATATTCGTTCTGCACATCAATGACCAGCAGCGCTCTTTTCAAGGTTTCCTCCTTTTTGCCTTTTTAGAGTGAGTTTTTCCGCAGCAGGTTCGCGCCTGCCCTCGAAGTCTTTTAACCGGGACGCGGACGCACGGTCACTATTGGCTTAAATAATCGAGGATGATCTGCACCTGGGCTTTCACTCCGTTGCCCAGAATACTCTCATCAAAGGTGAACCTGG
>JBDKTK010000383.1:0-21091 GCA_039680225.1 Syntrophaceae bacterium
TCTTGACAGCAATCTTGACATCGGGGCCGAAGTGCTTATAATATCGCTGTTTCTTACAGGGAGCATGAAGGCGTGTATTTCTCCAGGCCCCAGAAATCGGTCATAAACAGGGTTTTTTCCCGGGCGGAAAACCTCGTGGGCGGTTATTACCGTTTGAGCCCCGGGCAGATGAAAGCCCATCAGTACGACGTGAGGACCCTGGCCAAGCTTGAGAAACACGAGGTGAGCGACAATGCTTTCGCCCACCTGTGCAAATATGAGATAGGCCCCGAAGGAAAGAGCACGGGGGCCGGCTTTTACAGGATCTGCCTTCAGGACAACCGGATCCTGGAAGCTGTCGAAAGGGGAACCCCTTTTATCCGGTTCCCCTCGCTCATGACCTACATAGCCGTTCATGAGTTGGTCCATGTGGTCAGGTTCAATAACGGCGAGAGCGATTTCGACCTGAGCCGCAGCGAGCGGGAAATAGAGGAAGAGAAGGTCCACAGGATAACGCGCAATGTCCTCCAGGGGGTTTCGAACCCCGGATTCGGACTCGTCCTTGATTGCTTCAGCAGCAGATATAAAATTAATTAGGCAGGAGGTTGTTTCATTATGCCGATTTTCGAATATACATGCGAGAATTGCGGAAAGGATTTTGAGGTGCTGGTCCTGGCGTCCGATTCCGAAGTTAAAACCTGCAAATTCTGCCAGGGCCCGATCAGAAAAAAGATGTCCGTGACGACCTTTCACCTGAAAGGTACAGGGTGGTACGTGACGGATTACGGCGGAAAGAAGGCGCCTCCCTGCGAGACCGAGAAGACTGAAACGAAGGAAACGCCGGCAACCCCGCCGGAAACCAAAGGCAGCGAAAGCTCGACCTGATCAGAAAGTTATTTGCATTGGACAGGGCGGCCCGATTCGGGCCGCCTTTTCTATTTGGAAAACTGCTCAGTACTTCACGCCAATTGCCCTGTCCATAGATGCCTGGGCCACCTTGTAATCATAGAGGGCCTGGTTGTACGCCGTCTGGGCGTTATTGTAGTTGACGAGGGCATCGGTGACTTCAATCGGGTTCCCCACTCCCGCCTGGTAGCGGCCGTTGGCGATATTAAGGTTCTCCTCGGCCTGCTTGACTGTGAGGGACGCGGTTGTGATCCTTTCTTCCGCTTCCCTTATATTCAACGAGGCCTGCTGGACGCTGAGCAGGATATTCTGCCGCAAGACGTCCTCGTTGGCCTGGAATACCCGCAGGTTCGCCTTCGCTTCATCTACCTGGTACTTGGTCAGGAAACCGGTGAATATGGGGACATTCAGGCTGGCGCCGATGTCCCAGCCGCTGTTCTGTTCCGAGAAATTATTCCCGGTCCAGCCATAATTGGCGTTGCCGGTCAGGAAAGGCAAATATGAGGAACGGGCCAGGGATATGGATTGTTCCGCCGCTTCTCTCTTCGCGATAATCGACCGCAGGTCCGGCCTGTCTTCGTACGCCCGCTTTACAGCTTCTTCGAAAGTCAGCAGGTAGGGCTGGTATGAAAGATTGTCCTCGATTGAATAATTCGGCGCATTCGGCACACCCATGGCATTGTTGAGGTTTACGCGGGCGAGGCGCACAGAGTTTTCCGCCCTGATCAGGTTGAGTTTGGCATTGCTGAGGTCGACCTCGGCCTTGGTCACATCAAACAGCGCCCGGGTGCCGACCTCGTAAAAACCTTTTGCCTGGGCAAGGTGCTGTTCAAACTGTTTGACCGTGGCAACGGCAACCACCCGGTTCCTTTCCGCCTGGAGGAGGGCATAGTAAGTTTGCTGCACATTGAATATGACCTGGTCTGTCACGTCCTGCAGGTCCGACCGGGAAGACGCGGTATTGTATTGCTGGATTTTGACCTGGGATGATGTCCTGCCGAAATCATATATATTCTGACTTGCAGTAAATGTATTGCGGTAGTCGTCATAAGCGCCTCTGCCCACAATGTTGCCTCCGGGCTGGGTGGCCGGGTTGAGCCGGTCGTATGCAGACGTGAAGTTCACCTGGGGATAATAATTGGATCGTGCCTGGCCGATGCGGCTCTGGTTTATGTCTACGGTCGAGCGGGCGGCCTTGATGCTCGGATGGTTTTGCAAGGCTAAAGTGATGCTTTGCTGAAGGTTCAATTGCTGGCCCTCTTTGACCTGGCTATGCGTTTCCATAGGGAACGACAAGAAAAAAAACGTTGTAATTACAAGGATGAATAATCTTGGCATGCCCCTTTACCTCCCGATAAATATGCGATAATATACGCCAATTTTGATGTAAGTAGAACCAATAATTCCGGAAAAAAACTAAAGAAAAAATTTTTGCTCCGGAGTGTCTTTCGGATATTAAGATTACAACTGAACACCGGAGCTGGATACTTCATATCCATGGTCTTGGGCCGCGTTTCGTTTCTCATATTAATTTGTTAATTAACTCAACTAGTTGCATTATAGGGCCGACTGGCATGTCCTTTGCCCTATACGCATAGCAAAAAATGTGACAGCCCGAGTGGTTCTTTCTTTTTTGGTCCGGACTTATTTCCGAAGGAAGGGAAGCAAAAAATCGATGCGAAAAAAAGCGGTAATAATTGCTGCAGCCATATTGTGTTCAGCGGTCATATTATCGGGGATTTTTTTCTGGAACCGGGGCAACGGCGTCAAGTACCGGACGGAAAAAGTCTCGAAGGGCGATATCCAGGCCGGGATAACGGCCACTGGAACCGTGAATGCCGTGACCACGGTCCTTGTCGGGACCCAGGTTTCAGGCACCCTGAAGGAACTCTATGTCGATTTCAATTCGCTGGTCAAAAAAGGGCAGCTCCTGGCCCTGATCGATCCGGCCACTTTCGAGGCCCAGCTTGACCAGGCAAGGGCGAACCTTTTTTCCGCGAAGGCCAACGTGGAGAAATCAAAGGCCGCCCTGCTGGACGCGAAACGGACGTTTGAGCGCAACAAGCAGCTCTGGGCCAAAAACCTCATAGCCCGCAGCGACCTCGACACCTCTGAGACCAATTACGATTCGGCCAAGGCCCAGCTCGCCGCGGCCGAAGCGCAGGTGGCCCAGAATGAGGCATCCAGGAAAATAGCGGAAACCAACCTCCGCTACACCAGAATCATTTCCCCCGTGGACGGCATAGTCGTATCGAGGAACGTGGATGCCGGCCAGACTGTGGCCGCCAGTTTCCAGACGCCGACGCTCTTCAACATAGCCAAGGACCTCACGAAGATGCAGATCGATACCAATGTCGATGAGGCCGACATAGGGCGGATTACCACGGGACAGGAAGTCGAGTTCGCCGTCGATGCTTACCCGACCACGACATTCAAGGGAAAAGTGGGCCAGGTGCGGATTTCGCCTACGACAGTTTCGAATGTCGTAACATACGATGTCGTAATCATGGTGGACAATTCCGACTTGAAGCTCAAGCCGGGGATGACGGCCAATGTGACTGTCCTTGTCGCAAGAGCGACCGGAGTGCCCAAAATACCCAATATTGCCCTGCGGTTCAATCCCCAGCCGGGGGAAAACTCTAAAAAGCCCACGGTTAAAGGAGCGGGAGTCTGGGTCCTTGCCGACGGGAAACCCAAACGCGTGCCGGTCACCGTGGGGATAAGCGACGGCGCTTACACGGAGCTGAAATCAGGCGAGCTTTCCGAAAGCGCCGAGGTCATCGTGGACATGAGCAAGGCAAACAAGTCAGGCACGCCCCCGCCCAGGTTCTTCTGATGCAGCTCATCGAAATAAAAGACCTATACAAGATATACAATTTGGGTGATTCCGAAGTCAGGGCGCTGGACGGGGTCAGCACGACCATCAATAAAGGCGAGTTCCTTGCCATAATGGGGCCTTCGGGCTCGGGGAAATCGACCTTCATGAATATCCTGGGGTGCCTCGACAAACCGACGAGCGGAGAATATTTTCTCAATAGCGAAAACGTGGGGAATCTTGACAGGGACCAGCTTTCCGAGATCCGCAACCGGGAGATCGGGTTCGTCTTCCAGGGGTTTAACCTCCTGGCGCGCACGTCCGCCCTGGAGAACGTGGAACTGCCGATGCTCTATAAGGGCATCCCGACTTCGGAAAGGCGCGACAGGGCGCTTTCGGCTTTGAAAAGAGTGGGCCTGGAGGGGCGCGAGCACCACCATCCCAACCAGCTTTCCGGCGGGCAGCAGCAGAGGGTCGCGATCGCCCGTGCGATAGTCAACCAGGCGCCGATAATCCTGGCAGACGAGCCGACGGGAAACCTTGATACCAGGACCAGCCTGGAGATAATGGACCTCTTCACCCGTCTCAATGGCGAGGAGGGGATTACGGTCATAATAGTGACCCATGAGCCCGATATCGCGGAGTACTGCAAAAGGGTGGTCCGCTTCCTGGACGGCAAGATGGTCAGCGACGTGGTGAAGCAATGATAAACGTACCCTGGACGACGAAGATCGCTTTCCGGGCCCTGAGGGTCAACAAGATGCGTTCGGCGCTCACGATGCTGGGCGTCATCATCGGCGTGGGCGCCGTTATTGCAATGCTGGCCGTGGGCACGGGCGCAAATCAGAAAATCCAGCAGCAGATCGCCAGCATGGGCAGCAATATGCTGGTGGTCCTCCCCGGCAGTTCGACATCCGGGGGGATAAGGATGGGCTCGGGCACCCAGCCCACGCTCTCCCTTTCCGATGCCGAGGCGATAGAAAAAGAATGCCCCTCTGTGGCGAATGTTGCGCCGGTTTTGAACGGCGCGGCCCAGGTGATATTCGGGAACCTCAACTGGTCGACAGGGGTTTACGGGACCACTTCGAGCATGCTTATCATCCGCGACTGGAACCTTGCCGCCGGGCGCGCTTTTACAGATGAGGAAATCCGCAGCGCCTCCAAGGTGTGCCTGGTGGGCAGGACCGTCATCGACAACCTGTTCGGCGGGACCGACCCCATGAACCAGGTGATCAGGATAAAACGCATACCGTTCAAAATAGTCGGCATCCTGGAGGGCAAGGGGCAGACGCCCATGGGACAGGACCAGGACGACGTTATCTACGTGCCTGTCACGACAGCCCAGAAGAGGCTCTTCGGGACGGCATTCCCCGGCATGGTGAGGAGTATCCTGGTCAAGGCTGCATCCCTTGAGGACCTGGCCAAGGCCGAAGTGCAGGTAAAAGACCTCCTGCGCCAGAGGCATCATATCAGCACCCGCCAGGATGATGATTTCACCGTCCGCAACCTCACCCAGATGATGCAGGTCACCGAGCAGTCGTCCAAGGTCATGACTTTACTGCTTGGCGCGATTGCGTCGGTTTCTCTTATTGTCGGCGGGATCGGCATCATGAACATCATGCTGGTCTCGGTGACTGAAAGGACGCGCGAGATCGGCATCCGCATGTCTCTGGGTGCAAAGACCTGGGATATCCGCCTGCAGTTCCTGATCGAAGCGGTCACCCTTTCCCTGATCGGCGGAGTTGCGGGCGTGCTGACGGGGATAACCGGGTCCAAGATCGTTTCCGCCATGGCGGGTTGGCCCACCATCGTCACAACCCTTTCCATAGTCCTCGCCCTCGGCTTTTCGGGGCTTGTCGGGATATTCTTCGGCTTTTATCCCGCGTACAAGGCCTCGCTCCTGAACCCGATCGACGCCTTGCATTACGAATAAGCATCCTGATCAGGAAAGGGCGCATTGCAATACACCCCTGCCGTTCGTCTATAATAAAAATAAACGGAGGTGAAAAATGCCCGTTAAAGTTTTTGCCTCGATCTTGACCCTTTGCATTGCCTTGATGTCCTCCGGCGAAGGGCAAGTCGCAGTAAAAGGAGGGAAAAAGATGGAACTGAAAAGCGCCGCATTCAGCCAGGGCGGGGCAATCCCCCCGAAGTTTACCTGTGACGGCCAGGATGTTTCCCCCGCCCTTTCCTGGTCGGCAGGGCCGACCGGGACGCAGTCTTTCGCCCTGATTGCCGAAGACCCCGATGCCCCGATGGGGACCTGGACGCACTGGGTGATCTGGAACATACCGGCATCCGAAAGGGCCCTGCCGGAGAAGATGTCCGCCGACAAGCAGCTTGCCAACGGGGCCGTGCAGGGGACTTCCAGCTTTAAAAAAATCGGCTATGGCGGCCCCTGTCCCCCGGGCGGCACCCACCGGTATTTTTTCAAGCTCTTTGCCCTGGAGAAGAAGCTTTCGCTAAATCCGGGCGCGCGGAAAGAAGAAGTGCTCAAGGAAATCAAGGGACACGTGCTGGGCGAAGCCCAGTTGATGGGGACGTACACGCGGAAGCAGTGACCGGATGCAGGAAGTATCATATTTAAAGTTGCACAGGGAAGGGAGGCTCGCCGGCAGAGTGGACGCCGCGCTCGACCTGATGAAGGGCTGCCGCCTGTGCCCGCGCCGCTGCGGGTGCGACAGGCCCAACGGCGAAACCGGATTTTGCCGCGGCGGGCGCCTTGTGAAGGTGGCCAGCTTCGGGCCGCACTTCGGCGAAGAGCCGCCCCTGGTGGGCCTGAGAGGATCGGGGACGATTTTTCTCAGCTCCTGCAACCTGCTTTGCTCGTTCTGCCAGAATTACGGGATAAGCCACGGTGCCGAGGGGGTTGAAGTCGTCCCCGGGCGCCTCGCCCAAATCATGATCGACCTGAAGCAAAGGGGCTGCCATAATATCAATTTCGTGACCCCCACCCATTACATGCCGCAGATTCTGGAGGCCCTCGTCATTGCCGTTCAGGCAGGCCTTGACATGCCTCTGGTCTATAATTGCGGAGGCTATGAATCTGTAGAGGCCCTGAAAATCCTGGAGGGGATCGTCGATATCTACATGCCGGACTTCAAGTTCTGGGACAACCACTGCGCCGAGAGGGCCTGCGGGATCGACGATTACCGCGAGCGCGCCCGGGAAGCTCTGCGCGAGATGCACCGGCAAGTCGGCGACCTGGAGATCAATGCAGACGGCATCGCCCGCCGGGGACTGCTCGTCCGTCACCTGGTGATGCCGAATAATGTTGCCGGGAGCCGGGACGTTCTGAAATTTCTGGCCGATGAAATCTCCCGGCGCACGTATGTCAATATCATGGACCAATACCGCCCCTGCGGACAGGCTTACAACGACCCGCTGCTCAACAGGAGGATAACCGCAGATGAATATCGGGCGGCAATCAGATGGGCGAGGGAAGCGGGACTCGAAAGATTTCAGGCCTGAAGATTTCAAATTTCAAATTTGAAATTTCAGATTGAATTCTATTTAGATTTCTTCTTTGCAGCCATCTTCAGGAAAAGTTTGTGGATGCGCGTGTCCCCGGTCAGCTCCGGGTGGAAACAGCAGATCAGGATATTTTTCTGGCGGGCCAGGACGATCTTGCCCTGGTATGTGGCCAGCACTTCGACATCCGGCCCGGCGTTCTCCACCTGGGGGGCCCTGATAAAGACCGCATGGAACGGCTCCGGGCCGATAGCAGGTATTTCGATATCCACTTCGCGGCTTTCTATCTGCCTGCCGTAGGCGTTCCTTTTTACGTCTATGTCGATCAGGTTCAGCAGTTTCTGCTTCCTGCCCTGCTGACTGGCTGCAAGCAGGATGAGGCCGGCGCAGGTCCCCATTACCGGCTTGCCGGATTTGACAAAGGACTTTATCCTGCCGGGGAATCCGTATTCCGCCATGAGCTTGGAAATGGTGGTGCTTTCGCCCCCCGGCATGATCAGCGCATCGACGCCGTCCAGTTCATCGGGAAGCCTGATCTCCCGCGCCTCCTCGCCGCACATCTTCACCATGCGGATATGTTCCCGGAAGGCGCCCTGTAACGCTAAAACCCCGACTGTCATTTGAGTTATTTTTCTTTGCAGGAAATATTCAGCTGTTCGATCTTCTTATGGAGTGTGTTGCGGTTTATTCCCAGGAACGCGGCGGCGCTCATTTTCACGTTATTGGACCGCCTCAGGGCTATCTTGATCAACGACCTCTCAACCATTTGCATGATTTCGTCATACAGCGTGCTTTTGGCCTTCTCGTTCGTGCCCAGGAAAAGCGTGAGGTCTTCGAGGGTCTTCTCAAGAACGCTTTCAACTGTAAATGACAGGTCGTCGGTCTTGGTTTTCTTCAACATTATTCTGGTCCTTTCAGAAGAACAGCTTTGTAAATACAATAATCAACAGGATAACCGCCGCGATCCAGGCCGAAACAATGTCCGCCATTTTTCGGACCGGGTACAAGACCAGGTTGGACACGCCCTCTTCAATTCTGTCTTTATCCAGGTGATCGACAATATATTTTACGAGTGATGTAAAATTCTCATAGGAATTCGATATTACGTAAAACCCCTTCTTGGTGGTCAGGACAATATATACCTTGTTCCTCAGGACTACGGAGCCGATTTCGGTTATATCGCCCCACAAAAGCTCTTTTTTCCTGATGAACCTCTTTATCCTGATCCCGCTTTCGCACGCTTCAATCTGCCTCATGAGCAGCTCTATGAAGACGAGGCAAAGCGGTACGAACACTATAGTCAGGACAATCCTCTCAACGGGCTCGGATTTCCCCAAAAACGAATACCCCAGCAGAAAGGCAAGCAGGAAAACATCCGCCGCGAGGGGGATCAGAAAGCCGGGCCTTATCCTGAATATTTTACCGGCAGCCATCCCCTTGCTAAGCCTCTTTACGCCTGTAAACGCCGCTTTTCCCGCCGGTCTTTTTCATCAGCTTGATATCCGAAATTATCATGTCCCTGTCGGCCGATTTGCACATGTCATAAACGGCAAGGGCGGCGGCGGACACCGCCGTCAACGCTTCCATTTCCACGCCGGTCCTGCCGATGCTCCTCACGGTCGATTCGATGATAATCTCCCCCCTGCCGGGGTCGGCAGAAAAATTCACATCCACGTCGGTCAGCTGCAGGGGATGGCAAAGCGGGATCAATTCCCCCGTCTTCTTTGCGGCCATTATCCCCGCTATTTTAGCAACGGCGTAGACATCGCCTTTCTTAACGGCGCCTTCCTCGATCGCCCTGACCGTTTCGGGCCGCATGAGCACCTTTCCGCGCGCCGTTGCTTCCCGGCGCGTTTCGGTCTTGGCGGTCACATCGACCATTCTGGCCCGACCCTTTTTATCCAAGTGGGTAAAATTTGCCATAGACAGTTATTTCAATTTTGGAAGGCTTTTTAAGAAAGTTCGCGTATAGCACAGCCTCATTTTTCAGTCAAGCAAGCCTTTATTTTACGAACAGATTGTATCGAGCGACACAAGCTCCGAATGGAGCGGTTCGCCGTAGAAAACATTTGCCAGCCTGTCGAATTTTTCCCAGGTATCGGTGGTCTGAAAGACCCTCCGGCCGTTTTTGCCGAGTTTGACTTCCATTTCGGGGTGCCTGAACAGGTAATCCGACAATTTCCGCGCTATTATCGGCCCCTGCTCGAGAACTGCTGTCCCCGGGGGCACGTTCCTGGCAAAATTCGGGTAAAGTATGGGGTAATGGGTGCATGCCAGGAGAATAGTGTCGATACAGGCTTCCTTCGAAAAAAGCTCTTTGAGGTAGCGCCTGATGATCATATCGGTGCCTTCCCATTCCTGCTCGCCGGCTTCGATGATCGGGACGAGGAGCGGGCAGGCCTGCTGGTAGACCTGCACTTCGGGATTGAGCTTGTTTATTTCCACAACATAGGCCCCTGAAGCCACCGATCCTTCAGTCGCGAGGACACCCACCTTGCGCGCGCTGGTGCGCTCTGCGACCTCTTCCGCCATGGGGATCACGACTCCCAGGACCCTGCGGTCGGGGTAGGTGGCAGGCAGGTATTCCTGCTGGATCTTCCGGAGCGCCTTGGCTGATGACGTATTACAGGCGATTATAATCAGTTCGCAGCCTTTTTTGAACAGGTGCTGCACCGCCTGCCTGGTGAACTCGAACACAATCGCATCCGAGCGGCTGCCGTAAGGGACGCGCGCGTTGTCCCCGAGGTAGAGGTAATCGTATCGGGGCAGCGCTTTCACCACGTGCTTCATCACTGTGAGGCCGCCGAACCCCGAATCAAAAAAACCGATCATAAGATTCTCCCAATAAGGCCGGATTGTTGCATCTTTCGGGGCGCCTGTAAACAGATTCCTGGCAATGACAAGGGCAAATTACCTGTTTTGGAACACTTCCGGGTTGACCATCCGGGGCGGGACCCTTCCTTCCAGCCCGATAATCAGGCTTTCCACGGCCATTTCCGCCATTTTTGTCCGGGTCTCCAGCGTGCCGCTGCCCACGTGCGGCAGGAGAACGGCGTTTTCAAGGCCGCTCAGGCCCGGTTCCAGGGCGGGCTCATTCTCATACACGTCGATGCCGGCCCCGGCTATGGCGCCCGAGCGCAGCGCCTCGACCAGGTCTTTTTCATTGACCACCGGCCCCCGGGATGTATTGATCAGGAAAGCCGTCTTCTTCATAGTGGCCAGTTCTTTTTTGCCGATCAGATATCTGGTATTTTCCGTGAGGGGCACGTGCAGCGAAACAAAGTCCGCCTGGGAGAGCAGCGCGTTAAGGCACCTGAATTCGGCCCCGAATTCCTCCTCTTCGGAAGCGCTCAGCCGCTGGGGATTATTGTAGATTATATTCATGCCAAACCCGGAGGCCCTTTTCGCGACCGCTTTGCCTATCCGGCCCATCCCGATTATGCCCAGCGTCTTGCCCGAAACCTGGCTCCCCAGGAAGAGGAAGGGCGCCCAGTGGCGGAACCGGCCTTCCCGCACCATTTTGTCGCCTTCGACAACCCGCCGCGCAACTGCCAGCAGCAGGGCAAAAGCCAGCTCGGCCGTCGCGTCCGTCAGCACCCCCGGCGTGTTGGTGACGGCTATGCCCCTGCGGGTGGCGGCGTCCACGTCGATATTGTTGTAGCCGACCGCCATTTGGGAAATTATCCGCAGGCGAGGGGCGCGTTCCATGAGGCCGGCATCGACCTTGTCCGAGATCATTGACAGCAGCCCCTCCTTGTCCGCTATCGAGGCAAGGATTGCGTCCGTTTCCATGGGCCTGTCCATGACGTTGGCTTCAATATCGCAATGTCCGGAGAGGCTTTTCATGATTTGATCAGGCAGCCTGCCGGTCACGAGAACTTTTGGTTTCATATAACCTCTATTTAATGTTCGGTGCGGCGCCCGGTCCGGGACTTTGTTTCAGGTCTGAAAGCAGTCTCTGGAAATCCGGTGATTCGTCGGGGAGTCTGCCGGTCGACGGCGCACAGTTTGTCTATGTCTTCGGGCGGCAGTTCGAAATTCGCGGGAAAATTGTTTTTGACATGCATGGTTCCCATACCGGATCGGATAAAGAAAGATGCAGATTTTTGAGCCGGAATGTCAAGCAAAAACTAAAGGATGCAATTTCCCAGGAATGAAAGTTGACAGCGAAGAATTTGGATAGTAGGAAAAAGCAGTCAAAATCCAAAAGTTGCCGCGAGAGGCAGGGCGTATGAAGAAATGTTCGAACTGCGGCTATGTGCGCCGCCCCGATGACGACAAATACGCGATGGTCCCTTCCAGGGCCTGCCCGAAATGTTACGCCTTTTATACCCCTGAGCAAACGGAACAGCCGCAGCCGGTGCAGGATATTCAGGTCAATGATAAAAAAATCGGGGCGGGGCCGGCAGTCCCGCCAAAGCAGGGCATGAGCAGGGCCGCATGGATTTCAATACTGGCCGTTGCGGTCGTGGTATCGTTCGTTACGGCTTACTACCTGGCCGGCAGGACGAAAGATACATCCATATCTTTTTCCCAGGGGACCGGCAAGGCAGTTACCGATGAAGCAAGCCCGGCAGGGCTCCCGCTGCAGGAATACAGCATTTCGGAGATAGTGAAAAGAATCTCTCCGTCAATCATATCCGTAATGATCTATGACGACAGGAGACAGGTCGTCGGCTGGGGGTCGGGTTTTTTTGCCGGCAACCCGGGCGAGGTCGTCACGAACCGCCACGTCCTGAAGGGCTCTTATTACGAGATAAAAACCATCGAGGGGAGGACTTATCCCGTCAACAGGATTGTTTCCGAAGACGCCCACAACGACCTCGTCGTTCTGGCGACGGGAGCCTCCCTCCGCAAGGCGGTCCCGCTCAAAATCAGCCGTTTCCGGCCTGAAAGAGGCGAGAAAGTCGTTGTCATCGGCAGCCCGCTCGGCCTCGAGCAGTCGGTGTCAGACGGGATAGTCTCAGCATACCGGGAACTGAAGAACAGAAAAGTTATCCAGATCACCGCTCCCATATCCCAGGGGTCCAGCGGGAGCCCCGTCGTAAACATGAGGGGCGAAGTCATCGGCATCGTTTCCATGTATCTGATGCAGGGGCAGAACCTTAATTTCTGCGTACCGGCCGAGACTCTCCTGAACATCAGTTCCGCTATGAGCCACCTCGGAAATCTCGCCCCTGTCCCGTCTTCCCAGAGACTGTATTTCTACCAGGACGAGAACAAAAGGGTGCACTTTGTCAGAAATCCGGAGAACCCCCGCTCCAATTATATACTGCTGACGAGGTCGGACGGCTCAATCGACCGCGAAAAATTCGAGAACTGGATCTTCGAGCAGATGGGCGGCAATCCCTATAAGATCGATCCGCAGGCAATGGTGAACGCGGAGAAGGAGCGTCTCCCGGATCTCTTCCGCCAGGTCTTTCCCGGCCACGAGATGGATGAACTGAAGAGATTTTCGCCCGAGGCCAGGGGTTACTGGGGCTCGTGGGTGGCCAACCACATGCAGGCCGTCTATAACCGCGCGCAAAGCGACCGGAATTCGGGGATAAACAAGCACAGGGAGATGATGACGTTCCTTGACCGGGTGCTTGAACGAGAATCAATAAAACAATAAAAAAGGCCCTGATCTGTTTCAATAAAGGGAAGGGTTGTTTGTCGCGTCACAAGCCCGGGCAAAATGGGACCGCTGCCTTTTTCGCCTCAATTTCACGCCTGCTGTTCTTCTGCCGATTTTTCCTTTATTGATTATTTCCCCCCGGGAATATATATTACCGCGGCTTTCAGCCCGGCTTATAACGGCCGGCATTCAGATTCAAGGACGAGGTAAAATATGAAAATACTTGTTATAGACGGACATACAAATTTTCGGGAACCATTTTGCGAGTTTCTCCATTCATGCTTCCCGTTGATATCGATCAAAGGCTCCGATGAAAAAAGCGCAATGCAGACAGTCCGGTCTTTTTCGCCGGACATGGTCATTATGGATACAGGCCTGGAAATGGTCCGGGACCTGAGGCTCAATGAGCCCGGCCTGGCCATAACATTGATGGTCCCGTATAATATGCCCGAATACGTGAATGCGGCATACCTCAGCGGGGCGGACCATATCTTCTCCAAGCATTCGGCCGCTTTCCCGGAAATCAACCGCCTCCTGGGAATTATCCGCGCGGCGGCGGAGGGCCGGGGAGGGCGGTATGCAGTCGAGGCTGTCAATAAGCCGGGCAAAGCAGGCGCTTCCGCCGAAGCCTGAAATGACATCACACCAGGAAAGCCTGTAAATAAAAGCACGGTCCTGTTTAACCCCGTGAAAACACCGGCGTTAAATAGGACCGTCCCCTCTTTCCTCCTCCGGTAATCTCAGTCAAATATTTGATTAATTTCGCCCGGGCATATATATTAGCTCAGCCCTGACGCCCTGCAGATACGGCATTTTCGCCGGCCGGGCGCGGGGAGAATAAATATGAAGGAAATAAAAAATACAAATACGGCTCCCGTGCAGGGGATGTACCGCGCCGCATTTGAAGCTTCGGAAGATGCCATAATCCTCGGCGACGTTGGCGGGCCCATCAGGGAATGCAACCTGGCGGCCTGCAGGATGTTCGGGTACGGCAGGGCCGAAATGCGGAAAATCAGGCTTGCCGGACTTTTCCCCGAAGAGGTCTCGGCCGTCCTGCCCGACATTATCACGGAAGACGCCACAACCGGGGGCCTGTTTGTCTGGAGGAGCTGCAAGCGGAAAGACGGCCGGATTTTCCCCGCCCGGATCAGCACGCAACTGATCAGAACAGGCGGCAGGAAGCTTGTCCTGGCCTGCATCCGCAACCTCGTAATCAGGAAGTCCGCCGGACCCGGGGAAGAAAGCAAACAGCCGCCGGCTAAAGATTATCCGATCTATACGATCACGTGGCAGTCCGTGGGCGACGATTTCGTCATGATCGGCTGCAACATGGCCTCGGAGGATTTCAAAAAAATCGTGATCAACGATTTTATCGGCAAGAGGGCCGGCGATATATATGGCGACCGCCGGGACATCCTGGAAGACCTCAAGCGCTGCCTCAAAGAGAAATCCGTGTCGAAAAGGAAAATGCCGTACAGGATGTTCACTACGGGAGAAGAGCGGGACATATCGGCGACGTACGTGTACATGGAACCGGGCCTTATCCTCCTTCACCTGAGGGACATAACCGAACGGGAACAGGCCATGAAGGCGCTCCGGGACAGCGAACAGAGGATGAGGAGCCTTTTCCTCGGGATGCCGGTCCCGGCCGTCACCTGGAAGCTGCAGGGGGGGAATTTTGTCCTGAGCGATTACAACCTTGCGGCGGAGAAATTCACCAGCGGTATGATCTCCGAATACGCGGGAGCGCCGGCCGACAGGATCTACAGCGACCGCCCCGATATCCTCCAGGACTTGAAAACCTGCCTGGAGCGGAAAACCAGGTTCAAACGGGAGATGAATTACCGCATGTTCACGACCGGCTCGGACCGGGTCCTGGCCATGACCTACGCCTATATCCCGCCGGACCTCGTAATGTGCCACATGGACGACATTACGCGGCGCAAGCTGACCGAAAACGAATTGCGCAGATCGGAAAAGAACCTCAAAACACTCTCCTCGCAGCTTCTGGGCAGGGAGGAAAAAATCAGGAAGAACATTGCCCTGGAACTCCACGACAGCATCGGGCAGTACCTTTCGACTATCAAATTCAACGCCGAAACATGCATGAGCCGAATGGAGAGCGGCAATCCCGGGCAATCCCTGGAACAGCTCAAATCCGGCATTCCCATAATCCGGCACGCCATAGAAGAGGTCAGGAGGATTTCCATGGACCTGCGGCCCTCCATACTGGACGACCTCGGCATCATGGCGACCATTTCCTGGTTCTGCCGGGAATTCGAACACGTCTATTCGGGAATCTCGGTTGAGAAGGAAATCAACGTGGAAGAGGATTCGATACCGGAGCCCCTCAAGATAATAATCTACAGGGTCATGCAGGAAGCGATGAACAACGTGGCCAAGCACAGCGGGGCGGACCGCGTGGCGCTCCGGCTTGAGATCGCCGGCGGGTCGCTGCAGTTGCTCATCAGGGACAACGGCGCCGGATTCGACCTTGACAAGATCGTCATAAAAGAGGGCCTCTCGAGAGGTTTGGGACTGGCGAGCATGCGCGAACGCGTCGAGCTTTCGGGCGGGGTCTTCCTGATTGGGTCAAAGGAAGGCAGCGGCACGGAAATCCGGGCAAGCTGGCAGGTTTGATTGCCGGCTTACAGGCTACAGCTCAGTTGCATTTCCCCGAAAATTTTTTGAAGGCAAGCTAGAAGGATTGAGACAGCGAAAGCCCCGTAATTGATCGGGATAATTTCAACTTCCTCCTGCCGCCCGCCGTATGAGAGCGGGGGCGGCAGGGGAGCATGCCTGTTACGATTTAAAGGCCTTGCTGCCGATTGTGAAAAGAATTATTCCCGCTCCCAGCAGGGCCAGGGTCACGGGACAGGGCAGCGGCCAGCCAAATAACGGATTAGGTATGCCGGCAATAATCAAGATTGCGTCAACTATCAGCCAGAAGCCGGCCAGCATAAGAATCCACTTTGAAGCGGTTAACAATTTGTCCTCCTGGTATTCCGGCTGGTATTCCGGGAGCGATTCTATTTTTTCGTTTCAGGATAGCTGTCCATGAATTTTCTTAACCGTTCCGCCCAGAATTTAAATGCTTCTTCCGCCGATCCCCACTTGCTGAATCTCTCGGTGAATCCTGCCGACTGGTAATCTTCCGCAACGGCGACCACTTCATTGGTCGTGCTGTCGAGGGCCATGAATGCCATGCCGGTAGCGCCGGACCCGGACCATGAGCCGGCCACACCCCTTTTCAGGATGCTTATGCCCAATCCTATCGGAATTACCGTTGTGAGCCCGCTCAGCACAGGGCGGCTCTGTTCGAGGTTTGTAATTGCTACACGGAACCTCACCACATCGGGACCCGGTTCGGACACGACAGGGTATTTGTCCCGGATTGCATCTATGGTTATTTTGTTGAATTTATCCGCCAGGTCTTTCATGGCCACCGGGTCAATCCCCTGGTAATCCGAATTTTTAGCGAGATAAAAAACGACACTGTCCAGCATTACCTTTTTGTACTTAAGAAAATTGGCGTCCTGTTTTATCCAGCGCTTCTTTACCCCGCCCTTGGGCCCGGGACCCATCAGATCGTAATAATTGCCCAGGAAATTCTTTGCTCCGCCTTCTTCCAATGCCGGCAATGCCGGTTGAGGGGCGGCAGCCTGGGTCCCGGCCTGAGTTCCCGAAGTCGTCGCAGCTTGTTTCCCTGTGGCGCAGGCGGCAACCGCGAGACCAAGAATGACCACAAGAAATAATTTGATTGCCCTGTTCATGTTTACCTCCCGAAAGATTTCTTAATGGCAGTTTAAAAACAGTTGGAGAAAGTTCTTATACAACACAGGCCATCAATATGTCCATTTCAGGTTGAGCGCAAAAAAATGGAAGATCGTATCGCTGAATTCGCCGGCCACCCTGCCCGCCAGGGGCCCGCGTTCCTGGTCGACCGGCATGTCGCCCAGCCATGCGAACTGGTATGCGGCTCCCATGGTCAGGTTCGGGGCGATTGAGTATTGGGCCCCGAAAGCAAAAGATTTGATCTCCCCTATCGGGACACTGACGGTGCGGTTCTCATCGTCCACGGCGGAGCTGTCGTAAGCGATGCCGAAGGAGAACCTCCAGGCGGGCGAGTAAGTATATTGGGTTGCCAGTGCAACGTGCCACGTGTCCTTGAAATGGCTGTCCGCGGTCAGCGTCGTGGGATTGGACGTGTTTATCCCCACTTCCGCCCTTCCGAAACGGGACCAGTCCTGCCAGCCTGCATTTCCCATGATGGCCCACTTCGGGTTCAATTCATGATAGGCGCTGAACATGACCATCTGGGGGACAGTCATGGTCAAGTCAAGGCTGCTGGTATTGAGCCCTCTGGCGGCCAGCGCGGCCTGCAGCGCGGGGCCCAACCCGCTGAACTCGGGGACGTCGCTGAAATCGAGCTTTACCTCGGAGAGGTATGTGAGCCCGAAACGCGTCCCCTTTTTGGGCTCCAGCAGGACCCCGAGGTTCGCCCCGTATCCCACAGTGCTGTCCTTGTATTTGAGCTGCCCGTCGGGGAGGACGCCCGCGTTGTTGACAACGGCCTGGTCGTTCAGATAACCGTACATGAGATTCAGGCTTGCGCCCAGGAAGAGCCAGTCATTCACTTTATAGCTCAAGGCAGGCGTGAGCGTCATGCCCACAAGCGTCGACTTCTGCACATAGTAGCGGCCCACCCAGTTGTCATCGAACTTCTGGCTCAGTCCGAAATACGAAAGGACGCCAAGGCCGAAGCTGACGTCCTGGTTCAGCTTATGCACGGCAAAAAGGCTCCCCCCGGGCGACCAGCCGATGGCGACCCCGCCGTCATTACCGCCGCCGGGCACACTGGTGGCCGAATTCGGGCTGAACTTCAGGTCTCCGTAAAGGGCCTGCATTCCCCCCAGGAACTGGGACGATTCGAGCCGGCTCATCCCCGCGGGGTTGGTGAATACAGTGGACGCGTCCTGGGCGCGGGCGGCGTACCCTGCCGCTGCGTAGCCCACGTCCGGCGAGCCGAACTGGTAAAGCATGATCCCTCCGGCCCAGGCGGGGCCGCATACGAAAACAACTGCAATAACAAGGCAGCACAGCGTGCCCGTCCATAATTTATACATTCTTCCATCTCCTCCCGTTTCGAATGAAATTTATCAGTAATTCCGATCTCAAATTGATTCTCATGGCATGTATCCTGAGGAGTGCAGCGATGAATATCTGTCTTTTTCTTTCAAACCTCCGGCCCCTATCTGGCCCTCGTAAACTCAACAGCGAAGGTCTGCTTGTGGACCGCCTGAAAATATGTGCCTTTCAACCGGTCTGTTGCCGGGTCGTAAATCAGGCTGTAAGTTGAGCCCGGGTAGTTGACATCCCGCAGCTCCAGAGTCAGGGCGGTCCTGCCGTTCTTTTTCAGCACTTCCGCACGGTATACCCTGATCTGCATGGGGTTGAAGTAGGCTGCCGAAACGCTCCCGTCGTTTTTGATGCCCCGCAATTCGATGACGTACCCCCCGTCCGGACGGACCCAACGCCCCTCCAGCCGCTGTAAATCACCCCGGCCCTTGCCGGTCTTCGCGTCCCCGGCAAAGGCCGGTCCTGCAAGCTCGAGTCCCGCCGCGCAAAGGAAAGCAGCGAGCAGGATAATCATGGCGGAATTTCGCTGTATCTTGATCATTGTAAATGTTTCTCCGGATTGCCTGATTCGGGATTGCCCCGCTTGATGACGAGGGGGCCTTTCAGCGCCTCCATCACGAGCGGCGCGGGAAGTCCGTTTTCCAGCAGCTGCGCCATAACGCTGAGGTACTTGCGGATGTGCAGAAAAAATTTCCTGTATCCCGGGCAGAGATAATGAAGGCCCGGTTCATCGCAGTAAGTCCGGGCGAATCGATGTTTGGGACAGCCCCCCCGGCAGGCCGCCAGCACCTCGCATTCCCGGCAATAGCGGGGCAGGGCTGCTTCCTTCGCCGCGCCGAGCGAATATCGGAGCGATTTGTCTATCATGCCGGGCAGCGAATCGCTCAGAATGTTGCCGAGCCTGAACCGGGGATAGACGCAGTGGTCGCAGGCGTAGACATCCCCGTTGTGCTCCAGCACGACGGAACGGCCGCACTGTTCGGCGTGGATGCAGACGGGCGAGGCGTTGCCGATCCAGGCATTAAGGGCCCATTCGAAGTTCATGACAAACACCTTTCCGACGTCGCGCCGCACCCATTCCTCGTATACGGCAATCAGAAAATCTCCGTACGCCCCTGGTTCAACCGTCCAGGGCGTGACCTCCGTTTCGCGCTCATCCCTGTCGAGCGGCGCCGGGGAGGCGAGGCGAAGGCCCAGCCGGCTGCTTTCGGCATCGGGCGTGCGCTCCACGATGGGGGTGAACTGGATGAACTCGACTCCTTCATCCCTGAAGAACCGATAGACATCAAGCGGGCGCCCCGCGGTATTCCGGCCCACGCAGGCCATCACATTGTATTCGACCTTGTGCTTCTGCAGGTGCCCCAACCCCCGCATGACCGCGTCAAAGGTGCCTTTGCCGCCCCGGTCACGGCGGTAAATTTCATGTATCTCCCGCGGGCCGTCGAGGCTCAGCCCCACCATAAAATCGTGCTTCTTCAGAAATTCACACCATTTATCGGTGAGCAGGGTCCCGTTTGTCTGGAGGGAATTCCTGATCGTTTTCAGATGCGCAAACGGTCTTTGCAGTGCGACCGCCTTTTTGAAAAAGTCGATCCCCGGAAGGGTCGGCTCCCCTCCCTGCCAGACGAACTCCACGACCGGCGTGGGCTGGGCGGCTATATACTTTTCCACATACGCCCTGAGGACGGCATCGGACATGCGATATTTCTCTGCCTCGCCGAACAGGGCCTTTTTCTCAAGATAGAAGCAATATTCGCAGTTGAGATTGCAGGCAGGCCCCGCCGGTTTTGCCATGACGTGGATTCCCCCGTGTGAAGCTTCCGCCTGCCTGTCTTTTCCTCTCACATCCGTGGACACTGTTCTTCCTTCAGCAGTTGCATTAAGATTCCGGATTCCACCCCCTCCCGTGCTGGAGGGGGCGGCCCGGCCGGGAAAAATCCCCGGGGCCTCTAATCCGCGATCCTTGCTCTTCGGTCCATATCCGCCATTTGTCTCTGGTCGGAGGCAGACAGTTTGGCCGCCCCCGGCGTGATTACCACTTTTTCGAGCTTGCCGGTGAACGCGAACGGCACATCGTAGGAAAGGCTCACCGGCGTGCCGGTGTCCGCGCCGACGTCAAAGGTTTCATCCAGTGACATGCGTCCGGGGATGGTATGCTCGACACGGCCCTGGGCTGCGCGTTTTCCGTCCACGAACAGCGTGGCCGTGCCGCCCCTGCCGAGACCGCCGCCGTCATACTTGAAATCCAGCACGATGTTGTGCCTGCCGGGTTTCAGGGCATTCCTGGCGGCGATATTGTAGTGCGCGATATCGGCAAAATTGTAGTGGAACACCGGCTTGCCCGACTCGAGCATCAACGCGTAGCCCGCGCTGATCCCGCCATGCGTGACGATGATTCCCTGTTCATTGCCCCTGGAAAGGACGACATCGGCGCTGATACTGAATGACTTGTTTTTCAGGTCGGGCGCCGCCCCTTCCGGAATGCGCGTGACGGTCCCCTGGTAAGTGAACTCCGTGCGCCCGCGTGTGAGGCTGGGACGGATGGACACGTCCATCCTCGGCATCCTGGTGTTGTCCAGCGGCAGGACGTTGTACTTGGCTGCCTCTGCATAAAACTCGAGCTGCATTTCCTGGAGCTTGCCGGGGTTCCAGGCTGCCAGGTCCACCGCCTCGCTGAAATCTTCCGTAACTTTGTAGATCTCCCACTTGTAGCCGGTGATGACGTCCTGCTTCGGGTCTGCTGAAACGCCCAACGGCGATACCGGGGTCGTGCAGGCCACCCAGCCGTCGTGGTAAATGGCGCGCATGCCGAACATCTCGAAATACTGGGTCCGGCGCATGGACGGCGCCCTGGCATTATCGAAAGAGTAAATCATGCTCACACCCTCGATGGGCTTCTGGGCCACTCCGTTGACCATGGAAGGCTGCTCGATGCCCGTCGCTTCCAGGAGAGTCGGCACTACATCGATAACGTGGTGCCACTGGGTGCGGATACCGCCCTGGTCCTTGATGCGGGCAGGCCAGGAAATGACCATGCCATTGGCGGTGCCGCCGTAATGAGAGGCGTATTGTTTGGCGTACTGGAAGGGCGCGCACATGGCATGCGCCCAGGCTGACGGGTAGTGATTATGTGTTTTCCACGTGCCCAGGTCGCCCTTGCGTTG
>JBDKTK010000384.1:0-9349 GCA_039680225.1 Syntrophaceae bacterium
CAGCGTGTAGTCCCGGCCGTCCGCGGCCCGGTAGGGAAGGGCGATGGCCTGGCTCTTGATCGTGATGCCCCGCTCGCGCTCGATATCCATGTTGTCCAGGATCTGGTCCTGGAAGTTGCGGTCATCACAGACTCCGGTATACTGGATAAGCCTGTCCGCCAGGGTGGACTTGCCATGGTCGATATGAGCTATGATACTGAAATTCCTAATATTTTTCATTTAATCATTATATCACAATTTTAATAATGCCTCCACCATTAAGGCGGCCGGCATAGTTGAAGAGCCCGGTCTTATATCAGAAATCCGGGTATAAAAAAAGCCTCCCCGGGGCGGAACCCCGGAAAGGCTTCCATTCAGGAATTCAGTCTGTTATTAACCGAGTTTCTTTAACAGCTCGTCGGCAACTTCCTTCACTCCGGGAGTCCCGTCAACCTCGATGACAGTTACTCTCTCCTTGAAGAAATTAACCCCTGCGAGCGTACCGGTCTTGGTATCGTAATAGATCCCGTGGCGCTTGTCGATTGCAGCCTCGTCCTGGTCGTCGGCGCGGGCGGTCAGTTTGTCGCCGCCGCAAACCCGGCATACCATTTTGCCGTGCTTCATGACGGGTTTTATGGCATCGATGTAAATATTGTTCGGGTGATTGTTGTCGTTGGCGCAGAGCCTTCGCCCCATGATGCGCTTTTTCGCGATCTCGCGGGCGAGGAGGATTTCGATTACGTAATCGAGCTTCATATTCTCTTTCTGAAGCGCCTCGTACAGGGCTTTCGCCTGGGCGATGTTGCGGGGGAAGCCGTCCAGCAGCCAACCCTTCTTCGCATCATCTTCCTTCAGCCTGTTGAGGATCATCGGGATGGTGATATCATCGGGCACAAGCTCGCCCTTGTCGATGAAGGCCTTGGCCTTTAATCCCAGTTCCGTACCCTTCTTGATGTTGTCGCGGAAAATAACACCGGTTTCAATATGCGGCACACCGAATTTCTTCTGCACGACGGCGCCCTGGGTGCCCTTGCCGCTGCCGTTCGGTCCAAAAATGAGTATGTTCATCTACTGCAGCTCCTTTCCTTTATTGCTTTTATTTGCCTTCGGCTATGGCCTTGACCATTGCGCCGAGATTAATCAAAAAGGACGGTTCGTCCTGCTGGATTGCATCCTTGCCGACGAAATCCTCTTCAAATATCTTCTTGATCACGGCCTCGTTGTTCCCGCCGGAATCGCTCAGGCCGTTTTCAATCCTTTCCTTGAAGGCGTAAGTCGCCTTAACCGATTTCTCTATGTACCCCGCCGCATCGGGGCCGGTGAGCGCAAAATGGTGGCTCATCATGATGAGGTCGAGATCGAGACCGGCCAGCTTTTCGAGGGACTTGATATAATCCTTGTAGCTGGAGAGGAACTGGGGCCGGACCGAAAAATACCTGTCGAACACCCCGATCGGCTCCCCGGAGCTGAGGGCCTTCAGTTCCGGGATGTAATAGGAAACCGAGTCCCGCGTGTGCCCGGGTGTGGCGATGACCTTTATGGAAAAGCCTTCCATGTCTATCGTCTCGCCGTCTTCAACGATGCGGTCCACTTCGAGCGGCTGGAAAATGACATCCTCGCCGTAAGCGAATGATTTCAGAGTCTCCTCGTAAAAAGCATTGAGTTTTCTGATCAGCCTTATCGCATTTTCTTTTTTCAGGGTCTCGGCGGCAATCCGGCTGGCGGCTATTTTCAACCCGGGTATCATCCTTTTCAGGTACGGGCTCGCCCCCGCATGGTCGAAATGGGCGTGGGTGATGAAATTGTATTGAAGCCTGTTCGGGTCCCCGAGTTCCTGCTTGAGGTCCATGAAGTACAGCGGGCCCATAACGGTCACGCCCGAGTCGAAGAGGGCGGGAATGCCACGGGTAATCAGCCACCCGGGAAATCCGGGATGGCCGATCATAGCGACGCCGTCGCTGATGCGGCCCTTTTCTTTGATGATCATCTGTATCTCCAGGCCCTGGTTTTGGACAGGCCGACTGCCGGGGTCATGACATGCCGGGGCAGGCAGGTCCCTTGTTGCTGCAGCAGGAGCAGGGGCCCGCATGCATCGAGGGCTTCTCCACCTTGCCGCTGAACACAGAAAGGACTTTTTCCGATTTTGCTGACTTGCACGCGGGGCATGTCACCTTGAGCTTCTCGTCCCTCGATTTGAACAGGACCTCGAAGAGTTTTCCGCAATCCTTGCACCGGTATTCAAAAATAGGCAATTGTGTTTCCTCCGAAAAAAAGAGATTTCCGCCCCGCCTCATATCTGACAGAAATAAGCGAAGGGGCTGAAATGCCTGCGAAGTGTAGAAGATGATCCCCGAATTGTCAAGAATCTTTGGCTGTCCCGCAGCAGGGAAAAACCAAGCATTGCAGCGGTTTTGAACCGCTCATGGTTCGCTTCAGGATTGACGCATTTTCCGCGTTGTGTTATTCCCTTCTGACGATTAAAGGAGGGGAAATCCATGGCCATTTCGAGAAAAATCCGCGACTTTTCCGCCCAGGCTTCCTGGATAAGGAAGATGTTCGAGGAAGGCATAAAACTCAAGGCGGAGAAGGGGGCAGACAACGTTTACGACTTCACGCTCGGCAACCCCAACCTGGAGCCGCCCGAGAAATTCAAAAAGACCCTGATTGAGGTGGCGTCCGACCCGGCGCCGGGCGGGCACGCCTACATGCCCAACGCGGGAATCATGGCGACCCGGGAGGCGATAGCCGGCTACCTGACCGGGGTCCACGATGTGAAGCTTTCCGGCGGAAATATCGTAATCACCTGCGGGGCGGGCGGCGGCCTCAATGTTGTGCTGAAGACGCTCCTCGATCCGGGCGATGAGGTCCTTTTCCCGGCCCCGTTCTTCGTGGAATACCGGTTCTATGCCGACAACCATGGCGGAACAGGCATACCGGTCCGCAGCAAAGAGGATTTCTCCCTCGATCTGGAGGCCTTCGAAAGTGCGATGACGAATCGGACGAAAGCGGTCATAATCAATTCACCCAATAATCCCACGGGGAAAGTGTTAAGCCGGGAGTCCCTCCAGGGCCTGGCCGATTTGCTCCGGCGCAAGTCCCGGGAATTCGGAAAGGAGATTCATATCATCTCCGACGAGCCTTATCGCGACATCGCCTACGATAATGTCGAAATTCCGAGCATCCTGAAGATTTACGAGAACAGCTTCATCGTAAGCTCCTATTCCAAGGACCTTTCCATACCCGGCGAAAGGATAGGGTACATCGCGGCGAACCCGGGAATTGCCAAACTGCAGGACACCATGGACGGCCTCGTGCTCTGCAACAGGATACTCGGTTTCGTGAACGCGCCCGCCCTGATGCAGAGGGTGATCGGGAAAATCCAGGGCGTCAAGGTCGATGCCGGCATTTACAAGAGGAAGCGCGACCTGCTCTGCAGGGGACTCGCTCAGTGCGGCTATGATTTCGTCGTGCCCGAGGGCGCTTTTTACCTCTTCCCCAGGTCGCCCATTGCCGACGATGTTGAGTTCACGCGGGCCCTGCTCGAAGAGAACATCCTGGTCGTTCCGGGCAGCGGCTTCGGAGGACCGGGTCATATCCGGATAGCGTATTGCGTGGCCGATTCCGTCATTGAGAAGGCGATCCCGGGATTCGGACGGGTGATGAAGAAATATAAATAAGGATTCCCTCCACAGGGAATATTACCAGATGGAGAAAAACAGATGAGGTCGGCGCTACGCTCCCTTTGCATCCTCCGCTTTCTCATGAGGACAGAGGGCTCGACTTCCGAATCATTCATCCAGAACGGTTTGTACATCCTCCAGGAAGCGGCCGGGGAGGAACTCGGCTGCGTGTTCTTCCTGGACAAAAAAGGGCCGCGTTCGCGCGAAATCTTTGATAACCTCCTGGACCTCCAATCGGAGGGCAAGATCAACATCGAAGGCGGCCCCGGGGGGTTCGTGGCGGCAATAACCGAAAAGGGGACGGAATTCATCTGCAAGGGAGGGGAGTGGGGCGGACATTTTTATGATCTGCCGCCCGTGCGCATCCCCGAGAAAATGATCGATTCAATATTCACACTCCTGCACAGCGGGGAAGACCTGAAGATCGAACCGGTCGGCGTTGCCCTGTACTTCCTCCGGTTGGCCGGCGGGGCGGATATAGTGGAACTGATCAAGCAGGCAAAAATTGAAGGGGTAATATCTCCCGATTTTGACGAACGCGAGATAGTCAGGGCCTATAAAAAGCTCAAAAAGACGAAACTCGGTTCTGAATAAAATTCAATACCGCTCGTTGAACCGGCCGCTAAGCTTGTCGAAGCGCGAAACGAGCAGCAAAGGTGCGTTCACATCGACAGGCCCGGTGAACGGATTTTTTCAGGTCACTTCTTGAAAATCAGTTTCTCGTTTCAAATCACTTCTTCACCGGTTTTATTTCATACCAGTACTCCGAGATGAATCCATTCGCATCCGGTGTCGCTGTTTGTTTTACGGCTTCGGGCAGCCCGTTGCGGCAGCGCCACTGGTAGACCGTGAACCGCCCCGTTACGCTTGCCGGGATGATTTCGGCCTGGGGATTATCGGTGCAGAACCTGAGCATTGCCACGTCCGGCGTTTTGGAAGTGTCGGCCTTGGCCATGCACGGCAGGTTGGCCCCGGTGAAACAGGCGTAAACTCTGCCCCCCATGCAGCGCCAGAAACTTCCATTGACCAGGACGGATTCAGGTATGTTCTCAGCCTTGAGAGCCGTGCGCAAACCGTCGATAACCGCCTTCGGCATTGCGGGCCCCGAATACGGCGCAGACGGAATGTCGATATTGCCGGCCGCGGCGCAATAGGCAAAAGGGTCATTCATTGCTTTATCGGGCGGGCATGTCTTCAGGCAGGAACAGGAACAAAGCAGGAGCGCCTGTAAGAGGCATAAGGCAGAGATCAACTGTTTCATTTGCAGCTCCTTTAATGGAATCCTTCCGCCATGGGACGGGAACCGGTGCGCAAGCATCCAAGTATTCCAAGGTTAGATCGTTTGGAAACCGTTGTCAACATCCGGACAATGCCGCCGGGCATCAAATGCGGAACAAGGGGGCTTTTAGACTCCTTGATTTTGTTGAGAAAAAAACGATTGACTTTGCGGGTCGCCTCGGATAAATTTCATCTTACATAGCGTTCCAATATAGCGATGCATAGGGGACGCAAGAAGTTGGATCAGACATTTTGAAGTGCAAAGGTTTAGCCACCGGCTCTTTGGAGTGCGATGGCTTTTTTCTTTCTGTCATCTTGGGCAGTCCGACTTCCTGGAATTACTACAAGGAGGAAGTGCGAACCATGGCAGAAGGAACAGTAAAATGGTTCAACGAGCGCAAGGGTTTCGGGTTTATCGAGCAGGATAACGGCGGAGACATTTTTGTCCACTATTCCGCAATTTCGGCAAGCGGTTTCAAAACCCTTACCGAAGGCCAGCGCGTAAGCTTTGATGTCGAGCAGGGTAAGAAAGGCCCCGCGGCGGGAAATGTAAAGCCGCTGTAATTATCAATTCAAGAGGCGGGGCGCTCGGGATTCGCGGCGCCCCTTTTTTTTAAAATACGATATTAAGGAATGGAAATGGCCAAAACAAGATATTCGTTTGAAAAGCGCCAGCGCGAAAAAGCCAAAATTCAGAAGCGGCAGGAGAAGGCGCAGCGCCGCGCTGAAACAAAGAAAGTGAAAACAGGAGACCAGGAATTTACGCAGGATTCCGAACAGACTTCTGAAAACATTCCGGAATAAATTCAACTTTCCGCTTTCAGCCCCGATTATTTTCAGATAAAATCCCGGTTAAAATTTTCAGACTTGAAATGATTGTTTCTTCGCAAATCGGGCCCGTCACAATCTTCCGGATGGGGAAGCATGTTGCCTCAAAAAGCTGGACGCTCTACGAGACGCATGCGTTCCTTCTCGGGGATGTCATGATAGACACCGGCACAACCTGGGTTGCCAAAGAGTGGAAAACCCGCTTCGGGGACTTCCGCTGCGCAACCGTGATCAACACCCACCATCACGAAGACCACACGGGCAATAACCGCCTTTTCCAGGACACATTCGGGGCTGCGGTTTATGCGCACCCGGAGACCCTTCCTTTCCTCGAAGACCCGGAGAGGATCGAGAAGCAGATGTACAGGAGGATTGTCTGGAAGAGACCTGCCGCATCAAGCGGCTCGCCGCTGCCGGTCAGCGTTGAAGCCGGGAAGCATACATTGCAGGTTATCCACACTCCGGGCCATTGCCCCGATCACGTCTGCCTGTACGAACCGGAAAACGGCTGGCTTTTTTCCGGCGATGCCTTCTGCGGGAGGCGTTTCGATTACCTGAGAAAAGATGAGGATTTCAACCAGATGCTGAAATCGTTGAAAATGCTCGCCTGCCTTGATGTCCGGACCATCTTCTGCGGTTTCAAGGGGGCAGTCGAAAACGGGACGGAAGCGATCAGGGCCAAGATCGGCTTCATGGAAGAGCTGAAGCTTAAAGTGCTTGACCTGTACGCAAAGGGGGTGCCGCCCCGGAAAATCAAACACAAACTGCTCGGGCCCGAAGCGGCAATGTGCTTCGTAACATTCGGCCATTATTCAAAACAGAACACCATTGACGATATAATAAGGAAAGAGTTCCCCGGCGGGAAATCCTGATTTATTCAACCCACATTTCCAGAAACGCGGTCAATACCACTGCGCAAATCAGGAACAGAAAACCGGAGAATAAGGAGACAAGGTACCAGTACCTCCCCGGGTTTATTGCCCGGTCGCATATCTTTGAGCTGTCCCCGTAATTGAATCTCCCGGTACTCAGCCCTTTGTACAAAGTATGCCACAGCAACCAGATGGCTCCGCCCATCACAACAATTACGAGAAATGTACGAAAGATTTTCACAAATTCAAACCGCGAAGCTGTAATTTTCCGCAACGGCACGCCGGACGTACAGGCCCATCCAGTCCGCCACCATAAACTGCCATATGAATATTATCGGTCTGTATTTATCTAATCTTTAATTTGTTGGCGCCATTCAGCGGGGTCTTCACGAAAGTCGCGTAACCCTTGGCTATTATTTTTTTATCCTGGTTGGTGATCACGGCTTCGGCCCTGGCCAGAGTGCGGCTCTGCTGGATGAGTTTTCCCCTGGCCGTGATCACGTCTCCGGGGTGGGCCGGCGACATGTAATCCACATGCAGGGAGACGGTCGTGACAAATTCGTTCTGTTTCAGATGGGGCCAGACGGAAAGCCCGCACGACGAATCGATTATGGTCGCCAGGACGCCGCCATGCACCTTCCCCCAGGGATTGCGGTGCTTGCGAGCCCCCTTGATTTCCAGGACCGCGCCTTTCTTGTCGATGGAAATCATTTCCATGGACAAGGTTTTATAAAAGGGGACCTTATTTACCTTCGCCCTTGCCTCTTCGGTTTTTTTCCATAAAAGAGGATCGAACATATTCATCTCCTGTGATCATTTGCCGGAACGTTATCGGGACATTACATCAATACGGGCTTTTAGCAAACATCAATATGCTAAAGGAAATCAATCCTTCCCCTGAGTAAAATTCAGGGACAGCCGCGGTAAAAATCAGGTTTTCCAACTGGAAACCCGTTACCGCCCTGCACTACTATTTAACGGGGATATCGGCTTCAGGGTCTCCGGAGAAATTTTAAACGATCGGAAACAAATGGAAGGGCGGCAAAGTACAATGGCAAATGACGCCCAAATGATGCTGTCGCTGTTCTTTGCCGTTTACTTCACCCTGATGATCGACCGCTCCCATGAAGCATATAACCCTTATGACACTTACGGGGCCTGGACGGGAAGGTCCTTTGCGCACAGGCGGCTGGTATTGTCATGGCTGTTCCTTTTCCTCTTTCCGCTCATCCATTTCGCAGTCACTTACCAGGTCCTGGGCGAATATCCTTTAAGATTCGATTGGGGTTTCCCCGGTGCAGTGAATATCGTGCTGGTAGGTTTTCTGTCGTTCTTCAGTTTTGGGTATTACAGGATCTTCGAATCATTCCTGAACGGCTTTCCGGATTTCTTTTTTTCGGAGCTGGAAAAAGAAGGCATGGAATCCCGCCCGGAGTTCCATGCGCATTTCATTCCGGGTTTCCTGTACATAATACTGACGGTGTTGATACAGGTGTTGATTATATTTTTTTTAAATAATTGACCTCATCCCACCCCCTGGAGGGGGATATGGGCAATGTTCCCATGATGTCCCCCGACGGCGGGGGCAGGGGGCGGTTCATGATTAGTAGAAAACCGTTGCCGAGGTTCATCAATTCGAAAAGGGGGCGCCATGCAATACAGGACTCTGGGAGATACGCGGGAAACCGTTTCCGCCATCGGGCTGGGAGGGTTCCACATCGGCAGGATCGATAGCGAGAAAGAGAGCATCCGGATTGTCCATGCAGCCATCGGCAACGGCATCACCTTCATGGACAACTCCTGGGATTACAACGAGGGCAGGAGCGAGACCAGGATGGGCAAGGCGCTGAAAGACGGTTACCGCAGGAAGGTGTTCCTGATGACGAAGATCGATGCGAGGACGGCCGAAGCAGCCCGGAAGCAAATGGAAGAATCCTTGCAGCGGCTGCAGACGGACTGCGTCGATCTCCTCCAGTTCCATGAAGTGATCCGGATACGGGACCCGGAAAGGATATTTGCGGAAGGAGGCGCCCTGGAAGCCGCGCTGGAAGCGAAAAAGGCGGGGAAGCTGCGCTACATCGGGTTTACCGGCCACAAGGACCCTCTGATCCACCTGCACATGCTCACGGTTGCGGAGCAGCGCGGTTTTCAATTTGACGCTGTGCAGATGCCCCTCAACCTCCTCGATGCCCATTTCCGCAGCTTCGAGCACCAGGTGCTCCCGCGCCTTGTTATGGACGGGACCGGCGTGCTCGGCATGAAGCCGTTCGGGGACGGCAGGCTCCTCGAAAGCAACGCCGGAGTCACGCCGCCGAGTGCCTGCATTACGCGCTGAACCTGCCGGCATCTGTTGTGATCACCGGAATCGACAGCATGGAGGTGCTCAGGCAGGACCTCGACGCCGTGGAGTCTTTCCGCCCGCTGCAGCCGGCCGAGGTCGACAGCCTCATGTCGAAAACTTCAGCCGTCGCGGCTTCGGGCTGGTTCGAGCTGTACAAGATGTCGAGCGAGCACGACTCCACAACACACAACCCGGAATGGCTGGGATGATTGTATTAAGCGGTGCGTTGTTTTTCCGTTGGTAAAACCAGGGCGGGCTCGCTCGAAATTAATGAGCTGTCGGTAGAACGGCTCAGGATAGGGGGAATTGAGATTACGGAGAGCATGCTTTTGCGGGGATCGAAATAATATTCCTCATCCCGCTGTTCCCGG
>JBDKTK010000385.1:0-4017 GCA_039680225.1 Syntrophaceae bacterium
TTTCGACCGACCCGGACGCCCTCTATAAATACATTCCGCCTGACTTCCTGATGGATAATTATAAGCAAGGCGAGCGCTACGGACAGACATCCGGGATATTCATGATCTTGAGGAACAGCGGCGAGTATGAGGCGAAAGCGGAAAATTACAAGCTGGTCCTGACCAGCAAAAAGACAAAGAAGAAGCTGGTCGACCTCTACGGCTTTGAAGACGGCGAGTGGATCATCATGACTCCGGACGGATACTACACGGCCTCTGCCAACGGCGACAAGTACCTGAGTGTCCGGAAGGACAACAACATCTACAGCATCGAAAATTACCGCGAAGCTTTCTTCCGCCCCGACCTCGTGAAGATCGCCATCGCGGGCAATGCCCTCGAGGGGTACAGGACCCTGGCCGATGTGGGCAGGCCGCCCGTCGTGAAGATAGAAGGCATGCCGGAGAAAACCGAGGGCGATTCCGTAACCTTCAAGCTCAGGATCACGGACGCGGGCGGGGGCATCGGCGACATCAGGCTCTATCTCAACGACACTTCCGTCATGACCGACAGCGCCCGGTCGGTCACAGTCAAAGGAAAGGCGCGGCCCGGGCAGAAGGAAATAGTAAAGACATATACCCTGCACCTGCTGAACGGGCTCAACGCGATCAAGGCCATCGCTTTCGACAAAGAGAACAACGTGCAGAGCAACCCGGCTTTGCAGAAAATCACCGCATCCTTCCAGAGGACGAAAAAGCCGTCGCTCTATGCGCTGGTGATCGGGATCAATGAATACAAGAACCCCAAGCTGCAGCTCAAGTACGCCGCGGCGGACGCGAGGCTTTTCGCGGATGTGCTGCGGGAGACGGCGGGCCGGATGTTTGAGAAAGTGAACATCACCACCCTGACGACCAGGGAGGAGGCCTCCAAGCTCAATATATTAAAGGAACTGGAGCGATATAAAAGCCTCAACCCCGACGACGTGTTCGCTTTCTACGTGGCCAGCCACGGGACGGTGGACGACGGCGAGTACTACCTCATCACTTCAAACGTGGGGGCGCTCAGCACCGACAGGCTGAAAAAGGACGCGGTCACCCAGAAGGAGTTGCGGGAGCGCATAGCCAACGTGCCGGCCGCCAAGAAACTCATAATCATCGACACCTGCAACGCCGGCAAGCTCGGCGAGCAGCTCCAGATGGCCATGCTCACGAGGGGGATGAGCGAAGACACCGCAATGAAAATCCTGAGCCGGGCCGTGGGCTCCACAATCATTTCCGCGTCATCCTCTCTCCAGGAGGCACTCGAGGGATATAAAGACCACGGGCTGTTCACCTACGTCCTCACCGAGGGAATGAGGGGCGGGGCCGACGTGGCCCGCAGCGGCTATGTGAAGACGTCCGACCTGGCTTCTTATGTGGAGGAGAAGGTCCCCGAGATAGCGGAAGCCGTTTTCAAACGGGCCCAGTATCCCACCAAAGCGGTCAACGGGAACGATTTCCCCATAGGCAGGGTGAACTGAGAAAAATAAACCGCAACTGAAGAGGCCATACAAATGAAGCGCACTGCGATTTTTCTCATCCTGACAATGATCCTTGTCCCCTCGCTCGCATTCGGCGAGATCAAAACCATCACCCATTCAGTCAAACAGGTTTTCGGCGGGAGCCAGTCCCCGGATGACGCGAGGGCCGCCGGCATGGCCAGGGCCAAGCGCGAGGCGCTGGAAATGGCGGGCACATATATCCGCAGCACCACGGTGATGAAAAATGCGCAGGTTGAAAAAGACGAGGTCCTCGCCATTGCCGCCGGTATTTTAAAAACCGAAATTGTTGCGGAGAGAAATTATACAACGGGCGAGGCCTTCGGGATCGAGATCACCATGAAGGTGGACGTGGACACAAGCATCCTTGAGGCCAATGTCAGGCGCGTGCTGACGGAAAGGTCCTACCTGGAACAGCTCAAAGTCGCAAACGCCCGGGAAAAAGAGCTTCTGAAAAAGGTGGCGATACTGGAAGAAGAGAACCGCCGGATCAAAGGTTCCCCGGCGCTCCGGGATGAATTCAAGGACTCAACCCAGGGCTTGATCGCCCTGGCCAACCTGCAAAGGGCCCTTTTCAACAAGGATTCAGCCCTTCGCAGTTATGAACGCAGCCGGTCGCTTTATGAAAATGGCCTCTACTCCAGGTCGGATTTCGAGCAAAGCAGGGCGCAATACGAGTTCGCGTCAAAAGAACTCCAGGACGCCCGGAAGGCCGTGGAGCGCACAGGCGCGTACTAAGGGACCTCAACAGGGCTTAAATGCTGTCCGGGAAACCATTCTTCACAAGAGCAAGAATCAGATTCACCATCGTAAGGATAATCTTGCCATTTCTTGCGGTGTACACTGTTGCCGCACTCTTGACGGCCGTTCGCGATAGATGCATCAAAAACGACGAATATGCCGCAGTCCTTCTTTCCGATCATGCCTTCACACGATTCGATTACTGGGCATCCCCGGCAGCATTCCTCGGCTCCTATCTAACCTGGTCGCACTACTTCAACAACCGGGACCTGAAAGTAAAATGGTTCCTGAGGGCCAGGGGCGCGGATTTGGAAAAGGCCATAAGGGATCCTGCCTGCCGGAGCATTGTCCTTGTCGGGCATGGGAATCTCAATGCCTGGCGGGCCACAGATTTGAAAGTTACTAACACGGAAGTGGAAGAAATGATGGACGGCATTGCCAGGAAAAAAGGGGAATGGCTGCAGTTGACCTGCGGCGACGAGGATTTTTCTCCCGTGAGGATGGGGGAGCTGGTCATGGAGAAGAACAATGTCTACACATATCGCGGGCCTGCGACATTTTACGCCTTTGCGGCCGACGCAATTTCCGGGTTTAAATTCCTGAAGCGGATGTGAAAGTGAAACAACCCCCTTTTCTAATAGGGAAATGGATTGAAAGAAAATTAGCTTTAATCAAAAGCCATGCGCGTCTTCCAGACTTCCCAGACCCTGCCGACGAGGTCGGGACCCGGCTTCAGGGTCATTTTTCCCGGCCGCCATCCGGACGGCGTCGCCTCAGTCCCTTTGCTGGCCCTGACCAGCTGAAAAGCCTGTATCTGCCTGATCGTCTCCGCGACATTGCGCCCCACGGGCGGCGTCAGCACTTCAAAGCCCTGGATGACGCCGTCGGGATCGATTATGAACCGGCCCCGCGCCTCCACGCCCGCATCCTCCAGGAATACCCCGTATGCCCTGCCCACCTTGCCGCCGGCATCGCTGAGCATCGCAAAGGGCACGCCATCCGCGACCATCTTGGAAAGCTCGCTGTCATTCCACATCTTGTGCACGAAGACGCTGTCAACGCTCATGGACAGGACCTCCACTCCGAGCTTCTGGAATTCCGGGTACTTTTCGGCAACTGCCGAAAGCTCGGTAGCTCAGACGAACGTGAAGTCGCCGGGGTAGAAGCAGAGGATCACCCACTTCCCCAGGTGCTCGGATAATTTGATATTAACAAAACCGCCTTTCAGATAAGCGGGCGCCACAAAATCCGGCGCCTTTTTCCCCACTGTAACCATGGCCTGCCCTCCCGTGTTACGTTCAGCTGATTGCGGGATATCCTGTTCCGCCTCGGACACCGGCCCTCCCGTGGGCCGCGCGCAGCCGATTTTCATCTCCTCCGGCATGATCCGCCCTCCTGTCTTTTTATATCTATGAAAGTAAGGGCAAACGGAGATGTTTTAAATCAGGGGCATCCTGATTTATTTTGCAGAATTTTCCTTTTTTGAATAAAGAAATTGGAGCAGTTAAAGGATTGGGGAAGTCCCCCGGGAATAATGCGTAGAGGAAACTACCTTCCAAATTTGTCACTCCCGCGCAGGCGGGAGTCCAGATACAATACAATACTGATTCGTCCCTGCGAAGCCAGGGATCAAGTCGGGGACGACGAGTGAAATCCGAGTTGCAATTTTTACGCCTTCAGTTCTGAAGTGCACTGGGCGCAGCGGACGGCCCCAATGGGGATCTGGGAAAGGCAATAAGGGCATGCCTTTTTGTCCGGCGCC
>JBDKTK010000386.1:0-2738 GCA_039680225.1 Syntrophaceae bacterium
TAAACGAAGTAGGCGAGAGTGAAAAGCCCCGAAATAACAAAAAATCCCTGGAGGGTGACCTTGATCTTGTCCTTGTCCCAGGGCTGCAGGAATGTGTAGACGATCACGGGCGGCCCTGAGGCGGCGACGGAACCTCCCAGGCAGCCCGCAAGGAAACCGATCAGGTACGGCCAGCCCTTTTTCAGCTCTTTAACTATGCCTTTGAACAAAATGCCGAACAGCGAATATGCAATCAGGACGGAGCCGAGAAAAATATACATGGGCCCGGCTTCCAGGTTTTTGAGCATGTATGTTCCAATGGGGATGCCGGGAAGGGCCCCGATCAGGAGAGGATATATCTTGTTCCATTCCCAGGCGCTGCGCAACTGGATGATCAGGATCAGAGACAGCACTATACCGCAGACGGTCATGAAGGGAACGGCTGTTTTGAAATCCAGGAACAAGGCGATCAACGGCAGGGAGAGCAGGACGGAGCCGAACCCTGTAAGGCCCTGGATAAAACCGGCGACAAATGCAATCGCGCAAATGGCTATATATATTTCCAATACCGCCTCATGTATGGATGGATTAGAGAATGATTCCCCGTTCCCGCAGGCTTCTGATCCGGGCCTCATCGAACCCGAACTCCTTGAGAATTTCGTCGGTATGTTCACCCAGGGAAGGCGGGTGGGAGCGCCACCCCGGCTGGTTTTCACGGTACTTGATCGGAAAGGCCTGCTGGGGAACTTCGCCGTCAACCGGGTGACGCCCGCTGAACCAGAGGCCCCTTGCCCTGACCTGGGGGTCATCGGCCGCCTCTTCCAGGTTGTTCACGGGCGAAACACAGGTGTTGAACCGCCCGAAGATGTCCATCCATTCGGCCCTGGCCTTCTGCCGGAACATGTCTTCCAGCAGGGCTTTCATCCCGGCCTGTCTCTCGGGGGGGGCATGGAGGTCCGGGATAAAATCGGGCCTGCCGATGGCTTCGCAGAACTCGCGCCAGGTGCTTTCTTCCAGGCAGCCCACGGCAATGTAACGTTCATCTTCAGTCATGTATATATTATATGAGGCATAGCCTCCCTTGAGCCTGTTCTTTTCCCCGGAGTTCAGGTCTCTCCCCGCGAGCTGCTGCGACATGGCGAGCGACATGAAAGGAGTCAGCCCGTCCAGGATGGCCACATCCAGGTATTCTCCCCTGCCTGTCTGCGTCCTCCCGAGGAGCGCGGCGAGGATCCCGATTGCCGCGACAAAGCTTCCGCCCCCGGCGCCGCCGATCTGGATCGAGGGGACGGGCGGCTTGCCGTGTTCGTCCCCGAGAAGCTCGAGGACCCCCGCCAGGGCCGAGAGGTTTATGTCGTGTGCGGCCCGGTCCCGGTAAGGGCCGTCCTGGCCGAACCCGGTCAGGGAACAGTAGATGAGCCGCGGGTTCAGTTTCTTGAGATCATCGTAACCGAGCCCTATATCGTCCATTGTCCCGGGGCGGCAGCTTTCCAGGAAGACATCGGCCTTGAGGATTATCTCTTTAAGTACGCTCCGGCCTTCTTCCTCTTTCAGGTTGAGGCACATCCCCAGCTTGTTCCTGTTGAGGATCTGGAAATAGCTGCCGCTCGCGCCCACCAGCGGCGTGGACTGGCGGAAACCGTCGCCTTTCAGGCCTTCTATTTTGATTACCCTGGCGCCCAGGTCGGCCAGCATCTGGCTGCATAAAGATCCCGGCAGCAGCTGGGATGTATCGATAACGAGAATTCCTTCAAGGGCCGTCAATATGCGCACCTCCTCAATTCAGCCGTGCATATTCGATTGAATCCCCATAATTTTCAAGCATTATGTATTGGGGATTTCTTTTACCTGATAAACCATTATAATAAGAACACTTGAGTCGCTAGTCCCGCATACCTGGCCTGCTTCCGGAAAACAGTAACAGTAAAGGAAGGTGAAACCATGGACCTTGAAACCTTTGCCCGGGAATTCGGGGCAGTCACGAAGTCAGAGAGAGAAGAAGAGGTCCTGGAAAAGGGCGGCGCGCTGATATCCGGACTTTCCCTGAACTCCGGATTCGTGGATGACTGCCTGACGAAGATCCTGATCGACAACGACTTCATGGCGGGCCAGAAGGATTCCGTCTGGCCCAATGAAATTACCGTGTACAGGCATTCCGACAGGCTCTTTTCGCTGCTGATGTATATCTGGGACTCGGACCTGGCCGATGCCATCCACGACCACAATGCCTGGGGGATAATCGGGGTGGCGCGCGGCACGCTGGAAGAAACCAAGTACCGCCGTCTGGACGACGGGTCCCGCGAAGACTACGCGGAACTTGAGCCGCTGGCCACAAACACACTTCAGCCGGGGCAGGTCACAAGCGTGCTTCCGCTTAACGGGGGCATCCATCAGATGAGGAATATCCACCAGGGCCTTTCGGTAACATTCAACGCCTACGGGCCTCCCGTGAAAAGGGGTTACATCCGTTTCTACGACCGGGAGAAGAGGACGGCCAAGGAAGCGTACTCGCCCCGGACCCTCAAGCGGGTCCTGGCAGCCCGCGCCCTTCTGGCGCAATCCGAACGCGCCGAAGATGTTCTCGAGCAGGCCCTGCGAATGCCTTTGCCCGAAGCCGTGAAAGAGGAAACAAAGAAAGGCCTGTCGCTCTTCCGGAACCGGGAATACCGGTCAACGTGAGATGCGTCATTTACCTGAATGTAAATCAAGGCAGAAAAAAGACTTATTTTCATCCTGAGTGTAACGAAGGACCTGTTTTT
>JBDKTK010000387.1:0-10785 GCA_039680225.1 Syntrophaceae bacterium
GCCTTTAGTTGTAAGCAGCGGCCAGGAGGCGCACAGGTTCGAATGCGGGTTGTTCACGCCCTGGCAGTTGGGGCCGATCAGCCGGACTCTGCTCTTGCGGGCGACTTCCGCAAGCTCCTTCTGCATCTGTTCGCCTTCCTCCCCGGCTTCAGCGAACCCGCCAGTTATGATTACGGCCGATTTAACGCCGGCCTTCCCGCAGTCCCTGACAGCATCAATGACCATCCTGGCCGGGATGACAATCACAGCCAGGTCGGCGGGAGCGGGGATCGAGAGTATATCCCTGTAAGCCTTGAGGCCCAGGATCTCGTCCGCCTTGGGGTTGATGGGATAGATGGGCCCCTGGAACCCGGCGTTGATCAGGTTGTACAAGATATCGTAGCCAAGCTTTCCGGGTGTCGTGGAGGCCCCGATCAGGGCCGCGCTTTGAGGTTTGAAAACGGCATCCAAGTCTCGAACAGATTTCATACACTCCCCTCCTTTTGATGTGAAATCGATCGACAAAACAACGGGGCGGGTGCGCCTTATTTCACCCACGCATTCAGGGAAACTACCACATACATTTCGATGTTTCTATCCGAATTTAAACGAAAATAAAAAGTTGATAGTTTCAGTGATTTCTATATATTGGGAGGCGGCGATCGCGCCGGGGGCAATAAAAAAAGGAGGTTTCAAGATGAGAATACGCCAGGCTGGAAAAGTGGCCGACGGGCTCTGGTACCTGGGAAGGGAAGAGTCCGGCAGCTATGTCCTTGAAGGGAACGACTGCTCCATACTTATCAACGGCGGCCTGAGTTATATCCTGCCGGACGTCCTGAAGCAGATGAAGGAGTTCGGTATCGATGCGGGAAAGATCAAAAAATTCCTCATCCTCCATTCCCATTTCGACCACATCGGCATTGTCCCGTATTTCAAGAGGACTTACCCGGGGATCGAGGCGTTCGCTTCCAAACGCGCCTGGGAAATACTGGCCATGCCCAAGGCGATCAACATAGCAAACACGTTCAGCAAGTCCGTCGCCGAAAAGATGAACGTGGCCGCCGGGCTCGAGAAATACGACCTCGACTGGCGCGACGATTTCACGGGCACAACTCTGGTTGAGGGCGACACAATCGACCTCGGCGGAAGGAAACTGCAGATAATGGAAACGCCGGGCCATACGGGCTGCTCGATATCGGCATACGAGCCGGGCCTCAAGGCCCTCTTCCCCTCCGACGCCATGGGCATCCCCTTCAAAGACATCGTCTTCCCTTCGGCCAACACCGATTTCACGCAATACCAGCAGACCCTGGAGAGGTACAAGCCCCTTGCGGTGAATTACATGTGCGCGGACCATTACGGGTACGTCACCGGCGAAGAGGCGGCCCGCTTCACGGACATGACTATCCAGGAGGCCCGGAACCTGAGGGCGCAGATGGAAAACGTCTACCGCTCGATCGGGGACATCGACGCCGCCGCAAAGGCCATCAACGAAGAGTTCTACCGGGTAAATCCCGAATACTTCATTTCGGCCGATATCCTGGAAGGCGTCTTCAGGCAGATTGTGAAATATCTCGCAAAAAACATGCAGGGTTGAATGAGCCCGAAAGTCCCTAAACAAAAAGTGCCCCCAAAGGTCTTTAAAAAGGTCCCGGCCTTTTTGAAAAAAAAGGGGGCATCCGAAGCGAGGTTTATCAAGGCATGCGACATAGTTGTCGACGAGCGGGTCCGCCTCAAATGCCAGGTCCCTTTGTGCGACAGCTTCGGGCGCAACCTCCTGTGCCCGCCCCACCTGCCTGCAGTCGCGCAGTTCCGGGAAGCTTTGGCGCGATATGAAGACGCTGTCATTGTCCAGGTCCGGGCAAGCCTGGAGGAGACGAAAGGCGATCCGTTCCTGCCGGCCAGGCGCTTGCATGAGATAATCAACATGGGCGAGAAATTCGCGTTCGAATCCGGCTCGCGTTTCGCGCTGGGGCTGATCGGCGGCTGCTGCCGGCTGTGCGACAGCTGCGTTGCGGTGGATTCGGGCCGTGCCTGCCGCCACCCCTTCAAGGCCAGGCCCTCCATGGAGGCCATGGGCATCGACGTGCAGGCGACGGCCGAAAAGGCGGGACTGCCGTTTGAATTCCCCGTCCGGGACCGCGTGATCTGGACCGGGCTGATCTTGTTGTAAGTCATTGTTCAATTTTCGTCATGCCTGCGAAAGCAGGCATCCAGAAAAAAACTGGATTCCTGTCAAGCCAGGAATGACAATGACGTGCTTATCGATTTGATGCTGGCGTGAAAGGAGAATGGAAAATGGCGCTATTGAAAGAAGCGGGAATCCCCATCGGCAGGATGCTTTTCATCCCCAGGCAGGAAGGCATGAGCAAGGACGACCTGATCATCGAGGCGAACGGCCAGTACAAGCTCACAGAGATGGCCGACCGTTTCGTAATAAAAAATGACGAGTGCTGCCGCAGCATTCTCGTCAAGGTGAAGACGAAAGATTGATGCACACCTTTGTAGGTTTTGTTTGTAGGTCCGTTTAAATTCAATATACATAAGCATCACAGAAGATGATCTCCGGAAAGTATTAGCTGCTAAGGGTTTCCCTTAACTCTTATACTTGATTTTTTCTATTTGATGTAGTATTCCTCCCGGGTCTTTGATTCCGGGCGGCGCTTCACACAGCCCGACAATTGCAGGAACAAGAAACTTAGGGCCAGGAGGTATTAAGTGCGAAGGTTTTTCCCTATAATTCTCATCGTAATCTTTATTTCCGTTAACGGCTGTGCGTATTTCAACGTGCCGCTCGTCACCCCGACACAACCGCTCCAGGAGAAAATCCTGGAAGGCGAGGGGACGGCCAAGATCCTTCTTATCAATGTTTCGGGCACAATCTCGGAACAGGAAAAATCCAAGAAATTGGGCCTCGAGGAAGAAAACTCGATGGTGTCCGTCATCAAAGAGGAACTCCTCAAGGCGGAGAGGGACAAGGACGTCAAAGGAGTCATCATTAAAATAGATTCCCCCGGGGGGACCGTGACGGCTTCCGACCTGATCTATTACGAGATCATGCAGTTCAAGAAGAGGTCCGGGATCAGGGTCGCTTCGTGCATAATGGGACTGGGGACTTCCGGCGGATACTACGTGGCCGCGGCTACCGACGAGATTTCGGCATTTCCCACGGCCATTACCGGCAGCATCGGCGTCATCGCCATGAAATTCGATGTGAAGCAGTTCCTTAACCGTTTCGGCATTTACAATGAGACGTTTAAGTCCGGCGACAAGAAAGACATTCTCTCTCCGTTTCGGCCTTCGACACCGGAAGAGACCGAGATCATGCAGAGCGTGATCATGCAGCTCTACGGCAGGTTCGTCGACGTGGTTGCCGAGGGGCGGAAAAATGTCCTGACCCGCGACCAGGTGAAAAAACTGGCCGACGGCAGGATCTACACGGCTGACCAGGCGCTCCAGAACAAGCTGATCGACAAGGTCGGCTACCTCGGAGACTCGATAAACTCCATGAAGAGCGCTTTGAAACTCGACCAGGCCAAGGTCATCACTTACATCCGGCCGGGTACATACAAGGGGAGCATTTACTCCGGCCTGCCCGAGTCGATTTCTCCTGTTGTGAACCTGATCAACATCAACGCCGAAGGCCTCCAGATGATGCCCAGCGTAAGGTTCATGTACGTGTGGAACCCTTAGCCGATTAAAATAATTCCATAAAAAAACCCCGCCTCTCAAAGGCGGGGTTTTTTATGGAAAACCGATTCCTTATTCAGTCTGCGCACCTGCAGCGCCGGTCCTGGGCCCTCTCCTGTGCTTCATCCTTTCCATCCACTGCTCGTGCATCTGGACAAGCTGTTTGCGCTGGTCCGCGGTGAGCTCGTTCATCATGGCGGCATTCATCTGCAGCTCGGCTTTGACCAGGTTGGCAAGGGTGGCGCTGAGCGTATCTATCTGCTTTGCGATTGCGTTGTCATCAAGCTTGTCCTGGGCAAGCATATCCCTCAACTGCTTACCCTGATTTCTCAGGTCCGTGCGCATTTTGTCCAGGTCTTGCGAGTTCTTATCGTAAATCGCCCGGATGCGGGTCTGCTCCTCATTGGTCAGTTTCAGCTTTTGCACTGTTTTGGGCCGCTCCCACCATCTCGGCATCATGTGATGGCTCCGGTATTGCTCCTGGTCCGCAGCTTGAGAATCCTGGTCCTGGGCCTGGTCCTGACCCTGGTCCATGTTTTCCATATCCTGGCTTTGATTCTGGTCCGGGGCCGTCCGGCTGCCCTGGTCCTGACCCTGTGCCTGGGCCATTGCAAAACCCGCAATCGCGAGAACAAATAACATGCAAAGGATTGTCAACGAAACCTTTCTCATTTTATGCCTCCTTTTGGTGTCCTGATAAAAAGCGTAGGCGAGGGGTTTTAAAATGTCAAATCAGCGGTCGCAGGGGCGTATTGCCATATGCCCTGTACAACGATAACGAACCGGCGGAGTTCGGTATGGCGGCCCCCGCGCCGGTATGATAAAAGAAAAATGTTATGGAAGAAGACGAGAAATTTATGAGGCTTGCCCTGGCCGAGGCGCAAAAGGGGCTGGCCATCGGGGAGGTGCCGGTGGGCGCCGTGGTTGTGCTTGACGGCAAGGCGGTGGCAAGGGCCCACAACAAGCCCGTGTCGCTGAGCGACCCTTCCGGCCACGCCGAAATCCTCGCCCTGAGGAAGGCCGCTAAAAAACTGGGCAATTACCGGCTCACCGGGGCTGATATGTACGTTACCCTGGAGCCCTGTGTCATGTGCGCGGGCGCCATCCTGCACGCGAGGGTCCGGAGGATAATTTTTGGCGCAAGCGATCCGAAAGGCGGCGCGGTCGTCTCGTTATTCAGGATGATGGAGGACAAACGCCTCAACCATTCCGTGCAAGTCGTTCACGGCATCATGGAAGAGGCCTGCTCGGAAATTTTGAGTAGATTTTTCAGGGAAAAGAGGATAACCTTTTCAGCTCGAAAAAAAACAGGGACCGGAGAGATACCGAAGTGGTCGTAACGGGATCGACTCGAAATCGATTTGGGGGCCAAAAGCCCTCACGGGGGTTCGAATCCCCCTCTCTCCGCCATAATAAAATTTGAATTTTGAAATTTGAGTTTGATTTCGGAGGGATGCCCGAGAGGCTGAAGGGGCACGACTGGAAATCGTGTGTACATACAAAATGTGTACCGGGGGTTCGAATCCCCCTTCCTCCGCCATTTTCCAAGCTTGGATTTCGTGAAGAGAATGATAGCCGGGCCCCGTGCAACGCAGGCTTGCAAACCCCGTCAGGTCCGGAAGGAAGCAGCGGTAGCAATTTCCTGTGTGTGCTGCGGGTTTTCCTGGCTATCAGTTAATATCCCCGCAAAGTTGCAGCCGCCCGGCAGCCAGCCGGGACAACCCGAATTGAAAAGATTGGATGCAGGAAGCCTTTCAAAAATCCTCATAATTTAGAGAGAATAATTTGGATTATCTCGTTTTAGCCCGAAAATGGCGGCCCCAGGTTTTTGAAGACGTTATCGGGCAGGACCACGTGGTCAGGACCCTGAAAAACGCAATCACCGGCAACCGGATGGCGCATGCCTATATTTTCAGCGGCCCCCGCGGGGTCGGCAAAACCACCATCGCCCGCATCCTCTCGAAGGCCCTCAATTGCACGGGAGGAACGCCTGAAGGGCAAACTGAAGGGCAAACGGGAGGGCAGACTGAAGGGTCGGGGGAGCCCCCCTGCAACCATTGCGCAAATTGCCTGGAAATAACCGAGGGGCTGTCCATGGACGTCCGCGAGATCGACGGCGCTTCCAACCGGGGCATCGACGAGATCCGGGAGCTCCGGGAAAACGCCAGGTTCCTTCCCGCCTCTTCGCGCTACAAGATCTACATAATAGATGAAGTCCACATGCTGACGAAGGAGGCCTTCAACGCCCTGCTCAAGATAATTGAAGAGCCGCCCCCCCACGTCCTGTTTATCTTCGCCACCACGGAATTGCACAAGATCCCGGCCACGATACTCTCGCGCTGCCAGAGGCACGATTTCCGGCGCGTCTCGGTCAGGGCCCTGTCCAATCACTTGAGAAAGATAGCGGACGCCGAAGGGATAGAGATCAGCGACCGCGCCCTGGCCTGGGTCGCCGAGGCCGGGGAAGGCAGCGTGCGCGATTCCCAGAGCATCTTCGACCAGGCAATCTCTTATGCGGGCAAGTCGATCCCGGACAGTTCCATAGAGGAGATACTGGGGCTTTCCGACCGGCAGCTCATCCAGAAAATCTCCGATGCAGTCCTGAAGAGGGACTGCAAGACCTGCCTGGAAATCATCGACGACGGCTATTACGCCGGCCTCGATATGAAACAGTTCTACAGTATGGTGATGGCCCATTTCCGCAACCTGCTGATCGCCAGGATAGCCGATTCGGGGGATGCCCCAATAGACCTGCCCGACCACGAGATAACCCAGCTCAGGTCTGCAGCCGCCAATGTCTCGCGCGAGACCCTGCAGCGCCTCCTGGAGTACATGATGATCGAAGAGGAAGAGGTCCGCAGGAGCCTCAATCCCCGGCTCAACCTGGAGTTCGTGATTATCAGGATGGCTTCGATCGAGCCGCTCATACCCATAGAAGAAGTGCTCTCCAGACTCGAAATAATGGAGAAGAACATAATCCCGTCGGCGGGGTTTGAAAGCAGCGGGCCGGAAAGGCCGTCCCAGCCGGACAAAACTCCGGATAAACCCGAAGCCGGATACGCAGCCGGGAAGAGCGCAGCGGGCCGGGACCCCTGGGAGGCATTCAAGGAAACCGTGAAAAGAGAAAGCTTCCCTCTCTGGTCAAAGCTGGACGCGGGCAGGCTCGTTTCCCGGGAGAACGGCCGGTTGACGATAGCTTTCCCCAAAGGATACATCTTCCTTGATTTCCTGAAAGAGAAGGAAAACAGGGATAACCTGCTGCGGATGGCCGTCCAGAGTTTCGGCGATGAGATCAAGGACCTGGAATTGCTGGAGGACGAAAACGGACCGCCCAACAATGCCGCAGCCGAACAAAATAAAAATAATTACGACATCAAGAGGGAGGCTGTAAACCATCCGCTCGTGCAGAAGGTCATGGGCCTTTTCGAGGGCGCGGAAATCCGGGAAGTGATCATAAAGAACGGCAAGACAAAATAGGAGGAATACAAGTTGGCTAACTTCGGAAATATCATCAAGCAGGCGCAGCAGATGCAGGCCAAGATGGCGCGCCTGCAGGAAGAGCTGGCGAAAAAGACCGTCGAGGCGTCCGCAGGGGGAGGAATGGTGACTGCCGTCGTCAACGGCCGCAACGAGCTGGTTTCCCTGAAGATCGAGAAGGACGTGGTCAATCCTGAGGACGTCGAAATGCTCCAGGACCTCATCGTTGCCGCCGTGAATGAAGGCATCCGCAAGTCGCAGGAGATGGCGACGGCCGAGATGTCAAAGATAACGGGCGGCCTGAACATACCGGGCCTGACTTAGAGGGTTTCAGATTTATGGCAGGTTATGCAGCGCCGATAAAACGCCTGATTCAGGAATTGGGCAGGTTTCCCGGAATCGGGGAGAAGACCGCCTCCCGGCTGGCCAACTATATCCTGCGCGCCTCCAGCGAGGACGCCCGGAGGCTCGCCGAGAGCATCATGGAAGTCAAGGAGAAGATAAAATTCTGCTCGGTATGCTTCAACCTGGCGGAAGACGACCTCTGCGATGTGTGCCGGGACGCTTCCCGGGAAAAGGACATTATCTGTGTAGTGGAAGACCCCGACTCCCTTATCGCCGTTGAGGAAAGCGGCTGTTTCCGGGGGACGTACCATGTGCTCCACGGCGTCCTGGCGCCCCTGGATGGAATCGGGCCGGACCAGTTAAGGATCAAGGAGCTCATGGCAAGGCTGGAGTCCGATTCGGTGAGGGAAATCATCCTGGCGACGAACCCCAGCATCCAGGGCGAATCGACGGCCCTGCTCATTACCAGGCTGGTCAAGGAAAAGCCGGTTAAACTGACAAGGATTGCGTTCGGGGTGCCTGTCGGGGGGGACCTGAAGTACACCGATAAGATGACCCTGGTCAAGGCCATCGAGTTCCGCCGGGGCATGTAAGGGTTTAATAAATCCCGTAGTTCAGGAACCTGAGGCGGTCCCTGACCTGGTCGAACCGGGCAGCGGAATCGTTATCCCAGCCCATGTAGATTATGGCGGTCAGAGTGATAATTATGAGGAGCAGCAATATCACTTCGAGCGCTTTCATAAATTTCCCCGGATTGACTAATTACCGACTCAACGTTCCATTCAAAGTTTCATCATTCAACTTTGACAAAGCTATCGGGGAATTCCTGAATTATTGCTTCGGAATACGTGAGGATTTTTTGAAAACAGGTTGCAGAAAAAATAATAAAATGCTAATATTTCTCACGATTTAGCTTACCTTAGAAAGTCAGGCGGCAATCAGTCAACCCCGCCGGGCAAGCACAAATCCAAATTGCCTGAAGTTGCGGGAACAAATCTCTTTCATCCATATATTATGACCGAAAATCACATTGACAATATAAGGTAAGTATATTAGGTAACCCGAATATTTCATTTTTAGATGGAGAAATTCGATGATTGAAATCAGGTGGCATGGAAGAGGCGGCCAAGGTGCTGTTACCTCTGTCGAACTGCTCGCGCTTGCTGCAATTGAAGAGGGGAAATTCGCGCAGGGATTCCCTGCATTCGGCCCCGAAAGAAGAGGCGCACCGGTTCTTGCTTTTAATAGGGTTAACGACAGGCAGATAAAGGTGAGGGCGGGCATTTACAACCCGGACGTGGTCGTGGTCCTCGACTCGAGCCTGGTCAAACTTGTCAATGTTACGGAAGGGCTGAAACCCGATGGGATCTTGATTGTCAACACGACTCATTCAACCCAGGAAATCAGGGAACAGCTCAAGTATCCCGGGAAAATATTCACAGTCGATGCCACACACATCGCCCGTGAGGAACTGGGGACGCCAATAACGAACACTACTATGCTGGGCGCGCTGGTCAAGGCAACAAAGGTCATCAAGCTGGAATCCCTGAAAGCGCCCCTGGAACACAGGTTCGGCAAGATAGCCCAGAAAAATATAAAGGCCTGCAAAAGGGCTTATGAAGAATTAAAATGAAAACCAGAGGTAAACAAATGAAACAAAAAAAATGGCCGGAGAGCTGGCATGAGATAACCCCTGGGTGCATGGTTTTTGAACCGGGAAGCGCCCATGCATACAAGACCGGCAGCTGGCGGGCCCAGAAACCCATTTGGGACAATGCCAAGTGCATCAAGTGCGGAGTCTGCTACCTGTACTGCCCCGAAGGGTGCATCGCCCAGGACGAAAAAGGGTTCTATTCCGCCGATATGGATTACTGCAAAGGATGCGGGATCTGCGCCCATGAATGCTGGCCCGGCGCTATTGAGATGAAAGAGGAAGGGGAGGGTTAAAATGGCAAAACGTATTGGAATGGAAGTGGCAATCGCGGCGGCTGAAGCTGTTGCCCTTTGCAATATTGATGTTGCGGCCGTTTACCCGATCACCCCGCAGTCCCATATAGCCGAGCACCTGGCGGAAATAGTTGCGGACGGCAGGATAGACGCCGAGTTCATTACCGTTGAATCCGAGCATTCGTCAATCAGCGCGTGCTGCGGAGCGTCCGGAGCAGGAGCCAGAACATATACCGCGACAAGCTCACAGGGCCTCATGTACATGCATGAGGTGCTGCCGATCGTGTCGGCAATGAGGCTGCCGGTCGTAATGGGCCTGGCCATCCGCGCCGTATCGGGCCCCCTGAACATCTGGAACGACCACACCGACATCATGCCCCAGAGGGACTCGGGCTGGATCTCCTTCTTTGCGGAGAACGGCCAGGAAGTCGTGGACATGAGCATCCAGTCTTTCAAGATCGCCGAGCATCCCGATGTCATGCTGCCCATAGTCCTTAATATAGACGGCTTCCAGCTTACCCACATGGTCGAAGCGCTGGAAATGCCCGACCAGAAGGAAGTCAACAGGTTCCTCCCCGACTACAAGCCGTACGCCACCCTGCATCCGGACAAGCCGGTTTCGATGGGCACGGCCAACATGCCGGAGATCTTCACCGAGACTTTAAGGGCGAAGCAGGAAGCGCTCGTCAACTCCAAGAAGACGATAATAAAAATCTGGAAGGAATGGAAAGAGCTCTTCGGGCGCGAGTACAACCCCGTTGAGACATATAAAGCTGAAGGCGCCGAGACCCTGATCCTGACAATGGGCTCCATGGGGGAAACGGCATCTCTGGCCATCGACGAGTTGAGGAAAGAGGGGGTCCCGGTCGGCTTGATCAAACTGCGCCTCTGGAGGCCCTTCCCGTTTGAGGAACTCAAAGATGCAGTGAAAGGCGCGAAGCGCCTGATCGTTACCGACAGGGCTATTTCATTCGGCGGCCCCGGCGGGCCTGTGGCTTCTGAAATCCGTTCTGCTTTCTACAACGAAAAAGACCGGCCGATAATCAGCAGTTTCATAATCGGACTGGGCGGGCGCGACGTGAGGGTCGAAGATTTCAAGGATATGATCCTCAAGTCCATAAAAATGAAAAAACAGGACCTTGACAATATAGTATTTTACGGAGTGAGAGAATGAGCATAGTTCAAAACTTTGATTTATACGCTCCTAAACTGGTGGAGAAAAGAGAGTTCTTCTGTTCCGGGCATCGCGCCTGCCAGGGCTGTGGTGAAGTCCTTGCATTGCGACATATATGCAAGGCGCTCGGAGAGGACGTGGTTGTGTCAAACGCGACCGGGTGCATGGAGATC
>JBDKTK010000388.1:0-2181 GCA_039680225.1 Syntrophaceae bacterium
TATTACCGGTACCTGGCCAATGCGAACGGAGCGCGATCAAGGACTAAAAACTGGTACAAACGTGCTTGCCTCCAGCATCATTCTTGTGTGCCGCAAACACAGCGTTGATGCGAAGACCATCACACGCCGCGAGTTTATTACTGCTCTCAAGTCAGAGTTGCCATTAGCGCTTGCCCACTTGCAGCGTAGCAATATTGCACCGGTCGATCTGGCCCAGGCTGCCATCGGTCCGGGCATGGCTATTTATACCCGCTACCTTAAAGTGCTTAATGCCGATGGTCAGTCGCTAACCGTACGTGATGCATTGTCGCTCATCAACCAGATTCTTGATGAAACCCTTGCAGAACAGGAGAGCGACTTTGATGCCGACAGTCGCTGGGCGCTGGCCTGGTTTGAACAATTTGGCTTCAACGAAGGTGAATACGGATTGGCCGAAACCCTTTCCAAGGCCAAGAATACAAGTGTGGAAAGACTGGCAGCCGATGGCTTTTTGATTTCCAGAGGGGGCAAGGTGAGACTTATAAAACCCGCGGAACTGCCCGCCGATTGGGACCCCATAGCTGATAAACGGTTGACTGGTTGGGAAATGGTTCACCACCTCATTCGCGTGCTCGAATCAGAGGGTGAATATGTTGCATCGGCGCTTGTGGCCCGGCTGGAGTCAAAAGCAGAAATTGCCCGTGAACTGGCGTACAGGCTTTACACTATTTGTGAAAGGAAAAAACGTGCGGCCGAGGCGCTATCCTATAACGGGCTTGTGGTTGCCTGGCCGGAGATCGTCAAGCTTGCCAAAACGGAAACCAAACAACAGACCGGGGATTTGTTTTAACTGATATTGAGCAAAGGAGAATAGTCATCCATGGCACTCAGCAATCGCGACCGCGTAGGTCGGGCTCTGGAAATGATGAATACGGGACTTCAGCCGTATGTTGAACGGGAACTGAAAGCCGTACCCGGCGGCAAAGGGCTCGAAGAGGCTCAGGCAGGACTTCGCAAGGATCATATCAAGACCAATCTGGGCAAAGAACCGAAATGGGATACCCAGTCCCTTCTGTCTGTCGTGTGGAATCAGTGGAACGAAGTCTTCAGCAAGACCCTGGGACGGGCGGAAAAAACTATCGTCAGTGAGCTGCGGGAGGTGCGGAACAAGTGGGCGCATCAGGAACCCTTTACCACGGATGACACGTATCGGGCGCTTGACAGCATATCCCGTTTGTTGACAGCGATCTCCGCCGAGGAAGCTGAAGAGATCGAGAAACAAAAACAGGAAGTCCTACGCCTCCGTTTTGAAGAGCAGACCCGCAAAGAAACCCGTCGCGCAGTTGTGGCTCCCATTGAAGGGAAACCGGTAGGCGGATTGAAACCCTGGCGGGAGATTGTAACGCCTCATCCGGACGTGGCATCGGGGAGATACCAGCAGGCAGAGTTTGCTGCCGATCTCTGGCAGGTATATTTGGGCGAGGGCTCCGATGAATATCGGAACCCAATGGAATTCTATCGGCGCACCTTTTTAACTGATGGGTTGCAACATCTCCTTGTCGGCGCATTGCAGAGACTGGCGGGCACTGGCGGTGATCCGGTGGTCGAGCTTCAGACCAATTTCGGCGGGGGCAAAACGCACTCCATGCTGGCGCTCTACCATCTTTTTTCAGGGAAACCGACGGCCGAGATGCCCGGTCTTGAAGCGGTCCTTGCTGTAGCAGGCGTATCCCAGCCGCCGAAGGTGAATCGCGCGGTTATTGTAGGTACAAAAATCCCTCCCGGTCAACCTCACAAAAAGAAGGATGGAACCGTCGTCAGAACACTGTGGGGAGAGATCGCTTGGCAACTTGGCGGAAAAGAGGGGTACGAAATCATCAGAAAGGCCGACGAAACATCCACCAATCCAGGTGACGAACTCCGCCTCCTTTTCAATCGTTACGCACCGTGCCTGATTCTCATTGATGAATGGGTGGCCTATGCACGGCAACTTTATCATGTCCATGACCTTCCCGCAGGGACCTTCGATACCCATTTCACCTTTGCACAAACGCTGAGTGAAGCGGCCAAGAACGCCGATCAGACGATTCTGGTGGCAAGCATTCCCTCTTCAGATAACGAAATCGGCGGCGAAGGGGGAAAAGCCGCTCTGGATCGTTTGAAAAACGCCATCGGCCGCGTCGAATCTCCCTGGCGGCCGGC
>JBDKTK010000389.1:0-21605 GCA_039680225.1 Syntrophaceae bacterium
TGTTTAACAGCCGTAATTACTTGCAGCAGGTCAGCGCTATATCACCGGACAAGAGGTATTTTGTATACTTGAACCGTGCCGACCGCTCTCTATATCTTCATGACTTTGAAACAGATGAAAAAACAAAATTGATTGAAAAGCAGCTAGTATCAGCGGAAACTTTTTTGCGCGGAGTAAAATGGATTTCGGATTCAGAAATATTGATATTCAAGGAAAAAAGCATCGAGTCCCTATATTCCCCCATAGACGACAGTTCAATAACCAGATTCAATGTAAAAACTAAATCAATAGTAAAGAAAATAGAAGTGGCTTGCCCTGAAAAGTTTAAAGTATCACCTACAGGTAAATATCTGATGATTCTGGACGGTTTTTCTATTCGTCAGGATATAAAGTTATTCGATTTGAAGACCCTGGAGCTTCTGGAATTCAGGAAGAATTCCGGGTTTGAATTAATCGACGATATATGCTGGAGCCCTTCAGAGGAATTCATAGGTTATGTTAAAAAGAAATCCATAATCATAAGACCTCGCAATTCAAAAAATGAGAAAGTGGTCAAAATCTTACCTAAAGACACAATCTGCTTTTTTTTAAGTTTCCTTAATGAGAATACCTTGATATACCGTTATGGGGCACCCAACTCCCAAGAGAGATACATTCTTTGGTCTATTGATTTAACAACCGGGAAGGAGAGCATTCTCATAAAGAATGAAATTCTCAGCGGAGACATTTACGTTATAGACAACGGCAAGAAACTCATAGCCGAAGTGGGGAATTAGATTTTGCTAATCACCCATTAAACCAGTCGAAATGAGCGTACCTTGCGCCAATCTATGGACAATCAATCAAATCGTGAACCGATGAACCGCAATATCAGTAAATTATGAATTCGGTTAGAAAATCATTACGAGGGTGGATGCTGAGAGGACCAGGAATGGTGAGCGTATCTGTTATCTGAGAATTGTCAGACCGCTCTCGATGCCCGCTTTGGCGGCATGACAAATTCAAGATTTTATTATATGCACGGGCGGGTTTGAAACCCGCCCGGCGACCGCCGGTCTCCCCTGCGGCTCAAATTTTATTCCTTTATATAACTTTCCTTCTTCACATTCCCTACGATCACCAGGACGTAGTTTTTCGGGTCCAGGTACTTGCGGGCGACGCGCTGGATGTCTTCCCTGGTAATTGCGTTTATTATTGACGGGTACTTGTCGGGATAGTCCAGCCCCAGGCGGAAATATTCGACCTGCGTGAGGAAGCGGGACAGCTTGGACTGCGTGTCGAGCCGCATGGGGAAGCTCCCGACAAGGTATGATTTGGCCCGCTGCAGTTCCGCCTCGCTGACCGGGTTCTCCCGGATGCGCTCGATCTCTTTCAGCACCAGGTCGACTGCCTGGAGCGCCGTAGTGTTCTGAGTCTGCAGGAACACCTGGAACGATCCCTCCTTCTTGGCGGGTATGAAGACGCTGTCGACCGAATAGGCGAGGCCCCTCTTGACCCTTACCTCGTCGAACATCCTCGACCCGAAACCCCCGCCCCCCAGGATGTAATTCATTACGGTCAGGGCGTAGTAATCCGGGTTCTCCCGGCTCACGCCGCCGTTGCCCAGGATAACGCTGGCCTGCGCTGTATTCCTTTCGATATTCAACGTCCTGCGGCCGGAGAAACCGGCGCGGAATTCTTCTTTCGGGACGTCCTGCCTTTTCCATTTCAACAATGACGGGGTGATGATTTGTTTTACTTCCGCTGCCGTGACGTCGCCCACGATCACGAGCAGGGTGTTATTCGGGTGATAAAAGGTTTTATAAAACGCCTGAACATCTCCCTTTTTTATTTTCGCGACGGATTCCTCCGTCCCCTCGGAAGGGTGGCCGTACGCGAAGTCCAGGTAGAGGGTCCGCTGGAATGCCTTCTCCGCCACGGCAAGCGGTTCTTCCTCCTCGGACTGGATGGCCGCCATGATGCGCTGCCGCTCCCGCTCGATCTCCGCATTGGGAAGTGAGGGGCGGGCAAGCTGGGAGAACAGCAGTTCGAAACCTCGTGCCACATCCTTTTTGAGGACCTTCAGGCCGAAGGCGGCGTAATCCTCCGATGCTGATGAGTCCAGCGAGGCCCCCAGGAAATCCAGTTCCTCCTGGATTGCCGTCACGTCCCGTCCGGGAGTCCCCATAAGGACGGATTTGGCTGTAATGTAGGCCAGTCCGCCCCTGTCGCGCGGGTCGCGGCGGGAGCCGGCCTCGACGAGGAACTGCATTGTGACGGAGGGCAGCGAATGGTCCTCGCAGACGATCAGGGTGAGGCCGTTCGGCAAAACCGTCCTTTCAACGGGAGGAATGGCCGGGACGGAAACCGGCACGGCCAGCAGCAGGATTATAACGGCCAGGATCGCTTTGTATTTTCTCAGCATATGTCTCCTCATCTGTTATCTGACGGGGCTTTTTTTCAACGGCTCGTCGATTATGGCAGGCGCCTTGGACTCCGGGATCGGCAGCGGGACAAGCACGGCTGTCGTCCTCGTCTCCGGGTTGAAATATTTCTTTGCCACCCGCATGATGTCCCGGGCGGTGACTTTCCTGATCCCGGGGATGTACTTGTCGAGGGCCCGCCAGTCCAGGGCCACCTCGTAACGGGCCAGCAGCATCGCCTGGGAAAAGAGCGAGTCCTGGGAAAATACGAATGCCGCCTCGATCTGGTTCTTTGCCTTGGCGAGCTCGCGCTCCCCCAGCGGCTCGGATATCAGCCTGGCGATCTCGTCGTTGATGGCCTTCTCGGCTTCTTCAGTCGTGCGGCCCGGCAGGCATTCCGCGGAGATCATGAAAAGATCGGGGTCGACCGACAGCAGGGGATTGCCGGCGTCGACCGCAAGCGCGATCCTTTCCTCCCGGACCAGTTTCCGGTAAAGCCTCGAGCTCTTGCCGCTCGCGAGGACTCCTTCGATCACGTCCAGGACATAACTGTCCGGGTCCCTGATGTTCGGGACCTTGTAGGCCTGGACGACTGCCGGAAGCTTGGCTTCCCTCTTCACAAAAAGGCGGCGCTCGCCCGCCTGGGGCGGGTCGATAAACTGGGTCCTCGGGACTGCCGCGCCTGCCGGGAACGAGCCGAATGCCTGTTTTATCTTCGGCAGCATCTCCTCTTTTTTGAAATCGCCCACGACGACGATGAACGAGTTGGCGGGGCTGTAATACCGTTCGTAATAGGTCCGGAGGTCTTCGAGCTTCAGCCTTTTCAGGTCGTCCATCCAGCCGATGATCGGCCAATGATACGGCTGTTCGACAAAAGCCGCGGCATGGAGCTGTTCGACCATGTAGGCCTTCGGGCTGTCGTCGGTCCTCTGCCGGCGCTCCTCCATGACCACCATCCGCTCGGTGTGGAAGTCCTCCTCCCGCAGCACCAGGTTGCGCATCCGGTCGGCCTCGAGGTTTATGGCGACCCCGATCCTGTCCGCGCTCATCGTTTCATAGTAGGCCGTGTAATCGGCCGACGTGAACGCGTTGTAATTGCCGCCGTTCTCCTGGACGATCCTGCTGAAGTCCTGCCCGCTCACTTTCGGGGTGCCCTTGAACATCATGTGCTCCAGCAGGTGGCTCAGGCCGGTCTTCCGCCAGGTTTCGTTCCTGGAGCCGACTCTATGCCAGACCTGGAACGTGACTACAGGCGCCTTGTGGTTTTCGAGGAGGATGACTTTCAGCCCGTTTTCGAGAGTGACTTCGGCCGCTTTCTCCTTCGCGGCGGGGGCAGCGTGACACGGGACATTAAAGGCCCACAACACCAGGAAGAAGATTACGATAAAGAAAGCTTTGCGCCTCATCGGGCATCCTTTCAAAGGGGAATATTTGAAACTTAGTTTGCCATAGGAGGCTGAAAGTAAAAAGAGAATTGTTGCCTTTGCCTTCACTAATCTGAAATTTGAAATTTGAAATCTGAAATCCTCCGGTATTTTCAGCATATTCGATAATCAAAATCAGGAAATCCTCGATAGCGGCCTTTCCCGGGAACCATCAAAATACTTCTGGCCGGATTTTGCATGCAAACGGCGGCAGGTTCATAACGACATGATCTGCGCGCCAAAAATATTGAGAAAGGAGCTTTAACGCATGATGGATATTTACCAGATTTTGAGGCAGGAGCATGATGAGGTCCAGGACATGCTGGACCAGCAGATCGAAAAAAAGAAGGCAGGCAGAGCGGATGACCGCGTCATGAAAGAGATCCAGCAGCAACTCTCCATCCACCTGAGCGGGGAGGAAAAGCTGTTCTATCCGCAGCTGACCCAAAGCGACGAGAGCAAGCAGAATACTTTCGAGGCGTATGAGGAACACCATGTCGCCAAGGTGACGCTTAATGAGCTGATGAGGATGTCGCCCGATGACGAGAGGTGGCTTGCCAAACTGAAGGTCCTCAAGGAACTTGTCGACCACCATGTCCAGGAGGAGGAGAGAAACCTTTTCAAAGCGGCCAAGAAGGTCCTCAGCAACGACCAGGCGAAGGAGATCGGCCAGAAGTACCAACAGGAGAAAGAGAAACAGCTGGGCAAATCCAAATAGGAAGAACGGATATGCGCGCCAAAATGCGTATTTATGAGAGTGAAAAATCCCCCTTTGCAAAAGGGGGATTTGTTTTAGTTAAGGGGCAGGTGTTCATCAGGAAAAACCTTATTGCAGCCGGCAGTTAATTTAAGCAGACTATTGAAACATTCACAGAAAGGCGAGTGATCTCATGAGATCGATATGGTCGGGGGCGATCAGCTTCGGGCTGATCAACATACCGGTGAAGCTCTACACGGCGGTGCGGGACACCAGGCCGGATTTCGACCTGCTCCATAAGAAGGACCTCAGCCCGATCCGGTACGCGCGGGTCTGCAAGGCCGAGGGCGAGGAAGTCTCGTTCAAGGACCTCGTCAAAGGTTACGAGTACCAGAAGGGCGATTACGTCGTCCTCCAGGACGAGGACTTCAAGAAGGCGAATGTCCGCAAGACGCAGACCATCGACATCCTTGATTTCGTGGACGCCGCCCAGATAGACCTCAAGTTCCTGGACAAGCCGTATTACCTCGAGCCGACGCGGGATTCCAAGAAGGCTTACGCCCTGCTTTGCGAGGGCCTCAAGAAGACGGGCAAGGTCGGGATCGCCAATTACGTCCTGAGGACGCGCGAGCACCTCTGCGCGGTGCGCCCGGAAGGCAACCTCCTCGTACTTTATCAAATGAGGTATTATGAAGAGATTGTCCAGCCCGCCGACCTCGACGTCCCCGGCAGCTCGGAGGCGACGAAGAAGGAACTGGACATCGCGGTCAAGCTCATCGACCAGCTCACGGCCGATTTCAAACCCGAGCAGTACCGCGACACGTACACGGAAGAGCTGATGCGCGTCATCCGGGAAAAGGCGGAAGGCAAGGTCCCCAAGGCCGCCGGCGAGGCGCCCGTGCCCACAGAGGTCCCGGACCTCATGTCCAAGCTCAGGCAGAGCCTGGAGCACGCGAAGAAGAAGAGGACCGCAGCCTAGGAATAGAACTTTTCCTTTGTCTCCCTCTCCCCGCCGTGGAGAGGGCCGGGGAGAGGGGAATGTCCCTCGATAAATACCGCGAAAAAAGAGATTTCAAGAAAACGCCCGAACCTTCGGGTAAAACGAAGGCCAAGGCGCAAAAGACCGCGCGCAAGCCCCTCTCATTTGTCGTCCACAAGCACAGCGCCTCGCACCTCCATTATGACCTGCGCCTGGAGTTCGACGGCGTTCTGAAGAGCTGGGCCATTCCCAAGCGGCCGACCCTCGACCCCGGCGAAAAGCGGCTCGCCATGATGGTCGAGGACCACCCGCTCGATTACGGCAGTTTCGAGGGGATCATCCCGCAAGGCAATTACGGCGCCGGGACCGTTATGATCTGGGATGAGGGCCCCTATCATGCGGCCCACCACGAGGACCGCGGCGAAAGCGAGGAGGAACTCCGGCAGGGCCTGGAAAAGGGGCACATCAGCATCTTCCTCGAAGGAAAGAGGCTCAAGGGGGAATTCGCGCTCGTCAAAATCAAAAGGGCCGGGGACAACAGCTGGCTCATGATCAAGAAGCACGACGAATTCTCAGGGCCCGGCAATAACGGTCCCGAAGACCAGGACCGCTCGGCCGAAACGGGCAGGACAATGGAGGAGATCGCGGCAGGAAACGTCGCGGCCCATTCCGTCAAGGCGCCCCGCAATGTCGACCTGCACGGCGCGCCGAAAGAAGCAATGCCGGCGGATATAAAACCCATGCTGGCAACGCTGGTAGATGGGCCCTTCGACAGGACCGGCTGGATCTTCGAAATCAAGTGGGACGGGTACCGGGCGCTGGCGGAAATGCACGGCGGGCAGGTGCGGCTCTATTCCCGCAACGGCAAGCCGCTCAACCGGCGCTTCCCTTCCATTGTTGAGTCGCTCAAGCAGCTTCCTTTCAATGCCCTGCTCGATGGCGAGGTGGTCATTGTCGACGAAAACGGCCGGGCAGACTTCCAGCTCCTGCAGAATTACATGAAAACGGGGCAGGGCAATCTCGTCTATTATGTCTTCGATATCCTCCATTTCCGCGGGCACAACCTGATGGACTTCCCCCTGCGCCGGCGCAAGATGGTCCTCTCGCAGGTGATCCCGCTCGATCCTCCCCTGCCGCATGTCAGGATAAGCGAGCATATCGAGAACAACGGCATTTCGCTGTTTAACGCCGTCGCTCAGAACAATATTGAAGGGATCGTTGCCAAGGACGGCGCGAGCCCTTACAGACCGGGCGTCCGCAGCCGCGAGTGGCTCAAGGTCAAGACGGCGCAGCAGCAGGAGGCGGTGGTCGGCGGTTTCACCGAGCCGCGCGGGGGCCGCAAGTTCTTCGGGGCATTGCTGCTGGGCGTATATGAAGACGGCGAGCTGGTCTATATCGGCCACACCGGGGGCGGCTTCACCGACGAGGGGCTCCGGGAGATGCGCGCCCGGATGGACCCCCTGAAGACGGATAAATCGCCCTTCAAAGTCCCGCCTAAAGGGCACACGGAAGTGACGTGGGTCCGGCCGGAACTGGTCTGCGAGGTCCGGTTCACGGAGTGGACCAATGAGGGGCTGCTGCGCCACCCGATATTCATGGGCCTCAGGGAAGACAAGAAGCCGCGCGAGGTCCGCCGGGAACTGCCGAAGCCCTCCGAAGAGGTCGTGCCGCAGAGCATGGGAGGGCGCTTCCGGATCGTCGGCGACGATAAAAAAATTATTGAGATAGGCGGCAGGCGGCTCGAAATCACAAACCTGGACAAGGTTTTCTGGCCGGAGGAAGGATACACGAAAGGCGACCTCATAGAGTACTACCGCGCGGTCGCCGCCGTGATCCTGCCGCACTTGCACGACAGGCCCGAATCGCTGCGCCGCAACCCGAACGGGATAGAAGGCGACAGCTTTTTTCAGAAGGACGTTGCGGAGGTCATCCCGGACTGGATAGAAACGGTGGATGTGCGCTCCGAGTCCGAGGACAAGCAGATAAAGTTCATGCTGTGCCAGGACGAGGCAACCCTTATCTACATGGCGAACCTCGGCTGCATCGAGATCAACCCCTGGAACGCCCGGTACCGGGACCCGGACAACCCCGATTACGTGGTCCTGGACCTGGACCCGCTCGACATCGATTTCCGGTATGTAGTGGAGGCCGCCCTTGTCACGCGGGAGGTGCTCGATGAGGCGGGGGTGAAAGGCTACTGCAAGACGTCGGGGGCGACGGGCCTGCATATCTTCATCCCGGTGCAGGCGAAATACTCTACAATCCAGGTCCAGCAGTTTGCGCAGCTGATCAATACAATCGTCCACGCCCGGATTCCCAGGACCACGAGCCTCGAGAGGATGCCCGGCCGCCGCGCGAAAAAGGTGTACCTGGACTTCCTGCAGAACCGACGGGGGCAGACGATGGCGGCGGCCTACTGCGTCAGGCCTTACAGGGGTGCGACCGTTTCGGCGCCCCTGGCGTGGGATGAGGTCAACGAATCCCTGGACCCGCGCATGTTCCACATCAGGAACATGCCGGACAGGATCAAAGAGAAGGGCGACATCTGGAAGCCGGTGATCGGCCGCGGGATAGACATGGAAATATGCCTCGACCGGATCGGCCGCATGCAGGCGAAAGCGGGCGGGAAAAAATAAGCTGTTAAAAATGCAACTAAGCCGGGATAAATAGACCCGTCCCCTTTTCCTCCCCATTTCAAAGTAAAATGGAGCCCGGCCGGACCCGCTGTCTTCATCCATTCCCTTAATATTAAATCAGATAATCGAACAGTCAAAATAAGGAGTGGCTCGATATCGGCGCACTGCTATTTAGGATAAATAAAAGGCGGCTCGAAATTCCATTCTGAAAAGGAGACTGCTGATGAAGATACTTAAAGTCTGTCTTGTGGCAATTTCTTTCCTGACGCTGGTGCTGCAGGGATGCGGCTTGCTGGTCGGAGCCGGTGCGGGAGCGGCGGCGGGTGTGGCGGGGACAAAATATGCCCAGGGAAATCTTGAAACCACTTATCCTGTCGGGCTTCAGCAAGCCGTGAAGGCATCTCAGAACGCAATGCAGCAATCGCAGATACAGATCACCGACACGCGCATGGATTCAACCCAGGCGGAAATCACCGGGACCCGCACTTCCGACGGCTCTCCCGTCACAATTAAACTGATTCCTCTGGGTTCGAATTCCACGAAGGCCGATATCCGGGTTGGAAAGCTTGGGGACGAGAATGCCGCGAGGGTCCTGAACCGCCAGATCTTTGAAGGGCTTAAGTAAGCTGCAGAGATGTCACTCAAAGCAGGTGAAAAAGCAAAGAAGACCGCAACCTGTTATTGCCATGGTTGCGATTATTCAATGCGGATAATAAGGGGCGCCACGCTCCCTCCCTGCCCGTGCGGCAGCAGCGATTATGACGAAAAGCCGGGCTCCGCCAGGGCGCAGAGACGCAGGGGATCAAAGTAAAATTTCTGCTGAACAGCGGAGTTGCGATACTCCGCTTTTTTAAAAACACAGGAGGAAAGTTTCCGGGTACGGAAGCATGAAATGTATATGGAAACATTTGACACGACAATCCAGAAAACCAATATCTGGCTCAAAGACCTGATGGATGAGGAGGGGTGGGAGGATATCCACAAATCCTACCTGGCTATGCGGGCCGCGCTCCACGCGCTTCGGGACAGGCTGACTGTTGAAGAAGCCTCGCAGCTCGCCTCCGAGCTTCCCATGCTCGTCCGCGGTTTTTACTACGAGGGCTGGAGCCCCGCAAACAAGCCCAAAAAGCTCCACTCCAAGCAGGAGTTCCTGGATTACCTGGCAGAGGGATTACCGGATGACCCGGAGCTTGACCCTGAACGCGTGGCAAGGGGGGTGTTTGCGATACTCGCAAAGCGGGTCTCAAAGGGGGAGGTCCAGGATATAAAGAAGACGCTGCCCCAGGAGATAAGAGACCTCTGGCCTTCAACTATATAAGGAAAAAGGTTATGAAATGAAAAATATTCTGGTAGGCACATCGGGATGGCACTACGACCACTGGAAAGGGCCGTTTTATCCTGAATCGCTGCCGCGCAACAATTTCCTGGACTACTATGCCGAACGTTTCGATACGCTGGAAATAAATACCTCGTTTTACCAGATGCCCCAGGAAAAGACTTTGATCCAATGGAGGAACGGGGTGCCGGATTCGTTCCTGTTCTCCATGAAGGCCAGCAGGTACATCACCCATATCAAGAAGCTCAAGGACGCCCGGCAGATACTCTCGCCCTTCTTCAAGAGAGTGGAACTGCTCGGGGACAAGCTGGGGCCGGTTCTGTTTCAGCTTCCCCCCCAATGGCGCTTCAACATCGAAAGGCTCGACTCGTTTCTGAAGGCCCTGCCCGGGGATTACCGCTATGCCTTTGAGTTCCGGGATTCCAGCTGGTTCAACAAGACGACCTATGAAACTCTCGCGAAGCACAACGCCGCATTCGGGATCTACCAGGTCGCGAGCCGGACCTCGCCTCTCGTGATCACGGCGGATTTCGCCTACGTGAGGCTGCTGGGGTCCAAGGCCCCCAACCAGGGCAAGTACAGCGACGGCGTGCTTTCGGCATGGTCGAAACAGCTTGCTTCCTGGGCCTCATCGGGAAAAGACATTTACTGCTATTTCGACAATGACGATTCGGGCTACGCCGCTGCGGACGCGGCAAAAATGAAAGAGCTTTTAAAGATCACGGTCCCTCCCGAAATTATCGACGCGATGGCCTCCAAAGGGGCGCCGGCCACTGTCAGGCGCTGATCCAATAAGGCAGTCAGCGGGGCAAAATGCGTGTTGCCGTATTTGAAGCCGAACCCTGGGAGTGCCGGGCCTTTGAGAAGCTGCGCCCGGAGTTCGACCTGAACTGTTTCAGCGAGCCCCTGACCGCGACAAACGCCCCCTGCCATGCGGACGCCGATATCATCTCCATTTTTATCTATTCCCGGCTGGATTCCTGGACATTAAAGCAGCTGAAGAAATTGAAGCTGATCGCCACCCGCTCGACAGGGTACGACCACATAGACATGGACTATTGCCGGGAGAACGGCATCACCGTCTGCAACGTCCCGATTTACGGTTCATACACAGTCGCGGAGCATGTCTTCGGACTGATACTGATGATCTGCCATCGCCTCTACGAATCCATCGACCGCACCCGCAAGGGGGATTTTTCCCAGAAAGGGCTCACGGGATTCGATATCAGGGGGAAGACCCTGGGCGTCATCGGCACGGGCCTCATCGGGCGCCACGTGATCGAGATTGCCAGGGGGTTCAGGATGGAAGTCGCCGCCTACGACCCGCGCCCCGACACCGAGCTGGCCGCCCGCCTCGGCTTCGTCTACGCGGGGTTGGACGAGGTGCTGGGAAGATCGGACGTGATCAGCCTCCACGTCCCCGCAAACAGGCAGACCTTTCACCTGCTGTCGACTGAACAGTTTTCAAAGATGAAAGACGGGGTCGTCCTGATAAACACCGCGCGGGGCACTCTTGTCGATATAGAGGCGCTGCTGCATGCGCTTGCCGACGGCAAGGTTTCCGCGGCCGGACTCGACGTCCTGCCGGAGGAGCCGGTGATCCGGGAGGAGGCGGAGCTGCTCAGCTCGTTCTTCCATCGCGCCCACGACATGAGCACGCTGCTCGCCAACCACATCCTGCTCAGGATGAGGAACGTCTATATCACGCCCCACAATGCGTTCAACACCCGCGAAGCGGTCGAGCGGATCCTGGCGACTACCACGGACAACATCAGGGCATTCACCCGGGGCGAGCCGCTCAACGTCGTGGTTTCAAAAAAATAGTATTCAGCCATCAGTAAAACTTGTCCCCCTCTGGAGGGGGCCGGGGGAGGTCGTATGAAGGTCGGCGCACAATATCAAGGCGACAACCGCTGCCTTTTCCGGGTGTGGGCGCCCCTGCTCAAGAGCGTGGAACTTGCGATCGTTTCCGACGGCAATCGCCGGGTCCCCATGGGCAGGGACGGGGCCGGATATTGGGAGGCGGCGGTTCGCAGCGTCCCGCCCGGCACCCTGTACAAATACGTCCTGGACGGCGGGCCTGGATTGCAGGCGGAATTGCCCGACCCCGCATCGCGGTTCCAGCCGCAGGGAGTGCACGGCCCCTCCCAGGTGATAGATGAGGCATTCCCCTGGACGGACTGGTCCTGGAAGGGGACGGCTTTGCGCGACTGGATCATTTACGAGCTGCATGTCGGGACGTTTACGCCGGAAGGCACGTTCGACGCCGTGGTCCCGCGGCTCGCGGACCTGAAAAGCCTGGGCATCACCGCCGTGGAACTGATGCCCATCGCCCAGTTCCCGGGAGAGCGCAACTGGGGATATGACGGCGCGTACCCTTATGCGGTGCAGAACTCCTACGGGGGGCCTGGCGGGCTCAAGCGCCTCGTCGACGCCGCGCACGGCATCGGGATGTCTGTTATCCTCGATGTTGTCTACAACCATTTCGGGCCGGAAGGCGCATATGCCGGCCTGTACGGGCCTTATTTCAATCCGAAATACAAGACGCCCTGGGGCGACGCCATAAATTTCGACGGCCCCCACAGCGACGGCGTGCGCAATTTTTATTTTGAAAACGCCCTCGCGTGGCTGCGGGACTTCCACCTTGACGCCCTGAGGCTCGACGCCGTCCACGCCATCTTCGATCTGAGCGCGCGCCCTTTCCTGCGGGAGCTGAAAACCAGGGTCGACGATGTCTCGTGCCACGACCAGCGCAGATATTATCTCATCGCGGAAAGCGATCTTAACGACCCGCGGGTCGTCAGGCCGCGGGCGCTGGGGGGGCATGCCCTTGACGCCCAGTGGTGCGATGATTTCCACCATGCCCTGCATACGGAAATCACCTGCGAGCGCGACGGCTATTACATGGACTTCGGCCGGTTCGCGCAGCTCATTAAAGCGTTCCGGGAATGCTACGTCTACACGGGCCAGTATTCGCATTTCCGCCGGAGGTCCTTCGGGGCTTCCGCCAAGGCGATACCGCCGCGCAAATTCGTGATATTTTCCCAGAACCACGACCACGTGGGAAACAGGATGCTGGGGGAGAGGACGGCAAACCTCATCGACCTCGAGGGCAGGAAGCTGCTGGCCGGCTCGGTCCTGCTTTCTCCCTACCTGCCGCTGCTCTTCATGGGCGAGGAGTACGGCGAGGACGCTCCCTTCCTGTATTTTGTCGACCATTCGGACCCGCAATTGATCCGGGCCGTGCGCGACGGCCGCGTAAATGAATTCAAGGAATTCAAATGGGGCGGAGAGGTGCCCGACCCGGCCGGAGTCGGGACATTCTTGAAATCGAAAATAAAATGGGAAAAAAGAAAATCGGGCGACCATAAAATCCTGCATGAGTTCTACCGCGACCTGATTGCGCTCAGGAAAAACAATCCGGCGATTGCCAACTCCGATAAATACAGCTATGATGTAACAGGGTTCGAAGAAACCAAAGTCCTCATCCTGCAGCGCTGGCGAAGACAATACCGCGTCATGTGCATCTTTTCCTTCAACACGGAATCAACCGGCATCGAAATCAACCTGCCCGCGGGCAACTGGAAGAAAATTCTGGATTCAGCCGGCCTTGATTACGGCGGGCCGGGCCCTCTTATGCCGGACGGGATGGCGGGCGAGCAGTCCCTGACCGTGCCGCCCCGGAGTATCGCCGTTTACGAGCGGATATAATCAAGAGGAAACTCTCATGCCGGACCCTCCATGCGCCAGATATATCTGCATTCACGGCCATTTTTACCAGCCGCCGCGCGAGAACCCCTGGCTTGAGGCCATCGAGGTCCAGGATTCCGCTTACCCCTATCACGACTGGAACGAGAGGATCAACGCCGAATGCTATGCCCCGAACACGGCATCGCGCATCCTCGATCCGGACTTCAAGATCATCGACATTGTAAATAATTATTCGAGGATCAGTTTCAATTTCGGCCCCACGCTGCTTTCCTGGATGGAGAATTTCGCCCCCGAGACTTACGCAGCGATTATCGACGCCGATGTCCAGAGCCGGAAAAACTTTTCAGGGCACGGTTCGGCCATAGCGCAGGTTTACAACCACATGATAATGCCCCTGGCGAACCTGCGGGACCGGGTGACCCAGGTAAGGTGGGGCATTGCCGATTTTGTGAAGCGCTTCGGCCGCGAACCGGAAGGCATGTGGCTCGCGGAGACTGCAGTCGACCTGCTTACGCTCGATATCCTGGCGGACCACGGGATCAGGTTCACGATCCTTGCCCCCCGCCAGGCAAGCCGCTGCCGGCCGATCGGCACACAGGAGTGGCAGGATGCCTCGGGCGAAAAGATTGACACGAAGATGGCGTATGTGTGCCACCTGCCGTCCGGCAGGAAAATAAATTTATTTTTTTATGACGGCGCCATTTCGAAGGACATTGCCTTCGGCAACCTCCTGGTCAGCGGGGAGAGCTTTGCCCACCGGATAAACAGCGCCTTCACCGGCGGCCCCAATCCCCAGATGGTCCATATCGCTACCGACGGCGAGACTTACGGCCATCATTACAAACGCGCCGACATGGCCCTTTCGTACTGCATGTACGATGTAGAGTCGCACGGGCACGCGAAAATCACGATTTACGGCGAATTCCTGGAAAAGCACCCTCCGTCCCACGAGGCGGAAATATTCGAAAACACGTCATGGAGCTGCGAGCACGGAATCGAGAGGTGGCGCAGCGATTGCGGCTGCAACACGGGAGCGGGCTGGCGGCAGCCCTGGCGCGCCCCCCTGAGGGAGGATATGGACTGGCTGCGCGACCAGCTCATCCCCCTCTATGAAAAGCAGATGAAGGCTTTCACGGACGACCCCTGGGCCTTGCGGGACGACTACATAAACGTGGTCCTCGACAGGACCGACGCCCTCGTGGAAAAGTTCTTCACGAAAAATATCCGGAAGGTCCTGAAGAGCGAAGAGAAACAGAAGGTATTGTCGCTCCTGGAAATGCAGCGCAACGCCATGCTGATGTATACAAGCTGCGGCTGGTTCTTCGACGAGATCTCGGGGATAGAAACGACCCAGGTCATGGATTACGCGAGCCGGGCCATGCAGATCGCAAGGATCCTCGGCGTGTCCCTGGAAGACGAGTACCAGAAAAGGCTGGAAAAGGCGCCCACCAACATTCCGGATTTCCGGAACGGGGCTCATGTCTACGAGATGTTCGTGAAGTCCACGCGCCTCGACCTCTACAGGGTCCTCGCCCATTATGCCGTCTCTTCGCTCTTCTCCGATTATCCGAACGAGTTCCAGGTTTACGCATACAGGTGCAGCAGCAAAATCTATGACCGGGTCGAAGCCGGAAAATTGAAACTGGCGACCGGGATGACCAACATCAGGTCCAACGTCACCTGGAGCGAATTGAACCTGAGCTTTGCCGTCCTGCACCTGGGGGACTTCAATATCAGCGGCGGCTCCAGGGAACTCTCGGTCGAAGAGGACTTCCGGAAAATGCAGACGGATGTAAAAGGCGCATTCCTCAGCAGCGACGTCCCGTCCACCATCCGCCTGATGGACAAGTATTTGCGCGACCACGAATTTTCGCTCTGGAGCCTTTTCCGGGACGAGCAGAGGCGGATCCTCAACCTGATCCTCTCCTCGACCCTGGAAAGCGTGGAAACTTCTTTTCGCCAGATATTCGACACCAATTACCCGATCATGAATGTCATGCTGACGAGAAGGAATCCTTTGCCAAAGGCATTGGCCACGACAGTGGAATTCGTGATCAACCGCCAACTGATGGACCTGCTGCAGGCCGATGACATCAATATCGCTGAGCTGGAAAGGCAGGTGGCGGAAGTCAGCAAATGGCCCATCGAGCTGGACCGCGCGGGGCTCAGCATCATCGCGAGGAATTCCGTCCGCAAGCAGATGAACAGGCTCAGGGAAACCCCCCTTGACCTGGCGCTGTGGGAAAAAATCGAACAGATGATCAAGAACCTCAACAAGCTCAAGATGGACATGGGCCTGTGGGAGACCCAGAACATCTATTTCAGGATAGGCAAGGAATTCTACTCCGATATGCAGGCCAAGGCCGAAAAGGGCGACTCCACCGCGGCCCAATGGATTGAATACTTCAACAGGGCCGGGCAGGACCTGGGGATCAAGATAAGCTGACGGCACAATAAGAAGAGAGCTGTCTTCATCGACTTGTCATGCCCGACCTAACCCCCGCTTTCGCAGGGTGTAACCAAAGGTTTCCGAAAAATCCATGCGAATACCGGACGCGACATACAGATTGCAATTCAATGCCGGATTCGGTTTTGCTGCGGCCCGGGAAATAGTTCCCTACCTGGCCGAACTGGGAATTTCCGACATCTACGCTTCCCCGGTCTTCCTTGCCGAAGAGGGCAGCACGCATGGCTACGACGTGTGCGACCCGGGGAGCCTCAACCCGGAACTCGGCTCCGAAGCGGATTTCGATGAGCTGATGCAAGAGGTGAAAAGGCTCTCTTTAGGATGGGTCCAGGACATCGTCCCCAATCACATGGCATTCAGCAGCCGCAACCGGCTGCTCATGGAGGTCCTGAAATTCGGGCCCCGGTCCGCTTACGGAAATTTCTTCGACATAGACTGGGGCCACCCCGCCCTGGATGGAAAACTGCTGGCCCCCTTCCTCGGCAATCACTACGCGCAATGCCTCGAAAGCGGCGAGATAGAGCTGCGCGCTGCAGAAGACTGGGTCTCGATGGGATATTACGGGCTTGCCTTCCCGCTCAGTTTCAATACGTCATTCTGCCTGGAAAAAAAGGGCTCGGCGCAAACGTTTACCGCGAAGGATTTCCCCGGCGGGCCGGCCGGCCTCGACAAAATCGTTGCCGGACAATTCTTCGCGCCCTCATACTGGAAGCGGGCGGGCGAGGAAATCAATTACCGGAGATTCTTTACGATCAACGGGCTCATTTCGGTCCGCGTGGAAGATGAGGAGGTGTTCGAGGAAACCCATAAACTCATCTTCGGCCTGGTTGAATCCGGGAAGATTACGGGGCTGCGGGTCGACCACATAGACGGCCTGTACGATCCGGCTGAATATCTCTCCCGGTTGAGAAGCAGGTCGCAGGGCGCGTACACCGTGGTGGAAAAAATCCTGGACCTTTTCGAAGAACTCCCGGACGGCTGGCCGGTCGAGGGCACGACCGGCTACAAGTTCCTCAATTACGCCAACGGGCTGTTCTGCCGGGCCGAGAACGAAAAAATGTTTACGCGCATCTACCGGGATTTCTCGGGAACCGGGGCAGGCGTGCCGCAGATGCGGCGGGAAAAAAAGATGCTTATCCTACTGGGGCAGATGTCCGGCGACCTGGACAACCTGGCCCGCCTCCTCGGCGGGATTGCCGCCGATTCCCTGCGCGGCAGGGATTTCTCTTTTTTGGGCCTGCGGGAAGCGCTTGCGGAAATTCTCTGCGCATTTCCCGTGTACAGGTCCTATATTGACGGCCGGGGAATGAGGCCCGCGGACAGGTCGTATTTGAGCGAGGCCCTGGAGAGGGCCAAAACAGCCCGCCCCGCAAGGATCGCGGAAATTGAATTCACCGGCGAGGCCCTTGCGGGAGACGGACAGTCTCCCGCGGATTCGCCGCAGGCATTCACAGATGCCCGGCTCAAATTCGCCCGCAGGTTCCAGCAGCTCACCGGGCCCCTGATGGCCAAGGGCTTTGAGGACACGCTGCTCTATAATTACAACCGGCTGATCTCCCTCAACGACGTCGGGGGGGACCCGGGGCGGTTCGGGATTTGCCCTTCGATCTTCCACGGCTACGCGGAAAACGAGGCGGCCCGGTGGCCGCACGCCCTGAACGCGACTGCAACCCACGACACCAAGAGGGGCGAGGACGCGAGGGCCCGGATAAATGTGCTCTCGGAAATTCCGGTGGAATGGGACAGGCGCCTCAACCTCTGGTCGGTCCTGAACGAGTCGAAAAAGAGGAAGGCGGGGGGAAACACCGTTCCCGAACCGAGCATGGAATATTTTCTCTACCAGTCCCTTTTGGGCTCCTACCCCTTTGAAGAACAGGAACGGGCCGGATTCACGGCGCGCCTCAAGGATTACATGATCAAGGCGGCCCGGGAGGCGAAGATTGCGACGGACTGGGACCGGCCCGACGGCGCTTACGAGGACGCGCTCGCCGCTTTCATCCGCGACATCCTTGACCCGGCCCTCTCCCGGGAGTTCCTGGAATCATTCATCCCGTTCCAGGAGATGGTCGCCGGGTACGGCATTTACAACAGCCTTTCGCAGGTCCTCATAAAAATCGCCGCCCCCGGCGTGCCTGATTTCTATCGCGGGACGGAGCTCTGGAATTTCGATTTCGTCGACCCCGACAACCGCCGCCCTGTCGACTTCCGGGTGCGGCAGGCGTATCTGGCGGATATGAAAAGCCGTTGGGAAAAAGATGCGGGCGGGCTTGTGAGGGACCTGTTGGACAATCGCCGGGACGGCAGGGTCAAGCTCTATGCGATCTGGCGGGGACTGCAGGCCAGAATGGAATTCAGGCCCGCCTTCCGGGGCGGCTACAAGCCTGTGAAGTGCTCCGGGATGCGAAAGGATAATCTCCTGTCTTTTCTGCGCGAAGGGGAAGCCTGCCGGTCGCTCGTCATTGCGCCCCGGTTCTTCACGTCTCTCGCGCCGGCCGGGCACAAGCCGCTCGGAAAGGATGCGTGGTACGACACTTCCATTTCGTGTCCCGCGCCGGGTGACTGGACCGAGGCGTTCACGGGCAGGCGGGTTGCGATCGGTGAAAATACCCTGGTAGGGGACATCCTGACCGATTTCCCGATAGCCCTGCTGACTGCCCGGCAGGGCTGAATTTGCGAGGCTCCCCCCTTTAAAAGAGCGAGAGTAAAAACTGGAGGATACCTGGATGAAGCGCCGCGGAAGCGGGGTCCTGCTGCACATCACGTCGTTGCCGTCGCCTTACGGAATCGGCGACATCGGCCCGGAGGCATTTTTCTTCGCCGAGTATCTCGCCGAATATGAACAGAGCTACTGGCAGGTCCTTCCCCTCTCGCCGACCCTGCCCGGCCTGTCCCCGTACAGCAGCCCCTCCGCTTTTGCGGGCAACCCCCTGCTGATCAGCCCGGAGTTCCTCGTTCGGGACGGGTTGATCGAGCGCCACGCCGTGCCGGGTTTTCCGGACGGACGCCTTGACCTGCGCCCGGTGGCGATTTACAAGGAGGGTATTTTCCGGGAGGCCTTTCGCAAGGCGCAGCAGGCATATGAGCCCGAAAGCCTCGGGAAGTTCCGGCAGGAGAACTCGGCCTGGCTTGAGGATTATGCCCTTTACGAGGCGCTCAAGGTCGAGTTCCGCAGGGCGCCGTGGTACGACTGGCCGCGGGAGATCCGCGACCGCCAGGCCCGCGCCCTCAAATTCTGGAAGGGCAGGCTCAGAAACGCGGTCGAATTCGAGATATTCCTGCAGTACCTTTTCGACCTCCAGTGGAAGGCGTTGATGGAGTACTGCGAAGAACTCGGCATCCAGATCGTCGGCGACATCCCCTTTTATGTCAGCCTGGACAGCGCCGACGTTTGGGCTCATCCCCGGGTATTCAAACTGGGCAGGGACAGGCGGCCGGCATGCGTTTCAGGCGTTCCCCCGGATTACTTCAGCAAGACCGGCCAGCTCTGGGGTAACCCCATATATAACTGGGACTGGCTCCGGGAGAGCGGATACGCCTGGTGGATCAACCGGATGCGCAAGTCGCTCGAACGCTGCCACGTGCTGCGGATCGACCATTTCCGCGGCTTTGTCTCGTCGTGGGAAGTGCCCGCCGGGCAGAAGACCGCGATCAAGGGCAAATGGGTGGACGCGCCGGGCGAGGACTTCTTCCGCGCGCTGATGAAGTACATCCCCAACCCGCCGTTGATCGCGGAAGACCTGGGATATATCACGGCGGATGTCCGGGAACTGCTCGGCAAACTTGGCCTCCCCGGGATGAAGGTCCTCCTCTTTGCCTTCGGCAAGGGCATGGAGGGCAACCCCTATATACCGCATAATGTCGGCGAGAACTCCGTCATCTACACGGGGACTCACGACAACAACACCGCCCGGGGCTGGTTCGAGGAGGAGGCCTCCAAAGCCGACAAGGAGAGGATTTCCCGTTACCTGGGCCGGAAGGTCAATGCCCGGGAGTTCAACTGGGCACTCATAAGGCTGGCAATGGGCTCCGTCTCGTCAATGGCGGTCTTTCCGATGCAGGACATCCTGGGCCTGGGCGCCGCGGCCCGGATGAACCAGCCCGCCGGCAATCACCCGAGCTGGCAATGGCGCCTCAAACCAGGACAGCTCGATAGAAGAGCGGGAGAGAAATTGCGGGAGCTGACGAGGCTTTACGGTCGGGCTTGACCAGGGGAGACGTAAGTTAATACAAAGAGAGGCTGCCTGGGCCTTTACAGCCGCAAGAAGAAAAAATCACGACGGCAGCATGATGCGGTTGCGGCCTTCGGACTTGGCCCTGTACAGTCCGGAGTCTGCGGCCCGCACGAGTTCGTCCGCAGTATGGCCGCAGTCCGGGTAAGCGGATATGCCCATGGACAGAGTTATATTCCCGATCGGCTGGTCCCTGTAAGTCACCGATATTTTCCGGGCGCGGGCCAGCAACTGCTCGGCCCTTTCTTTTGTGGCTTCCAGGGCCGCGTCCGGCATGATGATCAGGAATTCCTCCCCGCCGTAGCGGCAGGCGTAATCGCCGCCCCTGATGTTCTTCTGCAGGAAGGCGCCGAGCTCGTGCAGGAAGACATCCCCGGCCTCATGGCCGAACCTGTCGTTCACTTCCTTGAAATAATCTATGTCGATCATGATCAGGCCCAGGTTGGACTCCTTCCTTGCCGTCCGGAGCAGCTCTTTTCCCAGCAGCTCCTCCATGTAGCGCCGGTTGAAGAGGCCCGTCAGCGGGTCGTGGATCGACTGGAAATAGAGCGTATTGCGCAGCCTGAAGTTGGCCAGGGCAAGCGCCATGTCCTCTGCGACTGCCGAGGCAAAGCGCCTTTTATGGCTCCTGATGCGTTGTTTTGAATCGGGGGGCATATCCCTTTCCTTTTCCAGCTCGAGGTGGAGGAGCCCCAGCGTCTCGCCCTGCGCCATCATGGGGATGCACAGGTAGGGGCCGGTCACGGCGTGCCTTACATGGGGGCACACGATATCTGTTTCAATGTCCTCGACGTCATAGGTCTTGCCGAGCCGCAGTCCCCAGCATTCCGCGGGCGTGATCACCAGTTCGTCCTTGGTGACGCTCCCCCAGGAGGCGATTGCCTCCAGCAGATTTTTTTCGCTTGCCAGCAGGTACACCGCGCCGGAGTCCGACGAGAACATCTGGTGCGAGAACCGGGCGATGATGGCGTGGGCCTCCTCTTCGTCGACGCACGCCTGGAGCAGGCTTCCCATTTCACTCAGCAGGCCGATCTCCCGGTTGCGCTCTTCCAGCTCGTGGACGGAGCGGGTGATTTCGGAGTAGGCTTCCCGCAGCCAGTCTTCGGATTTCTTCCTGTCCGTTATATCCCGGAAAGTCACGACCGACCCCACGATATTGTCTTCCTCCAGGATCGGCGTCGTCGTGTATTCCACGGGGAAACTCGAGCCGTCCTTGCGCCAGAACACGTCGTCAGTTACCTGACTCGCGACGCCCTCGCGCAGTGTCAAATAGATGCGGCACTCGTCTTCAGGGTAGGGCGTCCCGTCGGGATGGGCGTAATGCCACATGGGGTGGCTCTTCCTGCCGATAAGCTCTTCGGCCTTCCAACCCAGCATTTCGGCGGCGGCCCCGTTCACAAAGGTATGGTTGCCCGAGCGGTCCAGCCCTAAAATACCCTCGCCGGCCGACTGGAGTATCAGGCCGTACCTGTGGACCAGGCGCCTGTATTCCTTTTCCGCCTGGCGCCTCTCCCGGTAGAGCCTGGCGTTCTCAAGGGAAATTGCCGCCTGGCTGGCGATCCCGTCGAGCAGCTCCATTTCCCGGGGGGAGAAGTCCTTCTTCTCGTCCGGGCTGTCCACCATCAATATGCCGATGAAGCGGCCGCTGAACAGCATGGGGACGAGGATGGCGAGCCGGCTGCGGTCGATGTCCATTTTGTCCAGGGCTTCCCGGGAAGTCTCCC
>JBDKTK010000390.1:0-2414 GCA_039680225.1 Syntrophaceae bacterium
CGGCTTTCCCGCCGCAATCGGCGCCCAGCTGGCGCGCCCGGACAGGCTGGTGGTCGATATAGCCGGCGACGCGAGCATCCAGATGACTATCCAGGAGCTGGCGACGGCCGGGCAATACAACATCCCGGTGAAAGTCATAATTCTGAACAACGGGTACCTGGGCATGGTGCGCCAGTGGCAGCAGCTCTTCTACGGGAAACGCTACTCCTGCTCGGACATGACGTTTGCCCCTGATTTCGTCAAGCTGGCTGAAGCATACGGGATCCTGGGACTGAGGGCCGATAAGCCGTCCGAAGTCGAGGGCGCTCTCAGGAAAGCCTTTGCCCACGCAGGCCCCGTGGTAATTGATTTCAAGGTCGACAAGGAGGAATGCGTCTACCCGATAGTGAGCCCGGGCGGCTCAATCCAGGACATGCACCTGGGGCGGGAAATTGTGGGTTGAGAAGCGGCGCATCGGGTTCAACCCGGCATGCCGCATTGCTCAGGGGAAGGCCGGAACAAGCTTGACCCGGTTCCCGCCGATCTCAACGGTTGTTTTCGAATAGGTATATTTCCGGACAATTTTACCGTCCCGGAAATGCATCACATCGACGCCGCGCCGGCGCTCCGGCTTTCCTTGAAAGCCCTTTTCCATCGACGGCCATTCAAGAGCCCATTGGAACAGCACCCGCTGGGCCTTTTCGTCGACAAAGAGGTCTTCCGTTGTGAACCGGAACCCGCCGTGGTTTGCGAACCAGGGGGCCCAGGCCTTGCGCAGGGCCTCCTTGCCCGTCACCTTCGCGCCGGTCCAGTTCTCAAACACCACGTCTTCGCCCAGCAGCGACATGACCTCATCGAGATCGTGGGCGTTCCACGCCTCGTTCCAGGCGGTCAGGATTCGAAGTGTCTGATCGCGTTCCAACATCGTTTTTCTGTCCCTTTCATCTGTGTTTTGTTTTCGCCGGCATCAAAACATGCCGCGACCCGGTGACAGGATTCATTTCTCTTCCGGTTGCCCGCGAATTTCATTTGGGGTTTGATTTTCTCTTTTTAGCCTTCCCCGGAGGAGCCTTTTCGATCTCGGTACGCTTCCTCGTCAACTGGTACGCCCTGCCGATCCCGGCGATTGCAAGGATTATGCACGGATACCCGAACCAGTCCCCCACGGCCGCATAGAGCGTGCGGCCCTGCATCAGGGGGACATCCCCTATAAAACTTCCTTTTGTCCATTGCCCGATGCTTTGGGAAATCCGGCCTGCCGGGTCCACGATGGCGGATATGCCGGTGTTGGTGGTCCGCACGAGGGCGCGGCGGTGCTCGATCGACCGGAATGTCGCGAGGGCAAGGTGCTCCGTGGGTTCGACCGTGTTGCCGTACCACGAATCATCGGTAATGTTGAACATCGCCTCCGGGACCCGGCGGTCGCGCCCGCCGTCCATGAGCTTGTTTATCTGGCCGGGGAAGATGTCCTCGTAACAGATGCTCACTGAAATAAAGTGCTTTCCAAGCTGGAGCGGTTCCACGTTTTCTCCCGGCCACAGGCGGCTCGAGTGGGGAGACCAGGAGTACAGAATGGGGAAAATGTCGCCCCGGGGTATGTATTCGCCGAGCGGCACGAGCACCAGTTTATCGTAAGTGCCCAGGACTGCGCCCGACCCGTCGACAAGCACCGCGCTGCAGTAAAACCGGCGCGAGGTTGCCCGGTCGACCCGCGTTATCGCCCCGAAGAGTGTCGGGATATGCACGTCGCCGACCAAAGGAGAAAGATCAGCTTTGAGAATGCTCTGGTCGAGGAAGGCGATGTTCTCCGGCCACATTATGAGGTCGGCGCCGCCGGCCTTTTTGATTTCCCGCGACATCTCCTGGTGCTCGCGCAGGAAACGGTCCGTTCCATCATATCGCGCGTCCGCATCGAGGTTAGTCTGGACTAACCCGACTTTGAGCTTCTCAGCTGCAGCAGCGCTTTGATCGACCATCTGGACTCGAACCGCCCCGTAGCCGATCACCAGGGCAATGACAGCGGCGAAGATTATCGCCGGACGCGGGGAGAAAGGCCGCTTTTCCAGCCGCTCCTCAACCAGCCGGAAGATCATGGAATTTATGTATACGACAAGGAAACTGAGCCCGAGCACGCCTGTAATATCCGCGATCTGGGTCAATAAGGTAAGCTTGTACTGGCTGGCGCCGAGGTAATTGGGGAAAACTTCGGGCCAGAATTTCTCGACGGCGGTCCAGATTACAGGGGAGACCCAGACCACGCTCCAGCCGGTCCGACTCGTGACATACCGGGTAGCGCCTGCCCATGCAGCAAACACGACGCCGTTGGCCGCGGCGATAAGCAGCAGGCCAAGCGCCCCGAGGGGCCATGCCATTCCGGCGAATTTCTGGAGCATATAAATGATCCAGTAGAAGCCGCCGCTATGTGCCACGATGCC
>JBDKTK010000391.1:0-1676 GCA_039680225.1 Syntrophaceae bacterium
GGAAGAACCCTGTACACTCCCAGTTGGTGGCAGGCCGAACCCATGCACAGATAGAGAGTTATCTTGTCATCCATTGCAAAATCTCCAGTGATAAAGCCCACACCATGACCCCGTTTTCTCTCGGCAGCCTCATTCTCCGCTTTTCAGACGGTCATCCCGGCCGGGCTCTCTCTTCCGCTCCGTCACGATCACTGCAACTCCCGCTTGCATCCGCTCGAACAGGAAATCCCAGGCACTCTCTGCCGCGTTTATGTCCCCGGTCAGTATCCCGGCCGCCGGAATCCATGGCGACCCCAAGCTTCAAAGTACCCCATATAAGAAAAATTTCACACCCAGATTATCTTTATAACGTAAAAATGGAATTTCCGCACGCAGCGAATCATTGCCAAGAGAAAGGAAACAGGAGATTTTGCGATCCGATAAGAATCGAGATTTCCTGGAAGAAACAGACTGCCACCCCTGCATCTCCGAGCGGCGCGCCCGGACATAATGTGAACGGTTCTCCACGGCTGAAGCAGCCTCAGGGGTGCTCAAAAATCCCCACAGGGGGAAGGCTACACGTTCATGAGCTTGAGATCCTCGCTTACCTCGAATTCCGCCTCGGTGAGGGACCGGAGAGCTGCAAGCGAAACCTCCGGAGCAATTTCCTTCAGGATCAGCCTGCCGTCTTCGAACACGAAGAGTCCCAGTTCCGTGACGACCATGTCCGCTTCGGCGTAGCCGGTGATGGGCAGACTGCACCGTTTCACCAGCTTGGGCTTTCCGTTCCTGCTGGTGTGCTGCATGCCCACGATGACCTGCCTGGCCCCTGAGACCAGGTCCATCGCGCCCCCGACCCCAAGCTGTTTTCCGTTGGGAATGATCCAGTTGGCTATATTTCCTTCCATATCGACTTCAAATGCCCCGATCACCGTGGCGTCGACGTACCCGCCCCGAATCATTCCGAAAGATGTCGCACTGTCGAAATAGCAGCAACCGGGAGTCTCCGTTACCGGCTGGCGCCCGGCGTTGATCAGCCTGCGGTCGACCTGGTCTCCTGTGGCCACAGGCCCCACTCCGAGCATCCCGTTTTCGGCCTGGATGAAGATTTCGTCCGATCCGATATAGTCGGCCACGGCCGTCGGAATGCCCACACCGAGGTTGATGAACATTCTGCAATTCCGGTCCATGAATTCGCGGGCGATCCGCTTCCCGATTCTCTCCCTCGCAACGTTTTCAGCCAACGGTTCAGACATTGCCGGCCCTCCTGACGATTGCTTGGACATAAATATGCGGCGTGATCACGGATTCCGGGTCGAGAGCACCCGTGGGGACCACCTCGTCCACTTCCGCGATGGTGACCGCCGCCGCCATGGCCATCAGGGGATTGAAGTTCCGCGCCGTCTTGAAATAGACGAGATTTCCCAGTTCATCCGCCTTGTGCGCCCGGATGAGAGCCACATCGGCGTGGATGGCGTTTTCGAGGACACAGTTCCTGCCGTTGAAAACACGGACTTCCTTGCCCGCAGCCAGCTCCGTCCCCGCCCCCGCTGCCGTGAAGAAAGCGGGAATGCCCACCCCCGCCGCGCGAATCGCCTCCGCAAACGATCCCTGCGGCACGAGCTTCACCTGGATTTGGCCTTGAAAGCAGCCCTGGGCGACCTCGGGGTTCCAGTTGTAGTAATTGCCTATGAGCG
>JBDKTK010000392.1:0-11375 GCA_039680225.1 Syntrophaceae bacterium
TACTCGCCGCTGTTCCTCAAGATCATGAATATCCCGGATGTCTGTCCGTAGCGCTCGCCTTGCTTATAATTATCCATCAGGAAGTCAGGCGGAATGTATTTATAGAGGGCGTCCGGGTCGGTCGAAAAAAAGCTCTCTGAACGGTAATTCCCGATCTGAATGGGCCTTTTTACCCGGTTTGTTTCGGATTTTACGTTCACCTTTTTCAGGGCCGGTTCGCTTAAATCCCAGAGATTGAAGCTGACGCTCATCTTGTCGCTTACTGATATCCAGTCTTCGTGAAAGTTTAAAATCCGGTTGCCTTCGCAATTGGAATTGCTGAAGACCGAGGGTTTCACGCCGAAACTCCTGATTTCCGCACCCGTATTGAGGTCGATGATCTTAACGTTTCCGTTGGCAAACCCTGCGATCAGGCCTTTTTCGGTCATGACATACGGCCGGCAGTGATATTCATAAGCTATCCAGGTCACTACGTTTCCGACGTGCAGCGTCTTTTCCGCGCGGATGCCGTTTTTGACCGGATTGATCAGGACCATTTCCATCCGGGCGCTGAACGGGACTTCCTGCTGCAGATCATATTCGACCCTGAGCCGGCTGTCGGGGGTGAAGCCGAAAAAGAGGGATTCATCCGCCCTGACGACCGTGCCCGATTTGGCGAGGGGCCTCGGCCTGTAATTCAGGACAAGACTCCCGCTTTCCAGGTCGTAGACGTTGATGTCTTCGGTTGCCTTGAGGTTCTGGTGGGCCACGTACTTCAGGTCGGAGGATATTTTGAACTTGCTCATATGCTGAAGGTTCGGGATGTCGAGAGAGCCTTTCAGTCTGACATTCAGGTTTTCGTCGTAAATTACATAATCAACATTGCCTTTTGGGTCTTTACGCTGAAAAAATATCCCGTAATAACCGTATCCGAGATCCGCCACATTCTGGTGGTAGATTTGCCAGCTCGAATATTTCTGCATTTCCGGAAGTTTTATCTCCGACCCGTCCTTCATGCTGTAGATCTTCGTCCCGAACTCCTGGTTGAAGAAATACTGCCCGTCCCTGCTGAGCACGGGGCCCTGGACGTTTATCATGTTCGGAAGCGCAAGCGAGCCGGTCTTCTGCCCGTAAATGTCAAAGATCTCGGCAATTTTCCGGTAGAAGACAATGAACCTGCTGTCGTCGGCAAACTGGATGCCTGTAACAGTATATTCAGCTGTGAGCTTGACTGTCCGGATTTCCCTGCCAGTCGACATATCCCAGGTCTTGACGAATTTTCCATGGGCTGAACTGTCTTCCATCGTGACCAGGTACGTGCCGCTCGGATTAATGGCCACAAAGTTGACTCCGCCGGAATGCCCCGTCTGGACAAAGATCTCCGGAGCGGAAGCGGCGTGGGAGGGGACTGCGAAAGCGAGGAGCAACAAAAGCAATACGAGGGTCTTTTTCATGGAAACTCACACTCAGATTGAATTTAATTCCCCGGGGCGGGGAGAAGAAGTGTATGTAAAGACATGTTCCATGTCAAGGCCGACGATCCGGGAAATCACGGCAAAGCCAGGCTATATGTGAGTTTTATCATAAATACCTCACACCTGTGAAACCATGGGTTTTCTGGATGCCTGCTTTCGCAGGCATGACACTGAAAAAGGTTGGTCTGTCATAAAACACGTCACCCCTGCCCTCGATTAAAAACTTCAAGGGCAGGCTGCAGCAGGGGCCCAGGATTCTGCTTCTGTATTCCTGCTTTTTCGTGAATGACCCTGTTCAAAAAAAAATCCCATTAAATGACCGCGAAGTGGTATAGTACCCGCTTTTCACAGCAAAATAACTTCCTGATTTCACCGGGAAGCGGGATTTTAGAACGAAGGAGACAATCCGCAATGCGGAAACCGAACATAAGAAATATCGCAATAATCGCTCACGTCGATCACGGGAAAACCACCCTTGTTGACGCGATGCTCAAGCAGACGGGCACCTTTCGCGAGAACCAGGAAGTTGAAGAACGCATCATGGACTCGATGGACCTCGAAAGGGAGCGCGGCATCACCATCATGGCCAAGAACACTTCCATCTGGTACAACGGCGTCAAGATCAATATAGTAGACACGCCCGGCCACGCTGACTTCGGCGGCGAAGTCGAGCGCAGCCTCAACATGGTTGACGGCGCGCTCATCCTGGTGGACGCCAGCGAGGGGCCGCTCCCGCAGACGCGGTTCGTTGTCAGGAAAGCCCTTGCCCGGAAGCTGCCCATAGTACTCGTCATAAATAAGATTGACCGGAAGGACATCCGGATAGAGGAAGTCATCAACGAGATTTACGACCTCTTTATCGACCTCGACGCGAGCGAGCAGCAGATCGAGTTCCCCATCCTTTACACGAATGCCAAGACCGGCGTCGCCCACCGGAAGCTCGGGGACGACTCGGAGGACCTGCGGCCGCTGCTCGATACAATCTGCTCCGCCATTCCGGGCCCGGAATGCGACGACGGCCAGGTGCCCCAATTCCTTGTGACCAACCTCGATTACGACTCCTACGTGGGACAGATCGCGATCGGCCGGCTGATGAGCGGCGTGCTCATGATGAACCAGACGTATGCCCTCTGCGGTGAAGACGGGATAACCAACGGCGTCAAGTTCTCCGCCCTTTACAACTATCACGGCCTGAGGAAAAAGCAGGTCGATTGCGTCGAGGCCGGTGACATTATCGCGCTCGCCGGCGTGACGCCCATCAATATCGGCGATACCATAACATCAATTGAGAATCCCGCCCCGCTGCCGCGGATCAACGTTGACGAGCCCACCGTCTCGATGATCTTTTACGTCAACAACGGGCCTTTCGCGGGCAGGGAAGGGAAGTTCCTTACTTCGCGCCACCTGTTCGGGCGGCTGGAAAGAGAAAATTTACGCAACGTCTCCCTGCGGCTCCGGAAGATCGACAGGACGGACGCCGTCGAAGTCTGCGGGCGCGGCGAGCTGCAGATGGCGGTGCTGATCGAGACCATGCGCCGGGAAGGCTATGAGTTCATGGTATCCAAGCCGCGCGTCATCACGAAAAAGGAAGACGGACAGACTCTGGAGCCGGTGGAACGCGCGTTTATCGATATCCCCGAGGAGTTCGTCGGTATCGTGACAGAAAAACTCTCGGTGAGAAAGGGCCGGATGACGAACCTGATCAACAAGGGGAGCGGCCGGGTCAACCTGGAATTCCTGGTGCCGTCCCGCGGGCTGATCGGGTTCCGCAGCCATTTCCTGACCGATACGAAAGGCGCCGGGGTGATGAACACGCTTTTCGATGGGTACGAGCCCTGGTTCGGGCCGATCCCGCAACGGGCGAGCGGCGCGCTTCTCTCTGATAGGATGGGCAGGGTGACCACATACGCAAGCCTGGCCATGGTGGACCGCGGCGAGCTCTTCATCGAAGTCGGGACGGAAGTCTACGGCGGGATGATCATCGGCGAGCGCAACCGCACCGGCGATTTGAACGTTAATATCACCAAGGACAAGAAGCTCACAAACATGAGGAGCTCAACTTCGGAAGCGACCGTGACGCTCCGGCCGCCGCGCCCGCTCTCGCTCGACCAGTCAATCGAATTCATCGCCGAGGACGAACTCGTGGAAGTGACCCCGCAAAGCATCCGCCTTCGGAAGATGGAACTGGACGCGACCAGGCGCGCAAAACGGGTCGACAGGGAATAGGGGTGGTTGCCTGCTTTTTGATACAATTTTTATCACCCGCCCGCAAAATTATCTCTTGACATTCCAGAATACAATCATTAAACTCCAAAAATTGTTCTGCATAGCGGATTTGAAATCTGTTTAAAGATGCTCCCCATGTTTGAATAAATCAAATGCGGGGAGTTTTTATTTCTACCCCAAACAGCAAGAATCAAGACAGGTAAAAAAATGAAAAGCGACATCAGAAAAGTACGGAATATAGGAATCAGCGCGCATATCGATTCAGGAAAAACAACCCTGACCGAGAGGATCCTTTTTTATACGAAAAGGATCAACGTGATCCATGACGTGAAGGGAAAAGACGGCGTGGGCGCCACGATGGACTCCATGGACCTCGAGAGGGAGAGGGGCATTACGATTGCTTCCGCGGCGACCTTTTGCGAATGGACCGGCCACGAAATAAACATCATAGACACCCCGGGGCACGTCGATTTCACGATCGAGGTTGAAAGGTCATTAAGGGTCCTCGACGGCGCTATCCTCGTGCTGTGCTCGGTTGGAGGCGTCCAGTCCCAATCGATCACGGTCGACCAGCAGATGAAGAGGTACAAAGTCCCCTGCATAGCTTTCATCAACAAGTGCGACCGCAGCGGCGCCGACCCCCTGCGCGTTATCGAGCAGATGAGATCAAAACTCGGCCACAATGCAGTTGCGCTTCAGCTGCCCATCGGGCTTGAGAAAGACCATCAGGGCGTGATTGATCTTGTTGCCATGAAGGCGATATATTTCGACGGCGACAACGGCGAGGTGCTCAGGTACGAGGAAATCCCCGCGCAGTATCTGGACCAGGCCCGTAAGTTCCGCCAGGAGCTTGTCGAGGCGGCATCGATGTTTTCCGATGCATTGATGGAGGCGGCCCTTGAAGAGCGCGAGGTCGAAAAGGATGTGCTCATTGAGGCGCTGCGCCGGGGCACAATCCGCCGGGAGATCACGCCGGTGCTGGTGGGCTCCGCCTATAAGAATAAAGGCATTCAGCCGTTGCTTGATGCAGTGACGATGCTGTTGCCGTGTCCGGAGGAAGTGGAAAACACCGCCCTCGATACGGATAAGAACGAGGAAGTCGTAAAGCTGGAAAGCGACCCGGAAAAACCGGTTGTGGCGCTGGCCTTCAAACTTGAAGACGGGCAGTACGGCCAGCTGACATACATCCGTGTATACCAGGGCGCCATCTCCAAAGGCTCAACAATTATCAACGTCCGCAGCGGGAAAAAAGTCAAAGTGGGCCGCGTCGTCCGCATGCATGCCGACCAGATGGAGGACATCGAAACGGTTTCCGCCGGGTACATCGGCGCGCTTTTCGGGATCGACTGCGCCTCCGGGGACACCTTCGTTTCACCGGGGCTGACCCTTACCATGACTTCCATGTACGTCCCGAAGCCGGTCATTTCACTGGCCATAGTGCCGAAGGACAACAAGTCCCAGATCAACATGTCGAAGGCCCTCAACCGCTTCACCAAGGAGGACCCAACATTCAAGTGCCATGTGGACAAGGAAACAAACGAAACGATTATCGAGGGCATGGGCGAGCTTCATCTCGAAGTCTACCTGGAGCGGATGAAGCGCGAATACTCGGCGGAGGTAACAGCGGGGAGTCCGCGCGTCGCCTACCGCGAGACGATCACCCAGCGCGCCGAGTTCAACTACACGCATAAGAAGCAGACGGGCGGCTCCGGCCAGTACGGACGGGTTGCCGGCTTCATGGAGCCGATCGCGGACGATGAGTTCGTGTTCGAAAACAAGATCGTGGGCGGTTCGATCCCCACGCAGTTCATAGCGGCCTGCGAGAAGGGTTTCCGCGAATGCCTGGCAAAAGGCCCCAAGCTGGAATTCCCGGTCACGGGCGTCAAGGTCACGATCAATGACGGCGCATCGCACTCGGTGGACTCGTCGGACATTGCCTTTCAGGCGGCCGCCCGCGGGGCGTTCCGCGAAGGCTACACCAAGGCGAGGCCGGTCATCCACGAACCCATCATGAAAGTGGAAGTGGAAACGCCCACAGAATTCCAGGGCTCGGTCATCGGCCTTTTGAACCAGAGGAGGGGCATGATCGTGGGCACCCAGGATGAGGGCATCATGTCCGTTATCGAAGCCAATGTACCGCTTGCGGAGATGTTCGGGTTTTCGACGGCCCTGCGTTCCTCGACTCAGGGGAAGGCTCAGTTCACCATGGAATTCGCCATGTACAAGCTGGTGCCGCAATCGATAGCCGAAAAGGTCGCAGAGGAAGTCGCCGCACGCAAGAAGAGGGCGGCTTAACCCTTAAAAAAACACGCTCGTTGAGCCGGTCGAAACGAGCCGCCTTTTAAAAGAAGGATTCACTTCGACAAAGCTCAGTGACCGTTAAAACAAGGAAAATAAAATGTTGAAAAATGAGCTCAATATTCGCAATCCGTTGAGATACCTGGGAAACGGGGATGCAGAAATCCTGTCCGAAGGCTCTTTCGGCGCAGTGATGGCGCCCGTGGGCGTCGGCAAGACCGCGTTTCTCGTCCAGTTGGCCATCAATGCAATGCTTAAGGATAAAAACGTCCTGCACGTCAGCATGGCCGAGCCGGTCACAAAGGTTGCCGTCTGGTATGAAAAGCTTTTCCAGGATTTTGCCGGACAGAATAATTTTAAAAACTGGGAGCAGATACTGGAGGAAATTCTTCCTCGCCGCTTCATCATGACATTCAAGATAGAAGGGTTCTCAGTTCCCAAGCTGGAGGAAAGATTGACGGACCTGACGGCCCAGGGCGTGTTCCGGCCGGATATAATTGTGATCGACCGCTTTCCGATCAGAGGTCCCGCCCGGGAGCCCCTCCTGGAACTGAAGCGTTTTGCCGAGGAGCAGAAACTGCGCGTCTGGTTCTCTGTAACCACCCATCGGCATGAGGCGCCGACGGCGGAAGGCCTGCCGCAGGCATTATCAAATATCGACGACTTGTTTGACGTGATACTGCAGCTGGAACCAAGCTGTGCGGACATCGTGATTAAACCTTTCAGAGGCGTTCCGGAAGGAAAAGGCACATTGAGCCTCGACCCCGCAACAATGCTGCTGAAATCAGCCTGTTAAAATAATCGAAAATTGAAAATGATGGCCCGCCCGGGGCTTTCGCCCCTGGCGGGTTTTTTATCTTCGTGCGGCAGACATTCAGTTTTCCGCGAAAGCGGGATTCAGCAAATGAATTGTCATCCTGAGCGAAGCGAAGGATCTGTGTTTTAAAAAAAGAGATTCTTTGTCGCTTGGCTTCTCAGAATGACGAATCTCCGAAATCATGAAAAGAGGATTTGAGAAAGGAAGAAAATGAAAAAAGAGGATTGCATACTTTACAGCGGCGGAATCAAGGGCGCTGAAGCGGAATTCGGGGCAACTGCCGAGCGATACGGGATCAGCGAAGTGAATTTCACTTTCGAAGGACACGGCATAGTGCGGCAAAGGGGAGTCCATATACTGAGCTGCGATGAGCTGAAGAAAGGCGATGTCAGCCTCGAGTACGTCTCCAGGCTGATGAACCGGCGGTTTACAAAAAACGAGACCATCAGGAAAGTCCTGCAGAGCATCTGGCACCAGGTCATCCGCGGCCAGGAAATATACGTAGTCGGACATATCCTGGATGACAAAACAGTGAAAGGCGGGACCGGGTGGGGCGCCGAGCTTGCCAAGCTTTGCAACAAGCCCTTGTTTGTGTTCGATCAGGGCCGCAACGGCTGGTTCAAATGGAGCCAGATGGACTGGGTTGAATGCGAGGCCGGCGGCCCCGTGATCACCCATCCCCATTTCACCGGCACCGGCACGAGGTTCCTCGAAGAGAACGGCCGAAATGCCATTGCAGGGCTCTTCAAGCGCAGCTTTGGAGTATAGGCACTAAATACTAACCGAAATTCTTCTGGGCCGGTCGCCAGGCAATTCGAAGCGGCCGGCCGCCTCCCACAAAAATTTAAAGAGACCTCCTCTTAATCTTCCCTCTTCTGGTGGGAGGGATTGAGGGAGGGGGCATAATCAACAAATTACCTTTGATCATCTCCGTCCTCATTCCCGGCTTGATCTCTCCTTTCGCAGGGGCGAATCCAGGTCTTTTTAAATTTCCGGATGCCGGCTTCGCAGTCATGAAGTCATGATTAAGCCCCTGTTCTAATATTTTCTTGACATAAACCCATGTAACCATATAGTGTGGTTACAAATCAATTTACACAAAACCCGAATGCAATGCGAAAACCGCATCCCAAATACAGCAAGTTCAGATTCGATGCCGGAAGCCTCTCTCTGAATTTTGTCGCCACCGTGCGGCACCGCGGCTCGCAGCCCCGGGACCTCCTGGCAACGCCGGAGGCCCTTTCCAACTGGTTCGCGTCCGCCGGCTGTTGCAGCGGCGCTGCGGCTGTCACTGAGCGAGACCTGGGAGAAGCCCTTCTCCTTCGGGAATCGATATACAGGGCCCTCAGCTCGCTCGTGCTGAAAAAACGCCCGGTCCCGGCCGATATGGACTTCATAAATGCCTCCGCGGCGGAGCCTATATCAGTGCCGCAGGTCGATCTCCCGTCCTGCCGCATTCGCTGGCAGAGCGCAAATCCTGCGAAGGCCTGTCTTGCCGAGGTTGCCCGGGATGCCGTTATAGTCATCGGCAGCATCGACCGGCAGCGCTTGAAAATGTGCGACAACCGGAGTTGCCGGATGCTCTTTGCCGACAATTCGCCCGCGAACCGCCGCAGATGGTGCGCCATGTCCATCTGCGGCAACCGGGCGAAGATCAAGGTCTTCAGGGAAAGGAAGAAACCGCCGGAAATGGTCTGAAGATATGTCTGAAAGTTGAGCCAAATAAATTGGGGAAGGAGGTTGTGCATGGAATTATCAGATGCCATCAGAAGCAGGCGCAGCATCAGGAGATTCAAGTCGGACCCGGTCCCTAAAGAGGTCCTGGAAAAAATCCTTGAGCTTGCCCAATGGGCGCCGTCGGCCATGAATCAGCAGGACTGGCGTTTCATCCTGGTTTCGGGTGAGAAAAAGGAAGCTCTATTGAAGATCACGGCCACAGCTTTCGAAAATTTCCGGCCGGTGCTGGAAAAGAATTTTCCCGATAAACCCCAGGTGATTGAGGCTTCCAAACGGTTTTTTGAAACGTACGGCAACGCGCCGGTTATCATAATGGCCTATGGCGGGCGTTTTCCCACGGGCAAGGAGGACCCCTATAGCGTCAGTCTTGCCGTCCAGAACCTTCTCCTTGCGGCCCACGACGCCGGCCTGGGGGCTGTATGGGCAGAAGCCGCGGTATATTACAAGGAAAAGGAAATTAATGAACTGATGGCGATGGAGGGAAGGAAACTCGTCTGCCTTATTCCGGTCGGGTACCCTGCCGAGAGCCCCAAGGCGCCCCCCCGCAAGGAGGGAAGGGTGCGCTGGGAGGGTTTTTGAGAAAAACCGGCCCGGTAAACACACTGAAGAATTTTAGGAGAAACACATGAATAATGTAGAATCCTGGATTGAAGATCTGATTAAAAAATTTGTCGCCGGTTCCGAAGAGAACTCGCTCAAGAATACCTTAAACGACAGGGCCTGGGCCGAGCCGTTGGCAGGGTTCTCCCGGGGCGATGATCCCATATTTGAATTTTTCAAAACAGATATCGGTCCGTTCTTCTGGACGCCTTTAGAGGCATTTTCCCTGTTTTTCCCCGGTTCGGGAGTGAAGCCCGGGGAATTGGCGGTGATCAGCTGGGTGCTTCCGCAGGCCGAAGCCACCAAGGCCGATAACCGCAGCATGGAGAAACTGCCCGCAGAGCGTTGGATCCGTTCGCGCAATTTCGGGGAAGCATTCAATTTACTGCTGGCCCGCCATGTGGTCGGTGAACTCAATGGGAAAGACATTCAGGCCGTTGTGCCTGCTCAATCTCCAAAGTGGGCGTGGCAGGAATCACCAAGATACGGCTTTGCCTCAAACTGGTCAGAGCGACACGCTGCCTATGCGGCGGGCCTGGGGACGTTCAGCCTCTGCGACGGGCTCATCACGCCCAGGGGAAAAGCCATGCGCTGCGGATCGGTGATTGCGCGCATCGAGGTCGCGCCCGCGAAACGCCCGTATGACAACCCCCGCGCTTACTGCCTGTTTTATACAACCGGCAAGTGCCGGAAATGCATCTCGCGCTGCCCGGCCGGCGCCATCTCTGAAGCCGGGCATGACAAATTTAAGTGCAAGGCATTCCTCTACGATGTGGCTGCCCCGTATTCCAAATCCAAGTTTGGAATCGACAGCTATGGATGCGGCCTGTGCCAGACAGGCGTGCCGTGCGAGTCGGGAATACCGGTAAGAAGCGGCGGGGATAATTGATATCCCCGCTCGCGGCGCGGGGGAGTGGTCTTAAGAAAAAACGCACCCTGAATGTCAGGGTGCGTTTTTTATTCTGTCATGGGGAACAGGCTTAATCGGTATCAGCGATTACCATGCCCATGCCCGTTTCCGTTTCCGTGTTTATCATGCTTGTCTGGCTTTCCTCCATGCTTCCCGCCATGCTTGTCGGGTCCATGGCCGCCATGTTTAGCCTGGTGGTGCGGCACATAGACCTGGTTGTACCACTTGTCGCGAACAAAATAGACGGGCCTGTTGCAGGCATTGTACTTGTGGCAGTGTTTGCTCCATTTTTTCTCGTGTCCGGGTGGTACATGGAGATAGACCGGCTCATGGACCACATGGACGGGGGCGGGACTGACCACGACCGGCTTGGCGTAAATTACTTGGGGCCGGGGGGCGTTGCCGATATCAATCTGTCCGTAAAAGCCGGGCTGGCCGACGCTGACGGACACGTTGACATCCGGGGACGCGGCTTGAGCCGGAACAGCCATAAGCACAATAGTGATGATCAGCAGTAAGTATTTCATTATAAATCTCCTTTCGGTTCTGGTTTGCGGTATCGATTCAACAATCTCTTTGAAAAAAACGGTGGTAAATTTAAGACCGCAACCGACGCTCGTCGGTCGGGCTTTTATGCTCACCTCCCATCAGTTTTGATTTTTATCTCCTGTTCAATTTTATTTAAAGTATCAATATAATTGTCCTCTCCCGCCGGATTCAGGGATATTGCTTTTGACACCAGTTCCCTGGCTTCTGACAGGTTTCTTTTTTGTGTGTAAAGGAGCCATGCGAGGTTGTTGTAAGCATCGGCGCATTGCGGGTCGTCTTTTATGATTAAGCGGTAGAGGGCTTCGGCCCGGTCCGGCTCATTATTGAGGAAGCGGGCGTTTGCCAGGTAAAGATTGGCCTTCCTCAGTTTCCTGGCAGCCGCTTCATATTCCTTGATCGCCATGCCGTACTCCTTTTTCTGCTCGTAGGCTAATCCCAGGTCCAGGTGCTCCTCGGGAGTCAGGGGGTCCTTCAGGACGATAATCCTGGGCATCGTGCAGGCTGCGCAAATAAAGACGCCCAGAACAACAGATAAAACGGCAAAAATCCGTCCGTTCATGACTGTCCCGGATTTGTCTTCTGGATCAGCAAAGTCCAATTATTCGTTTTCTGCCAGGTCTTGAGAAAATCGTCGATGGGTATCGCCTTGAAACTGTCCTCGCCCGAATGGACAATCACGTTTCCGCCGTCATAGCCCACTACCACCATGAAATGGTTTTTCTGGTATACGAAAAAACCGTGGTCGACCATGACGATGAGGGGATGAAATCTATCAATTCTGTAT
>JBDKTK010000393.1:0-2508 GCA_039680225.1 Syntrophaceae bacterium
GTTACAAGGGTCGCATGGCTCCATGTCAGGGGGGCGGCCGAGAGCGGTGCGTGGGAACAGGGGTCCATCTGTTCGGGCAGGATCCCGGAAGGGTTGGCACAGCCGCAGATCATCTCGAGCACTTCGAGGGCTTCATCCAGGTCTGCTTTTGTTTCAGCCCTGGCGATTTTCCACTGGGCGATCCAGAGGGTGCAGATGACCCACGGGTTCCCCGTGACCGATGTATTTGACCGGTAGTAATTGTCCCCTTCATACCGGGCTATGCCGCCGGGGTCGCCCGCCCAGAGCCGTTCGATTATCGCCTGCATTGTGCCTGTGATCCGCGCGTCGTCCGGCCCGTAGAGGCCGAAATAGAAAGCCGCACAGACGCTTGCGTCGACTGTCAGGTCCCTGTCGAAACCCCCGTCCGTGCGAGGATACAGCCCCTTTATGAACCTCTTTTCCCCGGGGTCATAGAGGCGCTCCTCCATGGCTTTCTTTATCCCCAGAGCTGCCCGGGTGTATTCCCGCGCCTTTTCATTTTCCCGGAAAAGCAGGCAGAACCGGGATGCCGCCACCAACCCGGCATAGACAGCCGAGCACGTGTAAGTGAAAATCCCGAGCCTCTCTTCCCACAAATCATACGACGGCCTCGGGAGCCCTGTTACGGGGTCAATATACGAGGCCAGGAAGTCAGCGCATCTCCTGATCAGGGGGTCAAACATTTTGGAAATGAATTCCACCTCACGCGTCGTCTCGTAATGGTTCCAGAGCGACCACAGGATGAGCCCCGTGCCGTCTTCCTGGATCGGGAGCTGTTTTTCTCCGTTGAAGATCCAGGGATGCCAGTTGCTCCCTACCGAGCCGTCCGACATGTACTTGGGAAAGAAATAACCGTTGCGCTCCTTTCCGCGGCTGGTTATCAGCAGGCAGAACTCGAAAAACTTCCGGGACAGCGAGCTGAACCCCGCCTTGTCGAGGGCATAGCTTGTATAAGCCGAGTCCCGTGGCCACATGTAGCCGTAAGTGTCCTCGGCCCAATTGAGAGTGTCGAAATCCAGGGCGGCCAGGACGGCGCCGCCCTGGTCGATATTGGTGCGGATTATGAAAAGGCTCTTTTTATAGATGTCCCTTGTCCGGGATGGCAGGGCATTTATCCTGTCCTTGTCCTTGCCAATCCACGCCCGCCAGAAATGGTCGGTCCGCGACAGGAAATACTCGGGTCCCGCTTCTTCCATCAGGCGTTCAAGCCTGCTGACATCATCATGGTCATTGCCCGCCGCGATCCAGTAATAAACGGTTCTTTCCCCGGACGGCGGCAGTTCCGTCCAGAAAGATATGACCGAATCGACCGAGCCTTGTGCGATGGTATTGCCGGACAGGGCGCCGTCTTCGGCATCCCTCCAGGTGCCCTCGAGGCCCCTGAACTCCTTGACTCCCGTCGTGAACTCATCGAACCCGGTTTTATCGTCCCGTTTCCCGGAGAATAGAAAATACCTGTCTTTTTTATAATGGATTATCGCCTGCTCGTCCGGGTCGTAATAGGCCGTATCCGATTCGGAGGTGTTGAATACATGAAGGTCTTCGTGAAACAGGGCCCGGACCTGCCTGGGCCTGTCCAGCAGATTGGTTATGACGATCTTTTTTATGTAGACGTCTTCGGCAAAATCTATGGCGTCAGTTGAGGTGATCCTGATGCCGAGGTCGGAATTTTCCGCAATTACCCGGCTGATAAGAGTGTCTTCGACATAATTGATCAAGGGGTTCCATTGCCCGTCAACCCACTTGAATTGCCCATCGGCCCAAATCCCGAACCGCGACCGGTGCCCCGATGAATGGTTGTCGGCGCCGCAACAGGGAAAATATATGTCCCTGAGCGAGTAATTGCTGTCAAAATTAATGTAAAGACGGCCGTTCGTGAGGGGAATTTCCCGCGGCATGGTCCTCCCCCGGATCCTTTTCTGTAATTGTTCATTTTTTCGCAGCGGCTGAAAATAGGGGAAACCATGAATAACAGCGGACAAAAACCCTCAGGGAGCCGCGTGCCTGGGACAATTTTTCATAATTATATTGGCGGCTATCGGGATTGTGCTCAGGGCCCCGATCAGGAACAATGTCCAACCCACTCCTTTCCTCACCTCCGGGCTCAACCGGCCGGCAAGGAGCAGCCCGGCCCCGGCCCCCGCCATGACACGGGTCACGGCCAGGACCGCAATTTCGGGTCTTGTGAGTTCGGCTGTTTTCATGTGTTCTCCTTTTTTCACGTGTTCTATTTCATCATTGTCCCTTTCAAAAGAAAATTCAAATTACCTTTTGCGTTTTCGGATTTTGATACTACAATCCTCTGTGACCGCTCCTTCATTCTTTCCGGCTCCCTGCTCAATATAAATAATCACAGGAGTACAATGCAGCCGCACAGATGCGCCGTTTCCATAATCTTTTTGCTGGTCCTTTTTGCCTGCCTTCTGCCGGGAAGCAGCTGTCTCGCCGGAGATGAGGGCTCCGGGACCGGAATGTCCCAGCTCGAAA
>JBDKTK010000394.1:0-2920 GCA_039680225.1 Syntrophaceae bacterium
AGGAAGTGTTATTCCGAAGTAGGGTTCCGTTCAATAGTCCGTGACTTGATGATCGCCCCCCCGTCCGAGATGGAACTTGCGGTTGGTTGGAATGAAATTATCCGGGACTGTGGGCCATTGCCGACGTATTCCAATTTATGAACATAGTGCAACGCCATTTTAAACAGCTAACAATAAGGGACGGTTCGTCCGTCCCCGGTTCTATCCAAATGACTGTTGCGTGAGACAGACGAGGAGCCGATATCAATGCCTGAGATCCCAAGATACAACCGTAAATTCTATTCTGGACCGGTTGAACAGTCAATGATCCCGCCTTCCTTCGGACAGGATGAATCCCTGGCCATGGGGAAAGTCGGGGGGGCGATTACGGATTTGACTCAAGGCTTTCGGGCGAGTCTGAAACACTCCGAAAACTTGAACTATGTAATCGATACCATGACAAAGACCAGCCAGTCATGGGATGAATATGAGGCACGGGCACAAGCCCAAGCGGCGGAAGGCGCGCTCGGTCATTTCGATCAGGCTAAAGCCTGGTGGGACCAGAATCTTTCAGATGCCGAAGTGAGCGCACCCAGTGAGGAGGCCAAGCTAGCCGTCAAGCAGCACCTATCGACGATGCGACAGCGCGCGATTGGAGCCGCCGCGAAGTTTGAGGCAGCCAAGCGGCTTGAGTATTTCGGAAACAACCTGAATAACTCTTTGGAGCAATCATACACCGAGGCTTTCCGCAATCCCGACATGGCCGAAGAACTCGATCTAAGAGGCAAAGGGTTTCTCTTTGCGGCCGCACACCCTCAATCGGGATGGCTCGATCGGAATAGTGCCGATATTGCATACAAAGCACACCGGGAAAAGGTCTATACATCGGCCTTCCAGGGGCTTACCGAGCTCGACCCGGCGCGGGCGGTCGAGGAAATCAAGTCCGGGCAGTGGGACAGCCGGTTATCGAAAGACTCGATCATAAAGCTTCAGTCCCATGCCGAAAGCGTTCTTGAGCATCGCGGCCGGCTGAACCTGTCCATGCTCAATCAGAGCATGAAGGACAACTTGGTGAGTATCCAGAACACGGGCCAGGCAATACCGGGGCTGATGCAACGGGTTTACGGCGGGCAAAAGCCGGAGATTGTCGCCCAGTACGTCAAGGACGTGGAGCGGGCGCAGGCCTACTACGATACGGTCCAGGACATTTCCTTCAAACCGTATCCGGAGGCGCGCGCTAAGGTCGAGGAACGGCTGCCCATGCCGGGCACGGAAGGCTACGAGGATAATCTCCGGCTCTATAACGATCTTCACCTTTTCCTGGAGAAGCGTGAGAAGGCCCTGCGCGACGATCCGGCCAACTACGCGCTGCGGGCCCCGGGCGTCAAAGACTACGGTGCGATAGTGGCGCAACAGGCCGCCCTGGGGATCCCCGAAGAGGAACGCCGATTGCTTCCGAATAATGCGGCGGCAAAACTCGTGGGTAAGTTCAACACCGCGCCGGCGGACCAGCGTGTTCAAATGATTCACAACTGGAAAAAAGATGCCGGGCAGCACTGGCCCGTGCTTCTTCGCGATCTTGTACGTCAAAAAATGGATCCAGAAAATGAAATCCTGGTCGCGGTGCATGATCTTCCCTGGGCTCCGACCGTTCTTCCGGTGATTTCCGAGGCCATCAAACAGGGTGAACAGGAGTTGAAAAAAAGTCTCACCTCCGATGCGGTCAAGAAGGTCGATGAGGCCGTGCGCGATGAGATGGCGGACTGGCGCGGCTCGATCATGAAAGGAGATTACACCGGCGCCCGGGTAAGCTGGGCGAACGGGATCCAGAAGGCCGTTTCTCTCACCGCACTTGTGTACGCGCAGCGCGGGATAGACCCGAAAGAGGCCGGCAGGCGCGCGGTTGATGAGATCGTTACCAGGCAATATCACGAGGTGAACAGCAATTACCGCGTGCCGATGGGGTTCGATGCCGGCAAGGTCAAGGACTTCGCCCTCATGCGGTTGCGCGATCTCAAGTCGGCCGATTTCATACCGCACGGTACGCTCAAGGAAGGAATCACTCCGGAGCAGGCAAAAGACGATTTCCTCAAGGCCGTTCAGAAATCTGGATATTTTGCGACAAATGAAGACGAGTCGGGCCTGGTCCTCATGGATCCCTTGGGGCTTCCCGTGATGGTCCGGGACAGCGGAAAGCCGCTTCCCAGTCGAAGTGGCAAGCTCGAGGACTTATTGGAAAAGCCCTCCACCGGAAGATCCCGCCGCTATGAGTTCACCTTCGAGGAGGCGGAGAAATACAAAGATCCGGCGGGCATCGGGCCGCTACGGCACATGAACTTCGAGGACCTCGATGGGCTGACGAAGCAAATGTACAAGGACATCGATAGTCCGCACATCGCGAACGTCCTGGCCGCCGCGAAGAAATACGGGGTGGATCCCAGCCTGGCTGCGTTCGTGCATTTTTCGGAATGGGATCCGCGTCGCAACGTCAGTTCCAAGGGGGCAATCGGTCCCATGCAACTCATGCCCGGCACGGCGAAGGACCTCGGTGTCGATCCGAACGATCCGGTCCAAAACGTCTACGGGGGCGTGAAATACCTATCCATGCTTTTGCAGCGGTACAACGGCGATGAGGCAAAGGCCCTGGTCGGCTATAACTGGGGCCATGTCAACGCGGACAAGTGGGACGGCCGCATGGAAAGCCTGCCGGACGAAACCCAGAAATATCTCAAGACAATCCTGGGATAAGGAGAAAAGCCATGCCGTTTATAACCTCTCCCATTCCGGATAACGAACAGCTTCGTTCGGTCGGACACGATTATCTCGAATCGAGCTGGGGCGACTACCTGTCCACAACGGCCTCGGATGCGCTCTATCACTCGCCGACCTGGTCGATTGGACGCCTGAACGAACTCGCCGCGGCCGCGGGCGAACCGATGCC
>JBDKTK010000395.1:0-25993 GCA_039680225.1 Syntrophaceae bacterium
ATTGCTTCCATTTTCTGGGCCTGGATCAGGCGGGACTCCAGCAGCTTGCGTTCGGTTACGTCGCGGATGGACTGGATGGCGCCGATGGTGTTGCCTTCCGAATCACGCAGCCTTACCGCCGTCATCGACATATATCTTCCAATCGCAGGCATATACGTTTCCGCTTTTAAGACGTCGCCTTTTCTTTCCAGGCTGTCGTACTTTCTTTCCAGGAACGGGTCCGGTTTCAGGATAAGATCGGCAAGGGTCGGCCTCCTTTCGCTGTAAACGGGCAGGGCATATTCGAATGTTCCTTTGCCGAGCATCCCGGGCGCTTTGATGCCGGTCATTTCCTCCATGGCCCTGTTCCAGGCGATCACGCAGCCTTTCAGGTCGATGGCAAAAGTGGCATCGGGCAGGAATTCTATTATGTTTGCCAGCCTCCGTTCGCTCTCCCGCAGCGCTTCCTCCGCCCTTTTGCGATTTGTGATGTCCCGGAACAGTCCCCGGAAACCGGCAGGGTTGCCGTCTTCGTTCGATACCACGTGGGCGGAACCCTCAACAACTATCCTGGCCCCGTCCTTTCTGATTGCCTCCCCTTCAAATGTCTCCGGAGTTTTTGTCCTGAACACCCGGTTGAAGGCGGTGAAGAGCATTGCCGCGTTTTTTTCATCGACATATTTCTTATACGGTGTGCTCAACAGTTCTTCCGCGCTGAAACCGAGGATCCTTTGCGCCGCCCTGTTTAAAAAAGCGGGTTGTCCCCTCAGGTCCAGTTCCATGTACCCCTCATCCATGTTTTCGATGATTGTGCGGTACTTCTCCTCGCTCTGGCGCAGCGCCTCTTCGGCCTGCTTGCGCGCGGTAACGTCCCGGACGTTCATGACAAAACCGGCGATGACCGGATTGTGAATAAGGTTCCTGCCGAATCCCTCCAGGACCAGAACTGCGCCCTTCTTATTCCGGACACGGAAACTGTTGAAAATGGATACGTCCCTGGTCAGCAATGCCCTGCCGAATTCCTCTATTGCCCTGGGGTGGTCGTCCGGGATGATAAATTCATAGGCGTTTTTACCAATCATCTCGGCAGGGCTGTAGCCCATGGCCCACTGGGCCGAGGGGGTCACGTACTTGATCACGCCCAGGTGATCGACAATGAACAGGATATCGGATGCGCTCTCGGTCAGGGCCCGGAAGTACTCCTCGCTTTTCCGGAGGTCCTCCTCGGCCTGCTTGCGTTCCGTTATGTCCTGGTTGAGGCAGATCAGGGTGGCGGGAGTACCTTTCCCGGCATCCCTGACGACAAGGCCGTCGGACCTTATATGCCGGACCGTCCCGTCCGGCTTGATTATGCGAAACTCTGAATGGCCGCTCTCGCCCATTTTATCGGGATTGAAAGCATCCCAGACCCGCTGCCGGTCTTCCGGGTGGATGCAGGACTTCCATGTCTCAATCTCGATGCGGGAGGACGTCCTCGGCAGCCCGTAGATCTCATACATCCTGTCATTCCAGATCATGGAGCCTTTTTTGATGTCCAGGTCCCAGATCCCGAAATCCCCCGATTCGAGGGCCAGTGTAAGGCGCTGCTCGTTCTCCGCCATGAGGTTGTATGCCGTCCGCACAGCCCGCAGGGGGGAATATCGGAAATATATGAAGATAAAAAGGCCGAACAGAAACGAGAGCGATCCGATAATTATCGTATTGTCGACTATAGGAGTGGTGGAGCGTTCGATCTCGACATACGCCGCTATGTCGCCGCCGTCATATACCGGATGCCTGTATTTCCGCACGGGGGCCGCCGGGTCCTCGCCTGTTTGCGTAACGACTTTCCCGTTAGTGTCCAATATCGACCTCCTGTCGATATTGCTGTCCAGGTGGTGTCCCAGTATCTCCCGGAGCCGGAGCTCTTCGAAATGCCAGTGCCGGGGATTGCTGATTACCAGTCCTTCAACTTCCCTCGCGGAGAAGGCGATTTCCGAGCGGACGCTGCCGTCCATGGATTCAATGGCGATGATGTAATAGCCGGCGGGAAGCGATACGGCAACCATGAGACTGATGATGGCCATCAGGACGGATGCCAGAACGGTTATTGACTTGGTCCGGGTTATCATTTGGCGGTCATTTCACAAGAACGCCTGCCTTTTCCGCAATGGCGCGGCCTTTGCGCGAGTATACGAATTTCAGGAACTTTGCGGTTGCCGCGGAAGGCGCGCCGGCCGTCAGGAAATTTATATCCTTGGCAAGAGGGTAGGCGCCTCCGGCAAGCGCTTTAGGGCTGGGAGTTACGCCGTTGAGGGCGACGACATTAAGAGGCGATTTCCCGATCCGGATACTGGTCAGGCCCGCCGTCCCCAGCCCCCCCATTGTGCCGGACACCGCTTCATCCGAATCGGGATCGGTTGTGGCGGTCAGCATCCCGCCGCGTTTCCGGGCATTGTCAACAGCCTGAGCCATACCGGGTGAAAGCCTTTTCAGGATCTTCGTATCTATATCGCTGTCGGGGCGCAGGATGATCCGGATTTTCTCTCCGTTGGCCCACATTTTGGTCCTTCCGGAGTAGATGTCCTCCAATTCTTTTGTAGAGATGTTTCTCAGGGGGACATCTCCATGGGTTACGATGGCCAGGGGTGTTTTGCCATAGGCCTTGACCATCCCTCCCGCGGAAACCTCTTCGGGTTTCAGCGGCTTGCTGATCACCCCGACGTCGAGGGCGCCGGCGAGGACTGCCTTGATTGTCCCCGCGCTCCCGATCGGCCTCTCCATTATGAAAGTGACGCCCTTCGTCTGCTCGCTGTAAGCATTGATAAGGGGTTTCATCATTTCGAGCGCGCGTCCCGATCCGTTGATGCGGATGGTGACTTCTGAAAAAACATCAGCCGGCCCGGTGAGAATTAAGACGTTCAGGATGGCAAAAACAATGAGGGCCGTTTTGTATGCGGCGCATTTCTTCATGGTTACAGCGAAAAAGTAAAAGGGAGCATGCATTTACCGGTCAAGTTCCTTTCTGACTGCGAGGCCGATGTTCTCCTGTATATAGGGCTTGCGGACATAACGTCCTGCGCCCAGCTGCTGCGCCTTTTTGACACGGTCAGTTTCCGAAAAGCCGCTGACTATGATCGCTTTCTGGCCGGGTTTCACTTTCAGGATCTTTTCGTAAGTCTCAAGCCCGTCCATACCCGGGTCCATGATCATGTCCAAGATGACAAGCTCGGCATCGTTTTGCGAGAGATAGGCGACCGCTTCCTCGCCGCTTGCGACGGAACTGACCTGGTAACCGATGGCCCCCAGCATGGCGGCGGCAAGTTCCCTTTGCCCCTCCATGTCGTCCACGACCAGGATGGACTCGCCTTTGCCCATGTATTCGGAGACCGCCGAAGAAGCCCGGGCTGTTGCAAGCACTTCGCGCGTCACGGGGAAATAAAGCACGAAGGCGGTGCCCCTGCCGGTCCGGGTCTTGACGTCGATATAGCCCTTATGGTCCTTCACCGTTCCCCAGACCACCGTCAGCCCCAGGCCGGTCCCGCTCCTTCCCATGACCTTCTTCGTGAAGAAGGGCTCAAATATCCTGTCGATGTCGGCGGCGGATATCCCCTCGCCGCTGTCCGACACGGTCAGCACCGCGTAATCGCCTTCCTGCACGTCGTCATATCCCTGGACGGGCCTGTCGAGATAGCAATTCTCCGTCCGTATCGTGATTTCCCCCTCGCCTTTTATGGACTCCGCGGCATTGGATACCAGGTTCATCAGTGTCTTTTCCAGATGAACAGGTGACCCTTTAATGTTCAGCAGGTTTCTTTCAAGGATGGATTTAAAGCCGACGAACGGGTAATGTTCTTTGAGCTTGTCAAACTCAGGCGTCTGGAAATACCCTGTTACGACAGGGTTCAGGTTGATTACTTCCGAAACGGCCACCCCTCTCCTGGTCAGGGTCAGCAGGTCCTGGATGATCGCCGCCCCTTTCTGGCCGGACTGGAGGATATGGGAGGCGTATTTCCTCAGGCGGTTTCCCTCCGGCAGGCCTTCGACAAGCAGTTCCGAGTACCCGATCAGGACCCCCAGGACATTGTTGAGATCATGGGCGACGCCTCCCGCCAGGGTTCCCAGCACCTCCATTTTTTCGGCGCGGCGCAGCCGGTCCTCGAGCCTTTGCCGGGCCTCTTCAATACGCTTGCGTTCGCTGATGTCGCGGCAGACAAACACAAAACCATAGGGGGAGCCGTCTTCAGCACTCAGGACGCTCCCATTTGCTTCAAAAGGCTGGACGCTGCCGTCTTTCAAAACTAAATTGTATACCTCCGGCTCTGCGCCGGCATCAAGCATGCGGCGCATATTGCGGATGGCCTTTCCGTGGTCCCCGGGGTCAATGAAAGAGATGATGTTCTTTCCCGGGAAATCCTCCCGGGAATAACCTCCTGTCTTTAATGCGGCGTCGTTGATAAAAAGGATCGAGCCGCTGATGTCGGTCAGCAGCATGACATCGGGAATGGTCCCGATCAGTTTCGTGTTCAGCTCATAACTTTTGCGGAGGGCCTCCTCCGCAATCTTCCGCTCCGTTATATCAAGAAGCGATGCCACGCTCCTTGTCGTATCGGGGATCATATCCACCGTAAGGAGGATGTGCTTGATCCGGCCGAGCCGGTCAACGAAGCTGAATTCATAGCTTCCGGTTGCGCCGTTTTCCCCGGTCCTTCTCCTTCTGTGGCTTTCGAGCATCCGGTCGAGATCGTCTTCACCAACGAATTCCGTCCAGCTCATTTTGCCTTCCAATTCCATCTTGCTGAAGCCGGACAATTTTTCATATTCGGCGTTGGCAAGGACAATTGTTGTATCTGCGTCAAGAATTACAGCAGCCGTGCCGGTATTTTCAAAAATAGCACGATACCACGTTTCCGATTGCTTGATCTTTTCTTCGGCGCGTATCTGGTCCGTTATATCCTCGAGCGTCTCGATGGCGCCGATCGGGGCGCCTTCAACGTCTCTCATCACGGCCGCCGTGAAACGCAGCCAGCGGCCGCTGCTGCCCAGGTTGGGAAAGAAATCCGTTGCCTCGTATGCCCCCTCAATCAACCTGGAGTTCACAAATTTCCCCGCATACCAGGTATGGAACTGGTCCAGGAAGCCGTCCATCAGCAAATCGGCCATGCACGGCCTTGCTTCCCCGTAAAAGGCCCTCCAATGCCGGTTTGTCCCGATCACTTCCGCTGCCCTGACGCAGCTCATCTCTTCCAGCGCTTTGTTCCAGTATATGATCCTGTGGTCTTTCCCGATGACGAAGGTAGGGATGGGCGAGCCCTGGATGACATTCCACAGCCTCTGTTCGCTTTCGCTGCGTTCGGTGATTTCCTGCGCCAGTTTCCTGTTGGAGTCCTCCAGTTCCTTCGACCTCTGGTCGACGAGGCTCTGCAGGAGTATGTTGCGTTCGAATATGGAGTAAGCGCCCCCGACCGAGTCTATGCTGCGTGCGACCCTGTTCATCAGGACCCGGCAGATCTTCTCTTTCTTTGCGAGGCTCCGTTCGAGTTCCCTTACTTTCTCTTCAAGCTCCCTCATACGCTCAGCCCCCAATTACAACCCCCGTCAGTGTCTGGTTAACGTGAATGGAATTGAACTGCTCCCCGTAAGTGCTGAAGCCGACCGCTTTGAAATTCCGGAGCAGTCTGTCCATCTCCGGTGTTTTCCCGGTTGCGTTCAATTCCAGCCTCCTGAGGATGCAATCGCAAAGGATGAACAGCCGGTTTGGCGGGAGTCCCTTGTCGAGCGCCGCCATCTGCCGGGCGAAATTGCTGAGGAGATCGTCTCCTTTTCCGATGGACATCACGAGGCCCTCCTCGATCGCGCTGAACATGCTCAGGCTTTCATCCGGATTGGATTTCTGGACGGAGCGCACATGCCATGTTCCTCCAATCCTCAACAGAAGGGGGTTTTCGGAAAAGACGGCCGGGCTGAGCCGGTCCCGCTCAAGGCCAAGAATGCGGGCGTATTCCACGGCCGCAACTTCCCCGTTGATTTCCGTTATTATACGTCTTTCCGGGTCTGCGCCGGTGATCACGATCGTTTTATCTGTAGGCTTGAAATGCTGGTTCTGAAATATCAGGAAGGGAAGGGTTGTTTCGAACACCGTGAAAACGGCGGCGTCCGGGATGAATTGCCCGTTGTCGTAAATACAGGTTTTCTTGAATTGCTGGTCATCTCCGGCAGAACCACCTATGATTGGAATGCCTTCAAAACAGGTGTACAGCGAAGCTATCGTGACCTCTTCGAGCATGGAAAGGCCGTCAATCAGGATTAGTCCGAACGTCCGGTCCCTGTCGAACTCCCTGACGAGGGAGAGGTTCGGTTTAATGGAGGACGCCAGCTTTCCGGCTTCGCTCAGGGAAAATTTGCTCAGGGGGGAGATGACATGGCGATGGATTCTCAATTCGCCGGAGGAAATCCCGGCGCCGACAATGCCGCCCTCCTGGTAGCCGAATGAGGAGATCTCGCCGGCTGTCGTACAGCCTATCAGGGGACAGTCGAAATTTGCGGCGAGTTCCCGGCCAAGTTTTTCCAGATTATATTTAGAAGAGCAGAAAAAAATAACGGCGTCCAGTCCGGGATGGTCCACCATTTCCCGGAATTCCCGGACGGCCAGCTTTTCATCCGTTGAAAGCGACCGGCCTATCCTGACCATGAAACGGTCATTGTCCATTGCAAACCCCCTGTTCCATAAATTAAATCGTCCCGACAAGGCGGATTTCCCGGACGGCAGCTGTCATCCCGGTTTGCTTTAACAGAATTTGAAACTGCAATTACATCTGCTTATCGGAATTCCCGCCAGAAAACTTGACCTTGGCGGATTTCGTCATTTTACCTGAGTTCTCTCCCGCAGTTCGATTTGCCCCGGAAAACCAGGGAAAGAGGCTTTTGCAGGCAGCTATAATTCGAACAGGCCTCTCGGGCTGACGTTCAGTACCTCGTTGCCGGACCTTCCCACGCTGATCATGTCTTCGAGCTTCACCACCCCGATTGAGCGGTCAAGCATGTGGATGTCGATGGCTATCACGCAGCCTTCTTCGATCCGGCCCGGATCGTTTTCCATGACCACCGGCGGCTCGTTGAGTTCGACCCCGATGCCGTGGCCGATAAGGCGGGACCTCTTCCCCGGCCCGAATGACTGGAACTGTCCGGCCCTGCCGAGTTCGCCGGCCCTGGCCAGCGCCATCCGGCAGATTTCGCCGGAAGACATCCCGGGCCTGATGTTGTCTATCAGTTCATCGGCAATGGACTTCAGGTCGTCGTACATCGACTTTGCCTCCCGCGGGGCCCGGCCGAGCACGTACGTGCGCGACTGGTCGGCGTGATAGCCGTTCACCAGCACCGGTATGTCCGTCACTATAAGGTCGCCTTTCATGATTTTGCGGCGGGAAGGCCCGGCCGGCATGGAGGGGGTAAGCCCCGCGCCGGTGATGCTGTAGACCACCCCCGTGTTGTTGAAGAGGTTGGGCCCGGAGGCGATCGGCCCGCGGCCCATGTAGAAATCGGGAAGACGGATGAAAAAGATCCCTTCGTGTCCGCCCCGCCGGTGCGCGTCCTCGATTTCGGCGCTCAGTTGGAGTTCGGTCATGCCCTCCCTGAGGGTCTCCAAAACCCTTTCATGCCCCAGGTGGACGACTGCGCATGCCTCTTTCAGCAGTTCTATTTCCCGCGGCTCCTTTACCATCCTCTGTTTGAGAACAACCGGCGAGATATTGGCGAATTCGGTTTGGGGGAAGATTTTCCTGAAAGACCCCAGTTGCGACACGGTCATTACGTCCAGCTCGGTCGCAATCACGCAAGGGTTGTCCGCCCCGAGGAATTCGGCTGCGTCCTGCAGTTTGCGGCTTTCGATTACCCTGTCGGGGTTGAGGGGGGTGTGAGCGCGGGCGATGTCCATCTCTCCCCTGACGAAGAGCCTGTAGTCAGACGGGGTCACGGCCAGCCACGACGGTATTGTCGTGCCTGCGTAATAGAACAGGTCCCGCGAGCAGTTGATCAGCGCGCCGGCCCAGCCGGCCCCGGCGATCCGCCGCTGGAGCGTTTCGATTCTTTCTTCCATCTGCCTGCCTCTGCGCTCAATCCAGGGGTTTTCGGCCGAGAGAGATTGCGCACTCGATTATTTTCTTGAGGGACGCCCCGGGGCCGAAGACCGCGGCGATGCCCGCCTTTTTCAATTTGGGGATGTCGTCGGGAGGGACGGTGCCGCCGAAGATGACCTTGATATCCCCGGCGTTTTCCAGAGCGAGTTTTTTCACGACCTGCGGGGCCAGGATCATGTGGTTGCCGGAGAGCGAACTCAGCCCGATTATGTCAACGTCTTCCTGGACCGCCATCCTGACGATGCCGTCCGGCATCTGGTTGCCGCCGTAAATGACCTCCATCCCCGCGTCGCGCAATGCCCTGGCCACTACCATGCTGCCGCGCCAGTGCGCGTCCATTCCCAGCCGCACCATCAGGATGCGAATCCTTTTTGCGCCCATTTTTCATCTCCGGAAAAGGTTAGAACAGCGGGGGGTTCCACACCCCGTAAACCCGCTTGAGGGTTTGCGAGACTTCGCCGATGATAACGCGCTTCTTCGCAAACTCCACCATCAGCTCCATGATGTTCCCGTTGCGCTCGCAGCACCGGGCGATCTCATCGAGGGCTGTCTTTACTTCCTTCTTGTCGCGGGCCTTTCTGACAGCCCGCAACTTGCGGGATTGCACTTTCAACGTCTCGGGCGACGAGAAAAGCTCGATCGGCAGTTTCTCGTCTTCGATCCGGTGGCAGTTCACGCCGACTATCGGCATCTTGCCGGATTCAACGTCCTGCTGGTATTTGTATGCGGCGGAGGCGATTTCGTTGTGGACCCAGCCGTTTTCCACGGATTTCACGATGCCGCCCATTGCGTCTATTTCCCCGAGAATCCTTAAGACCTCCTGCTCCATCCTGTTGGTGAGGTCCTCCAGGAAATATGAGCCCCCCAGCGGGTCGATAACGTTCATCACGCCCGTTTCATTCTGGAGGATCTGCTGCGTCCGGAGAGCGGTCAATGAAGAGAGCTCGGTAGGGGTGCACAGGGCCTCGTCATACGCGTCGACATGGATCGACTGCGCCCCGCCGAGGACGGCAGCCATGGCGTGGTAGGCCGCCCTTGCGATATTGTTGAGCGGCTGCTGGGCCGTGAGCGCCACGCCCGCAGTCTGGACATGGAAGCGGAACATGCGGGAGCGCGGATCGGAAGCGCCGAACCTGTCCTTCATTATTTTCGCGTAGACCCGGCGCGCGGACCGGTATTTGGCGATCTCCTCGAAAAAGTCGTTGTGGGCGGACAGGAAGAAGCTGAGCCTCCCGGCGAAGCTCTCCAGTTCGAGCCCTCTGCTTAACATGTCTTCCGTGCAGGCTATGGCGTTGGCGATGACGAAAGCTACCTCCTGGGGGGCCGTGCAGCCCGCTTCGCGGTAATTGTAGCCGGCGAAGCTGATGGGGTTCCAGCGGGGTGCGTATTTCGTGCAGAACTCGATGGCGTCGCAGCTCACCTTGAAAGACGCCTTCGGGGGCAGCACCCCCGGCGCGATTGTTGTCGCGGTCTCCATCATGAAATCGTTCTGGCTCGTGCCGGCGAGCCGCTCGAGCGCAATGCCGCGGTTCAGCGCGTTGGCGAAATACATGGACTGCACGGATATATTGCAGATCGGCTGGCAGGTGACGAGCGAGACGCTGACCCGGTCGATGGGGATCCCCTCAAAGAGGGCCTGCATATCGTCTATGGTGTCGATGGCAACGCCGCCGCGGCCGACATCGGCATAGACATCCGGATCGTCGCTGCTGTAGCCCCTCAGGGTGGGATAATCGAAAACGCCGTTGATGCCCGTGGCGCCTTCCTGGAGGAGGAATTTGTACCTCAGGTTTGTCTGTTCGGGCGGGCCGAACCCGGCGAGCTGGCGGTGCGTCCAGGTCCTCCCCCTGTACATCGTGGGGTGGATCCCCCTTACGAAGGGCTCCGAGCCCGGGAAACCCAGGTCGCGGACGTAATCAAATCCGGCAAGGTCGGCGGGGGTGTAAAGGGGTTCCAGGGAAAGGCCGGACAGGGTTTCGTATTTATCCCTGCCGACCTCCCGGCAATCGTATTGTTCGCTCTTCCATTTTCGGCTCCGGAGTTTAACATCTTCTTGAGACATCGCGACCTCCTTTCGCTGCGGAGAGCTTTAAAAAATCAATACTGTTTGTATACCGCTATGTTTGCCTTCTTTCTTAAATCCTGGAGCAGTTGCTGGTATGCCTTGATCTGGTTTTGCCTCTCAAGGTGGGCGGAAATCATTTTCTTCGCCTCGGCGTCGAGCGGTTTCAACCCGGGCTGGAATTTTTCCAGCACCTGGATGACATGGTAGCCGAAATCAGTCTGGACCACCGGCCCTATTTCCTTCACCTTTTGCGAGAATGCGGCGTCCTCAAAGGCCTTTACCATCTGGCCGCGCGGGAAGGTGCCCAGGTCGCCGCCGTATTTCTTGCTCGGGCAATCCGAGAAAAGGTTGGCGAGCTGAGCAAAGTCGGCGCCGCCCACGAGCTTGGCCCTGACGTCATCCGCTTTGGCCTTCTTCTCCGCCTTTGCCTTGTCGTCGTCGGTCTTGGCGACGGCTATAAGGATATGGCGCGCATGGATCCTTTCCGGGAGGTTGAACTTGTCCTTATTCTGGTTATAGAATGCCTTGATCTCTTTATCCTTGGGCTTGAGCTTGGCGCCGCCGTACTGCTTCACAAGCTTGCTCACCTTTATGCCGAAGGCGGTGTCCTGCTTCAATTGCTCATAAGTTGCGTTGCTTTTTTTAAGCTGCTCTTCGATGGTGGTGCCCGGTTTCAACGAGGCCTTCAGGTTGTTTATCTCGGTCTCGATCTCCTTGTTGGAGGCCTGGATATTCCTCTTTTTTATCTCATTGCCAAGCAGGGTCACCATGATGAAATCGGTTACCAGGCGGGCCCTGATCTTCGGGGCCTCCTCCTTGAACTTGTCCTCGGGCAGCTTCTGCTTCAGAAGCGCGTACATCTTCTGGTAATCCTGCTCGAGTTTAGCCTCGGTCAGCTGCGCCCCGTCCACATCGGCGACAATGCCGGCGGGCGGTGAAAAACCGGGGGCTACCGGTCCGGTGGCCTGCTCTGGCGCCGGCGCGGAAGCAGCCGGCGCAGTTTGCTGGGTTGCGGAATCCACGGGGGTCTCCGATTTGCCGCACGCCGAGACGGCCAGGAAAGCGGACGCAATTACCGCCATGGCCTTTAAGATTCTGCTGTTCATTTTGTCTCCTTCCATTTTTCAGAGTTTGAGAGAATAATAAATGGGGGGAGTATGTCAATACTTAATTTCGGGCCGGGCGCCCGGGGCCGGCCTGTCCGGAGGCGGGGAAAGTGGACCGTTACACGGCGGTTGTTGAAATACCGAGGGGAAGCCGCAATAAATACGAGATGGACCATGCCACGGGCGTAATCAGGCTTGACCGGGTCCTGTATTCGTCCGTCCATTACCCGGCGGATTACGGTTTCCTGGAAAATACGATGGCGCCCGACGGGGACCCGCTCGATGTGATAATTATAGTCGAAGAGCCCACTTTCCCCGGCTGCCGGATGGAGGTCAGGCCCGTAGGCGTCCTCCTCATGCGGGACGAGCAGGGGCAGGACATGAAAATCCTGGCGGTCCCGACGGCCGACCCGAGGTTTGACGGGATCAGCGACCTTTATGACGTCCAGGTGCACTGGCTCCGGGAGATCGAGAATTTCTTCGATATCTATAAGGAGCTTGAAGCCGGCAAGAGGACCGTGATGGAAGGCTGGAAGGGCGCCGGCGCCGCGAGGCAATGCCTGGAGAGGTGCAGGCTGAAATGAAGGCGACCAGGGCGTCAATTTATGGAGCTCACCCCCCGCTCGGGTATCCCGTAATCGCCCTGATCTCCTCGTACAGGGGTTTGAGCCTGCTGTACATCTGGAGATATACGCGGTTGTACAGCTTGTCGTAAACATCGCGGGTTTTCGGGTCGGGCAGAAACGTTTTGCCTGTTCTGGTCATTTCCCTGATGGCGGGACCGAAATCCGGATACAGGCCCAGGCCCACCGCCGCGTCGATTGCGGCGCCCAGCCCCGAGGTTTCAAAGACGTGGGGGCGCGAGGCCGGCAGGCCGAAGACGTCGGCCGTGATCTGCATGGCCGCGTCGCTCTGGGAGCCGCCCCCGGCCACCCGCAGCTCGGTTATCCTTTCGCCGCTGCGCTTTTCGCTGTTTTCCTTCCCCTCGCGCAAAGCATAGGCCAGCCCTTCCAGGATGGCCCGGTACAGGTGCGCCCTGTTGTGCACGTCGCCGAAACCGATGATCGCCCCTTTCGCCTCGGGCCCGGGGACCTTCACCCCGGGGGACCAGTAAGGCTGGAGGATAAGCCCCATCGATCCGGGGGGCACGTCCTGGACGATGCCGTCAAGCACCGTTTCCGGTTCGACGCCGCGCTCCTGGGCTATCCGGGTCTCGGGGAGCCCGAACTGGTCCTTGAACCAGTTGACCATCCAGAACCCCCTGTATATCTGCACTTCCAGGCTGTGGTAACCGGGGATTGCCGCCGGATAGGGCGGGATGAGCGGGATGATTTCCACGTATTTTTTATGGATCGTGTTGAATGTCGCCGTGGTCCCGAAACTTATACAGCCGATGTTCGGTTCAAGGCACCCGGCACCCATTACCTCGCAGGCCTTGTCGGCGGCCGCCGCGATCAGCGAAAGGCCTGCAGGTATGCCGGTCTCCTCGGAAGCCTTTTTGGTGATCTCGCCGAGCTTCCCGCCCGGCGGCACGAGTTCGGGGAGCATGTCCCTCTTGAGGGAGAGCGCTCTCCATTTCCAGTCATATGATGCGGCCCATTTAAGCCTCCAGTAGTCAAACGGCAGTTAAGCAACCTGGCAGCCGACGGAATCGGCGAACCTGCCCGTAAGCTTGTAAGTGTGATAGCCGGACAGGAGCAGGTACTTGTATGTCTTCTTCCAGACATCGGGCTGATGGGTGCATATCCAGTTGGACTCGGCCTCCGCCCGGATATACGAGATTGTCTCCGACATGCGCGCCAGTCTTAACGCAAGCCCCCACAATCCCCCGAGCGGCTTCAGGCTGCCGGTGCGCCTCTGGTCAAGCCATACCATTGCCGGGCGCAGCGGGTTGCCGTCCCGGTCGAGGTTGATCATGGTGGCCCTCTGGGTGGTCAGGGCGACGCCGGCGATCGCCTCCCGGGAGACCCCTTCCATGGTCCAGATATTGCGGCACGCCTTGCAGAGGGACTTCCAGTAGTATTCCGGGTCCTGCTCGGCCCAGCCGGGTTCGGTGGAGTAATAGGGCTCTATGAATACGCGGCTTTTCGCGACGATGTTGCCCTTCAGGTCGAAGATAAGGGCGCGGACGCTCTGCGTACCGTTGTCTATTGCGAGGATGTGTTTCTGCTTCAATGGCGGGTCTCCTGGTTTATTCTCTTGCCGGCGGCCGGAATTGCGGCTGATATTATTATCAATTTTGATTTTGTTCAAGAAACTCTTGAGCGGTCCGGTCCCGGCATGTATTTCTGATTAAAGGCGGATACGGAGTTTTGGCAGAAGTTAAAGGGGGGGATTCACTCCGAATATGATCTGCAGCGGTTCCCGCCGGAATGCTTTGCCCTGTACATGGCAATATCCGCATTCCTGATGAGCATCTCGCCGTCAGTGCCGTCTTCCGGGTAAATTGCCAATCCGAGGCTGGATTTGATTGCAATCTCGTGAGAGTTGAAAGTGAAGGGGTCGATGAAATTCTCCAGGATCTTTTCCGCGACCTGGACGGGATTGCCGTGTTCCTTCAAATCCGAGATGCAGATTATGAACTCGTCGCCCCCCATCCTTGCCACCGTATCGCTCTTTCGCAGCGAAACGCTGAGGCGGTCGGCAACCGCCTTGAGCAGGTGGTCGCCCATCGTGTGCCCGAGGGTGTCGTTGACGTCCTTGAACTTGTCGAGGTCAAGCATGAATACCGCGATCTTGCCCTGGAAGCGCTCGGCGCGGGTGATGGCCATGGTAAGCCGGTCGTTGAACAGCAGCCTGTTCGGCAGGCCGGTCAGGGGGTCGTAATACGCCAGTTTCGAAATGATCTCCTCGGCCTTTTTCCGGTCCGTTATGTCGTGGGCGGTGCCCATTCCCGCCAGCTTCCCGTCCAATTCGATGGTGCTGGCGCTGAGGTCAACCCACTTCTCCTCGCCCTGCTTGGTGATTACTTTTGTCTCGTACCTTACCGGGTCCAGGGGGCCCTCCACCCGGGCGAGGGCCAATTCCCTGGCCATGTCCCTGGTATCGGGGTGGACCAGGTCCCAGCTGCGGATTTGTGCAAGCTCCTCGTGGGTGTAGCCTGACAGGGTTTCCATACCGGGGTTGGAGTATATTATCCTTTCGCCCTGGTAAATAAAGATGGCGGCAGGCGTCGTTTCCGCGAGGGTCCGGAACTTCAGCTCGCTCGCGAGCAGCATCTTCTGAGCTTCCTTGCGATCCGTTATATCCCTGACGATGACGATGTCGAAAGGCCGGCCCCGGATGTGGATTTTCCTGCCTAGGCCCTCAACCCATTTGTATTCCCCGCCGGGACTTTTTATCCTGTATTCCGCAAGGAAACCGCCGCGGTCCTCTCTGACCAGCTTCAGGTCTTTTAAAACCAGGGGTATATCGTCGGGGTGGATGAAATCTGCGGCATTCAGGCCGATGATGGCTGCGTCTTCTTCCAGGCCGACCAGCGCATATGCTGCCCTGTTTGCAAAAAGGACTGAGCCGTCCCAATCGAGCAACAATACCGAGTCGAGGATGTTCGACAGGATGGTGCGGAAAAAGTCTTCATTCCGTTCGAGTTCCAGGCCGGGAGTGTCTACCATGTCGAAAAGGCTCAAATCCTTTTTTCTCCTTGGCTGGCTTTTAGCAGACATTTGCTGTTTTCTTCTGGCCGGGAATTTTCGGACTTTGATATAAAGCGCCGCTTTTTTACTAACATAATAGCAAAATGGCAGTCAAGAGAATGTACGATAGTTTGCTGAATTTGCAAATTCCGCTTGACACGTTTTTCCACTTGCTTATACTTCAACAAACAAGTAGCAACATTCCCCCAAGGACGCCTGTAGTGAATAAATCGGCTGCGATTGTGTGCTTGCTCCTGCTGTTTCTCCTCTGTCATGACGGGGCCTTTGCGGCGGACCCTCTCCTGCAAGTCCCCGGCGCAGACCCCCTGCTGCAGTCCGGGATTGACCAATACATGCAGGAGAATTACGAAGAGGCCGTCGAGATATTCTCTGAATACAGGAGGATTCATCCCGAATATTCACCCGCCGCCTATTTCCTGGGGATCTCATACAAGTCCGGCGGCAACCTGAAAGAGGCGATTGCCAACCTGAGGGCTGCCGTAAGGCTCACGCCCCATATCAAGGAAGCGGTCGTGGAACTTGCGGACGCCTATTACCAGCTGGGCGAAAACAGGGAAGCCCTGAGATGGATCGAAGTTGCCGAGCGGGAAGGCATCCATCCTGCGCGGGTTTCGTTTCTCAAAGGGCTGGTCCTGGCCAAAATGGATAAGGACAAGCAGGCCATAGCCGCATTTGAAAATGCAAAACAGCTTGACCCGTCCCTCGCCCAGGATGCCGATTTCCAGATTGCCCTTTCCCACGTTAAGGGCAGGGATTATAAAAGCGCCGGCGAGCGGCTGCAGGCTGTTATCAAGCGGGATATCAATTCCGACCTGGCGGGCTTTGCCCGCACCTACCAGGACCTGGTGGAAAACAGGGAGTTCCTGGAACGGCCGCTGAGATTCACTGTGGGCCTGTTCGGAGGGTACGACACCAACCTGATCCTGAAACCCCTGGACGACAGCGTTGCCCCCAATATTACGGACGAGAAAACGTATTTCTTCAACAGCAACCTGAGGGTGGACTATGTCCCGATAATCGAGGGCCCCTGGCTCTTCAACGCCACTTATGCCCTCGGTTCCAGCATCCACGAGAAATACTCGACCAGCCACGATTATCTCACCAATACGATATCCATGGCCCCGGGATACAATTTCGGGAAATATGCGTTCAATATTGCCGCATTTTACGGCAACGCCCTGTTGAGGGACCCGAGCTACAAGAGCTATCTCGACCTGGGCGGCGTGGGCCCGATGGGCCGCGTGCTGTTGGGAGACAACCAGATACTGGAAGCCTTTGCCGGCTACTATAAACAGAATTATCACCGCCGGCCCCTGGCACCCGAGGACGACCGGGATTCCGACGGGACAAATGCGTACCTGAGCTGGACGTGGATGATGCAGGAAGACTGGCTGCTCAACCTGAAATATGAATTGAGCCGCGACAGGACGGACGGGATCTGGTGGGAAAACATCGGCAATCGCTTCACGGCCAACCTGATTGCCCCGATTATCAATAAGTTGAAAGGACAGGCAGTCGCCGACATACACCTGCAGGACTATAGGTACGAGAATTCCGCATTCAGCAATACCAAACGCAGGGACCGGACATACAACTGGATACTTGGCCTGACCTATGAACTTAACAGGAACACAAGCCTTATTGCCCAATATACATACACACGCGGCTATTCCAATATCAGCATATATGACTATGACAGGAACCTTTATCAAATCGGAGTGGAGTTAAGGTTCTGATCCGGCAGGGGACGTTATGAAAAGTATCATGCCAGCAGCATTCATCGCCGTTGCCGCCGCGGTTTTTGCGTTTTTCGCAATTCCGGCGGATGCGGCGCCGGTGGGGACATTCACGCACATGGAAGGCAGGGCGGATTTGACGCCTCCCGGGGGAGCGGCCAAGGCCGTGGGGAAGGGCGATCCCGTCAATGTCGGCGATGTGATCAGGGTCAAGAGCAAGTCGCGCGCCGAGGTGAGTTTCAACGACGGCAACGTCTTGAGGCTTGCCGCCAACACGCGCCTGAGGATAACGCAGTACATGTTCGGCAAAGATGTCGACACAGACGAGCGGCTGAACCTGTACAGGGGCAAGATAAAGGTGATGGTCAACACGGCGATCAAGGGGGCCGGCCGGTTTGAGGTGCATATGCCGAATTCCGTTGCGGGAGTCAGGGGGACCTTCTGGTATAACATGGTCTTTTCGAACGGCTCATCATCGACAGCCGTTCTTGAAGGCACAGTCGCTATGACCAGCGCCGGCCGGACAGTCATGCTCGGCGCCGGCCGGTCAGCCTCGGCCGGCCCGGGTCAGCCCATCCATGTATATAGAACACCTCAACATGAAATACAGCAGCTTGAGAGGGAGACATCTCCCGGCGCCCAACAGTCACGGGGTGGAGGGGATCCGGGTGTGATCAATTCCCTGTTCGGGCAGAATTCCAGCAACAACCTGCTCACCGACGGGCAGGTCAATGTCATAATCCCCTTTTCAGAAGTGCCCCCGGCCGCTCCCGTATTCAGCTCTTCCCTGACCGTGCCGGTCACGGGCAACGATGCGATCGGTTTCACCTTTACCCCGGAGACGAACATTACTTATTCCTACCGGCTTGACTCAGGCGAATGGACCGCAACGTCGGGCCCCGATGTAAACCTGATGAACATCGGCGAGGGATTGCATACCTTCGAGCTGAGGGCCGCCAGTCTCAGCGGAGGGACCTCCTCCACGTCCTACCAGTGGTTTGTGGGAAACGTCCAATGCCCGGTCGACGGCCTCGTTTCCGGCAGCCTTACGGGGGTTGTGGACACCGGGAATTCCGAGGGAATAAGACTGCTGTCCGCAAGAGGAACGGGTGCCTGGTCGATCCTGACCAATTCGAGCGCGCCGGTCATGTCGGTCCCGTCTTCCATAAGCCTCGTTTCGGGCGGGACGGCCGCCGACCCCGATTTCGGGACAGGCTATTGGATTTCCAGGATCGGCGCTACATCGGACGGCTCTTCCATAACGGGGACTTCCAGCCTGACCGCCATGAACCGGAGGACCATGGGCAGCGGTTCGGGAACGGTCGGCGGGACTGTTTCGCCCGACCAGGTCGGATACTATGTCTGGTCCCTGTATGATTACGGGCTGAACTATACGGAGAGCTGGCTCAGCTTTTACAACTCTTTTTCTCCAAGCTCCAAATACATGTCGGCCGGACAGGTACATACAGACGGCAGCTTCACCATGCACATGGGCGGCCTGGGTTCGCTCTGGACATCCGCGAGCGCGTCTTTTTACGGGCTGGGACTGTACGATCCGGGCCAGTCCGGATTCTCACTCCCGAAGATCTGGCGGGCGGAAATCTATAGCGACAATATTGATTCCGGGTTTACCATGACCTATGACGGCGGGGCATACAGGGGATACATGTCAGGAATCGTGCGCCCCGCCTCTGCTTCAACCGCCTTGCTGGAGGGGGATGCCGCCTTGCTTTACGTCGACAACAACGGGGCCGACCGCCGGATGGGCATATTGACGGGCAGCCTCTCGGGGACCTGCTATCCCGCCCCGGGCATGGCCGAGGTCCAGGGGACATTGCAGAGGGTTGACATGGGGGCAAGCCCCCTTGAACCTGCCAACCTGACTTTCGGCTTGCAGAGTTTTGAGCACGGGTCGGGATCGGGCGCATTCACTCTGGGGGGGTCGGACGCGGTCTACACCCTCTCATTCACCCAGCCGACCGGCTATGCGCCAATGTATCTCAAATACATAACGGGGGCGCCGGCTTTCGGCATCTTCCAGACCGAGATTTACGGCCTGTACGACAACCCCGCTTCTTTTGACGGCTGGTACTTCGATGTCGACGGCGCAACCTCGATCCTTGCGGCTTTTCCGGACCAGTATTCAGGGTTGTCCATAACGGGGACGTCCTGGTCCGGCAGCCGGCTCAGCGGCACGGCAGTGGGCTACTGGGCCGATATCGGCAGCGCCCTCGGGCCCGCTACCGGCGTCATGGCCGGCAAGGTCCTCGGGACATACAATTCTTCGGCCCAGACATTTCAGTCGGTTATTACCGGGTCGTGGCTGGAGACAAACAAACTCCTGACCATGATCAACACGGGCAGTTCCCCCAATGTGGCGGCCCTCCAGGCCCTCAACATCCCGTGTTTCGAAGTGGGCAGGGCGACGCTCTCCGGCACCAACGGCCTGTCGTACGTCACGTTGAGCAATGTGATCTTCCTTGCGAGTTCAACAGGGGCGGTCCCGTCGATCTGGGCCACGGGCAGCGTTTCGGGGGTGAACCAGGTGGGCGCAATCCTTGCTGTGCCGGTCAACGGCGGCGGCCTGAGCGCCACTTTCCAGATGCGCAAATGGAATGAAAGCAACGGCGTCGGCAACTGGATGGCAACGGTGGACAACGGTTCGGGAAGCATTGCCGGGGGCGGCCCCAACGTACAGAACCTGCAGTTCAAGGGCGTTGCGGCGGGCAGTTTTACCGGCCTGGTGAACTTCACCGGCACTGCGGCCGGGGCTGTAAAGCAGGGTGCGCAGTAAATATTTGATAAAGGGAGTTGCGCCAGGGCGCTGTTTCAGGGTATGTGCAATAATAGGTCCCGAGTATGCAACCGGATTCCAACAAACACAAGGTCACGAATATGAAAAAATCAGCAGTTATTTTTTCATCCGCAGTTTTTCTGCTCGCATTCGCACTAATCGCGGAGTCGCAGGCGGAGCTTTACCAGTATACGGATAAGAACGGCGTCCTCGTAATCACTGATAAAAAGCCTGACTCGAAATCAAGGGTAAGGACTTTCAAGGACACCGGAAAGGCCGACGGGCAGGCAGGGCAGGAGACTAAAGCGGAAGAAAAGGCCAAAAGGCAGGAACAGGCACGACAGCAGGCCGCCGCGCCGGAAGCTAAAAAGACCGACCCCGACGCCCAGAAGAAACGCGACGCAGAGGCCGACCGGCTGGAAGCCGAAGCCAGGAAGCCCGCGACGTATACAGCCGAGAAACGGAAAGAGCAGCAGGATATGCTCAACAGGGCGGAACTGCTGCGCCGCGGATTCGACCCGCTATAGGGCAATCAATGCCGGTTGGGCCTTGAATCTGTTCCCCTGTGCAGGTAAATATTGGACAGGTTCCTCCGGATGAGGGCGTTCTTGTTGCCGGGGTCGAGCTGCAGGGCCCTGGTGAAGTCCCGGGAGGCCCTGCCGTAATCCTTTTCTTTCCAGTAAACCATGCCCCTGCTGTAGTAAGCATCCGCAAATTCCGGGTCAAGTGCGGCCGCCCGGTCGAGGTATTTCAAAGCTTCCCGGTAAAAACCAAGATCGTAATTCAGCAGCCCGAGGTTGTAATGCGCGGCTGTATTGCCGGGGTTTTTTTTCAGCGACCTGATGAAAAAGCGCCGGGCCGCTGCGGGCCGTCCGAAATCCGAGCACTCCAGCGCGATGCTGTTGAACAGGTTCGAGCACGCGTGCAGGAGCATCCGTCTCCAGACCCCAACCCCGGCTGGCCGGACCTTTTCAGCCGGTGTCCCGGAAGCCTTGTCGGCCCTGGTTTCAGCCCTGGGGCCCCCGCCATTGCGGCTTGAAGCCGGAAGGCTCGCATAAGCGAGATTGATTTTTTTCAGGGTCTCTTCGGCCTTTTTCTGGAGGCGCGGGTTCCCGGCGAACCGGTCGGGGTGCCAGACCTGGACCAGGTCCCGGTATGCCTGCTTTATCTCGTCCGGGCCGGCCCCGGACTTTATGCCGAGCAGCGAATTGATGTCCATTGACTGATCCGGCCCCCGCCTGAGGATATAATAAGTAAGTACATTCCGGGAAAAGAACATATCGGGGGGATTTGGATATTTCGAAACAGATCGCTGTATTTTGGGTAAGGTTCCGGCCGGAGCAGATCAGAGATGGGAGAAAGCGGATGATACCCTTATGCCGCGCCGCGGCATTCCGAAATATTAGCCCGCTTAAGAATTAACCCGCTTGGATTCAAGCCTTTTTTCACTTGCACCTGCGGAATTCCCCGGCGCTGTCCATGTAAATGGAACCGAAGTGGACGAATGCCGCCGTTTCAGCGTTGAAGGGAGGGGCCAAAAACGAGATCTTCTGCCCGGCCGCATCGATTGATTTCAGGATGCCCAGGGCGGCGGTGAAGACTTCGGCCGTTTCGACAGCTATTATCCTGTTGCCCCAGTCTTCCTCGTCCGGGCTCTCGAAATCCGGCACGCGGCCGTGCATCCCCAGCCCCGAGTACGATAAAGTCTGGATTGCGGCGTTGCGGAAATATTCTTCGAAACGGGCGGACCTGTAATCGCTCCTTTCTTTGGGGGTTCTTGCTTTCACTTCGGCCGCTGCATTGAAGTAATGCACCTGCAGCCCCTTTCGCTTTTCAATGCCGCGCATCAGGTCTTCCAGCTCATCTCCCTTGCGGATGACAACAATGTGGTCCGGCCGGATAAGGTCTATGAACTGGAACTGGAATTCGGAGGCCATCGGTCCGAAGACGAATCCTGAAGAGTCCATTATGATCCTTCGTGCTGTGAAAGAGTTTGCCTTCCCCACGAGGCGCTGGGCGCTCACGATCTCCGGGAGCATGTGGCCCACGGGGGTTGTCGACCCCACGAAGCGCAGGAACACTTCCTCCCGGGTCCTGCCTCCCGCCCTCAGGCTCATGCCTATCGTTGTCGGGGGTCCGATCGTGGCCTGGCCCGAATCGCAGTCGATATATGCGGTGATAAATAAATGTGAGAGCTCTTCCGCCAGATATCTGCAAAAAGTTGTCTTTCCGCGGTCGCTTCCGCCCAGTATATAAATTATCCTCATGTGCCTTCCGGAACTGAGTTCCCGAAGGAGCTTTTCCCATTCTTTGCTGATTGTCATGGCTGTCGGCATATTACCCTCCTTTTAAAAATGTTACGAGAGATAATCGCTGTTGTAAACCTCAACAGAATAATGGTTTTCCCCTGCCGTATTTAAGATTTTTCAAAGCTTCAAATCAGATATGCGCTTATGTACCGACCGGCCTCAAACCTGTATATCTAAGTAGGCTTGGGGCAGGCTTGGGCGGCCCCAGGCAAAATTTGGGCGGCTTTTCCAAAACCAGAAAGGAGGGGAGCCATGCATCTGATGGTTATCTGTTCATGGAATCCCGAGGACGACCGGGAGGTGAGGACCAGGGGCGCTAACTGGGAATGGCCTTCAGAAGTGAAGGTCCATTTCGAGCTTTACGACCTGCAGGGGTGCCGGACCATCTACGCGGTGGATGCGGATGAGAAAGGGCTCATCGCAATGCGGGCGAAATGGTCGGACATCCTGGATTTTGAGATCTTTCCGGTTTTCCCGATCGGCAGGACTAAAGAGATTTTTGAAGGGTGATTCATGATCTTTCCCTGAAAGGAGTGAAAGATGCCGATTCAACTGACCGAACATGAAGAGGAAATGCTCCGGTCGATCCTGGAAAGGTATCTCCCGGACCTCAGGATCGAGGTGGCCAATACGGACGACAAGGAATACAGGAAATATCTCAAGGAGCGGGAAGCCTTTGTCAAGGAACTCCTGAGCAGGCTCCGGTAAGCGCGTTTGCAAAACGCCAACCCGTTGATGCGTACCGCCGCGCTTTTTTGCCTAGCTCTATCCCTTAATCAATTTCAGACAATTCGAAAACAAAAATCAGGTAATCGTGCATGGACAAGACGCGCACATCTGTGATGATTATCTCCAAAAAATTGGAGTGTTCATGTCTCAAGAAAACATGTTGTCGGAAAAGATCAACCAGAAGCGTAAAAGGATAGAAAACCTTCTTAAGCAGCTGGAAGCAAACCCCCAAAAATCAGTTCCGGAAGAAGCTTTTTCCGAAATCCCCCTTGTGCTGGAAGAGCTGGCTTCGGCCGAGGAGTCGCTCAAGCTGGTCACAGAAAAATCCGCAGACCAGTTTTTCCAGCAGGACCGCAACCTTTGTTACACGTGGGCCCCGCAGCTGAAGGGGCTCGCGGCGAACCTGATCGGGAGGACGGATTACGACATCTTCCCCCGCGAGGAAGCGGCGCGCCTTACCGCCATAAAAACAGACATACTCAATACGGGCCGGGGGGCCAAGACCGAACTGAAGATTAAAACAAGGGACGAAGACAGGTTTTACGATGCCTTTTTTGAGCCCCTGCGCAACGGCCGCGGCAGCATAATCGGGATTACGGGTTATATACGCGACGTCACGGAACGCAAACAGATAGAAAAAGACCTGGAAGACAGCAAGAAGGAATGCATTGAGCTGATCTCCACCGACCAGCTTACGGGCCTCTATAACCTCCGGCAGTTCTACACCCAGCTGAAAGTCGAGATCGAGCGGGTCAATCGCTATTATTACCCCCTTTCATTGCTGATAGTGGATGTAGACGATTTCAAGAAAATCAACGAGAGGTACGGACGGTATGAAGGGGAAAAGGCAATCAAGAGAATTGCCGATATTGTGAAGAACCAGATACGCCAGGTCGATTCGGCTTACAGGTACGGAGGAGAGGAATTTGCGGTAATCCTGCCGGACACGGAAAATGAAGAAGCCCTGAATGTGGCGGAGCGCATTCGGGACGGATTCGACATGAGAAATTTTTCGCCGCTCATGGATGAGCGGCTGATCCTGACGGTCAGCATCGGGATCGTCCAGTACTACCCCAAGGAGGACATGATAGCCTTTCTGAGGCGCGCCGACAAAAGCCTTTACATGGCAAAGGCGCAGGGCCGCAACGGCATTTTTTTCCAGGAGAAAGAGGAAGAGGACACTTTCCTGATATAGTATTATTCAGGATTAAAAATTCCCTTTCTGCATGAAGCAGGGTGTTTATTTCTGTAGTAATAATCCCGCAAAAATTGTAAACATCCCGAGGAACGCATGCTTGCACCTGTCCGTTTACGGCAAGCGGTTCCCTATTGAAATTGCAGGAGAAAATTAGTGTACCGGCTGGACAAACCCGACAATCTCGTGGAGATGTTCGAAGAAAGCGTACGCAAGCATGGCGGCAACCGGATGTTCGGCGCCAGGGGCGGGGACGGAAATTACAAATGGGTCACTTACAGGGAAGTCGCAGCCCGCGTCGACAGGCTCCGGGGCGGCCTGGCGAAATACGGGATTAAAAAAGACGACGCGGTCGGCCTGATCGCCAACAACCGCATTGAGTGGGCCATAGCGGCTTTTGCCGCTTACGGCCTGGGCGCGCGTTTCATCCCCATGTACGAATCGGAGCTGCCCCACATCTGGAAATACATAATCTCCGACGGATCTGTAAAGGTCCTGTTTGCCGCAAACCGGGAGATTTATGAAAAGATCAAGAATTTTCAAGCAGACCTTCCTGCCCTGGAGCACATGTTCATAATTGATTCCGAAGGCCCCCTGAGCATGGCGGGACTCGAGAGGGCCGGCGAGGCGAACCCTGTGGCTTCGATCAGGCCTGACCCCCGGGATGTGGCCGGGCTCATATACACTTCCGGGACCACGGGGGACCCCAAGGGCGTCCTGCTTACCCATGGGAATTTCACCAGCAACCTGCTTGCCGGGATAAAGATGTACCCGGAACTGGGCGAAAATGACGTGACCCTGGCAATCCTGCCGTGGGCCCATTCGTATGCCCAGACGGGGGAACTTTACGCGATGGTCCACATGGGCGCGTGCATGGGGCTTGCCGAGAGCGCAGCGACAGTGGCCCGGGATATCCAGGCCGTCAAGCCGACCTGGCTGGTGGCCGTCCCCCGCGTTTTTAACAGGATTTACGAGGGGATCACTTCCAGGGTGAACAAGGAGGGGGGGCTTGCCAGGGTCCTGTTTGACATGGGGGTCGCGGCGGCAAAGAGGCGCAGGGAACTGGCCGCCGGGGGGAAATCCGAATTCATGACCAACCTGAAATTCAGGATTGCCGATAAGATCGTCTTTCAGAAAATCCGGGACAAGATGGGCGGCAGGCTCAAGGGATCGATGACAGCCAGCGCCATGATGAACCAGGAAATAGCGCTGTTCTTTTTCGACATCGGGATCCCGGTTTACGACTGCTACGGGATGACGGAGACCTCGCCGGCCGTCGCCATGAATGCGTCATTCGCATACAGGTGGGGCAGCGTGGGCCGGGCAATCGACAAGGTGAAGATTGTCATCGACAAGGGCCTGGCGAGCCCGGATTCCCCGGACGGGGAGATAGTCGTTTACGGCCCCAACGTCATGAAAGGCTACCACAACAAGCCCGGGGAGACCCGGAAGGTCATGACGGAAGACGGGGGCATCCGCACCGGCGACAGGGGGCGGCTCGATGAGGAAGGCTTCCTTTACATTACCGGCCGCATCAAGGAACAGTACAAGCTTGAGAACGGGAAATTCGTTTTCCCTGCCTCCCTGGAAGAGGATATCTGCCTTTTGAACTGTATCCGGAACGTGATGGTTTACGGGGAGAACCGGGCGTACAATGTCTGCCTGATCGTCCCGGAACTGTCGGTCCTCAGGCAACAGGCCATTGACAGGGGCCTGCCGTCGGACGATGAATCGCTTATCAATTCCCCGGAGATCAGGGACATGGTGGCCGAGTCCATTTCATCCTCGCTGAAGGGCAAGTACGGCGGCTACGAAATCCCGAAGAAGTTCGCCCTGCTTTCCGAAGGGTTCAGCATCGAAAACGGCATGCTCACCCCGACTTTAAAGCTCAAGCGCCGGGTTGTCCTGAATAAATACATGGCCGTGATTGATAAACTTTACCGGGAAAAATAATGGGAATGAGTGAAAAAAAACCCCAGGACAAGTCCGAAGTCGAATTGGAAACCTGCACAGGGCAGTGCGGCTACTCGCCCCTGTGCAGGCTCTGCGAGCTGGAAAAAAAGCGCAAATGTCAGGAGGCTTTACTCGAAAAACAGGGTAAAAACAAGCCTGCCTGCCCCCAGCCTTGAAAAAATAAGTCCTTTTGTGTATAGTGCGTCCCGGAATGCGGGCCCGGTTGTTTAAATCCGGGATGAATTTCCTTGATTTGGCCCTATTCATCATATATATCAACAGCCTTTCAAAAAAAATTTGGACTCCTTGCCCCGGCCCGGCGCCGGGGCTTTAGAGCCGAGAGGAGGAATATGAACA
>JBDKTK010000396.1:0-2353 GCA_039680225.1 Syntrophaceae bacterium
GTCGTGGGAGAAAGTGAAAAAGAGAATTTAGATTGCAGATTGGGGACGGTCCTGTTTTTTTCAAAAAAACAGGACCGTCCCCTTTACCATAATTTCCATTGTCTTTCTTATCCCTGATCGACTAAAATCATCCCAGTTCACAGGTATTTACGAGGGAGAGAAAAGATGGGGCGCTTTCTTGCGATTGTCCTCCCGGCGGTATGGATTTATGGATGCGACGCCGGCAAGCCGGTAGACGAAGTCGCCCGGGAAATGCTCTCGGTCCGTCTGATCGGGTTCATTATAGTCCTGGTGATAGCGTTCCTGTTCGTGATCCGGAACTTGAGAAGGAAATGATCAAGGCTGTGATATTCGATCTCGGGGGGGTGCTGATAGATTTCCCCGTCCCGAAAATGATAGAGTTCTGTGCCCGCAATCTCGGCATTACGGTGAAGGACCTTGTGAGAGAGGCAAGGCTTCTGAGGAAGCCCTTCCAGGAAGGCACGATGTCCGAAAATGAACTATGGGAGATTATCTGCTCGAAAACGGGTGCGGCAAAGCCGCGCTCCCCGTCATTGTGGGAGGATGCGTTCCGGAACGCTTACCGTGAAAAAGCGGACGTGTTTTCCATCGTGGACAAATTGCGGGCCCTTAAATACAGGATAGGCCTGCTGTCCAACACGGAGGTCCCTTCCATCAGGTGCCTCGATTCCGGCAGGTACAACTTTGACGCCCTGGTGTATTCCTGCGTGGAAGGGGTCAGCAAGCCTGAACCGGAAATATATTCGATCGCTTTGATGCGGCTCGGGACGGCCCCCGGCGAAGCCGTGTTCGTCGACGATCAGAACGATAATATCGAGGCCGCCCGAAATCTGGGCATCCATTGCATTCTTTTCAGAGACTCCGGGCAGCTCAGGGAGGAGCTGGCCCGTTTGGGAGTGGATGTCTGATCTGATGAAAAGGACTTTTTTAATATCAGTGTTTGCACTGGCTTTTGTGCTGTGCAGCTGTTCGCGCCCCGCCGAGGAGCCGGACCCGCAAGCCGCCCTGGCGGGATACTTTGACGCCGTGATCAGCGGCAACTATGAAGAGGCGGCGAAATATCTGCCGGCGCAGGCCCGGCAGCAGGCGGCCGCAAAATCGCAGGAAAGCGAATCCTTTGAGGAGAAAATGGTCCGCAGGGCGTTGGCGTCATATGTCTCGTACGAGATTGTCATTATCGAGAAGACCGAAGGAAAGGCCCGCGCGACGGCGAAGATCAAGTCGCCGGACTTTCACCGGATAGCAATGGATGCGGCAGCCCGGCTCATTGCGGCGAAATTCCCCCGGGGGGGCATTGAGTCCCTGGAGTATGCGGCGGAAATCATCAACGCGCAAATCCGGTCCCTCAAAGCGCAGGGCATACCGATGGTTTCCACAATCCGCAACTATGAGCTGGTGAAGGAAGGCGGCGCCTGGAAGATTTCCGGATCGGATTGAGGTGCATGGGAAATGGCGCAGGGGCGGAACACGAACAGGCAAAAGGATATCTCCCGGCTGTTGAGGGACAAGAACAGGCAGCGGAAGGAAAGGGCGGGCGTTCCCGCCGAATTTAATAAAGCAAGCAAGAAAAGAAAGGGAGGCAAGCATGGCTAACGACCCGAGGATGGATGCGCTTGAGCTGGCTTTGAAAAACGAAACTACTGAACGCAAATTCTATCTTGACAACGGCTCCCGGACAAAGAATCCCCTGGGCAAGGCCATGTTCCTCCAGATTGCGGACGACGAACTCGAGCATTACGAACGCCTCAAGGAAATCCATAAGATCTGGAGTGAAAAAGGGAAGTGGCCCGAAACACTCACGGTGAACATGACAAAGGTCCGGGGCGTTATCCGCGACCTGAAGGGCAAGGGGCCGGGGACTCCCGCAGCCGCCCCCGCCGATTCAGACGACCTCAAGGCGGTCCAGACGGCTATCGAATTCGAGGCCAACGGCGCGGCGTTTTACGCGGCGCTGCGGGACAGGTGCGACGACCCGAAGGAAAGGGAATTTTTCAACCTCCTTGCCGACATCGAGCATGAGCATTTCGTTTCCCTGCTCGATGCGGAAGAGTTCCTGAGAGACCCGGTGGGCTGGTACCGCCGCACGGAGCGGCATTCCCTGGACGGGGCATAACAGGGGGGGCGACATGAGCGAGTTCTGGAACTTCTTCTGGGTTTTTATAATCCTGGTCACTTTTCTGCCGGTGCTGCAGCAGAAGATCCTCAATGTGAAGCGCATCACGCTGATGAGGCGCCTGGAAACGAACCGCAAGACCCGGGTGATCACGCTGATCCACCGCCAGGAGGTCATGAAGCTCCTGGGATTCCCGCTGATGAGGTACATCGACATCAA
>JBDKTK010000397.1:0-5589 GCA_039680225.1 Syntrophaceae bacterium
ATATGGACAGACCACCGTTGTCTTTACTTTGGATTGGTTGTTGCCCAATTCCAGCCTCATCGCTTCATTGAGGCCCATAATGGCAAACTTTGTAGCGCTGTATATTCCCATTCCCGGTATCGCCAGCAGCCCTGCCGCCGAAGAGATATTCACGATGTGGCCTTCATTGCGCCGCACCATATCGGGGACAAACGCTTTTATCATCCAAAGAGTCCCCAGCAGGTTGACCTCAACATGTTTCTGATGCTTCTCGTCCGGTAAATCGAGAATTTCACCTGTAAAAACGATCCCCGCATTGTTTATCAGAACATGGACAGGGCCAACCTCGCTGTGAACTCTTTTTGCGGCTTCGTACACGGCTCCTCTGTTCGAGATGTCAAAAGCCTGGACGCTGGCGGAAACACCCTTTTTCCGGATGATTTCCGCCGTCTCATTAAGCGCTTTTTCATTAACGTCGCAAAGGATGGGATTTCCGCCCAAGTCAGCGACAAATTCAGCAATAAGTCTGCCGATGCCTTGAGCGGCGCCCGTGATCAGCACATTTTTTTTGTTTATCTCAGTCATCTTTCAACCACAATGTTATGGTCCGAATCGGTTAGAAATCGCCCGGGTGCTGCGGTTCCTTCATCGCCCTGAACGGCCAGATCAGGTATTTGATAACCGAGAATTTGAGGGCCGCTTTTATAATGATTAACAGGTCCCTGTAATTGATGGCCCCCCGAATCTTCCAGCGAACCGGATTCGTTGTTGCAACGTGCAGGATGAGGTAATCGCCTTTGCATTCGATTCCCAGCTCCTGGTCAATGTGCGCCGTTAATTCCGTTTTTCCCAAACCTGTTGACCTGAACAGCATATCAAATCAGCCCCTTTCCACGAGCGGCGGTCACGATTTCGGGTTCCGACCACCACTTCGTTATTCCCAAGTCCTCAGCAATCCTGTTTGCAGCTACATATCCCGGGCCGAAGGTTATCATCCCGCCGGGGAAGCAGCTTGCCCCTCCAAGGTACAGATTCTTGACCGGCGTCGCGTTCTGCGAACAGTCCTCATTAGGCCGCAGGAATCCCATTTGCAGCGGATGGTATGCGCCCTGCTTGATGGACCCCTCAACCATATTGGGGAATTTGTTCTCGATATCCGGCGGCGTGGCAATATACTGGAAGAGCACCTTGTCCATGGTCATATTGGGAGCATATTTCTGGAGGACGGCAATCAACTTTGCCGCCTGCTCTTCCTTGTATTTAACGTTCAGCCAGGTCTTGAAATCGCCGTTCAGCCTGTACGGCGCCATCTGGGAGATGAGCCCGCTGTGGCGGCCGGCGGGGGCCTGGCTGGGATCGTGGACGCTGGGGAAACAGCAGTTGAAGGCCGACGGCTCCAGCAGCTGGCCCTTGCGCAGCGCGTCCCACTGTTTCTTGAGATCCTGCGAAGTCTCACAGCCCAGCACATAGATGAGAGATTTATTGAAGTCCGGGTTCCCGGCCGCAGCGGTGAAATTGGGGGCCTCGGCCAGGGCCATATGCAGCGCGAAGAGGCTCCACTTCTCCCATTGCCAGATCTTGATCTTCTCGACAAATTCCTTGTCCAGATTCTGTTCTCCGACATATTTCAGGAACGTCTGGTGAGTATCGATAGTGCTGACCACGGCCTTACTGGCTCTGATTTCGGTCCCGTCTATCAGTTCGACGCCTTTGGCCGCCCCTTTTTCCATTATGATCCGTTTGATCCGGACGTTGGTCCTGACTTCGCCGCCCTTTTCCAGCACCGCCTTGAGCAGGCCGGCGGAAAGTTTATGCGACCCTCCCTCGACGAGCCCGCTGTGGGTGGCCCGGTCAAGCAGCAGCGGCACCATGTAGCTCACCCCGGACCGGTCGTACTCAAGGCCCCAGTGACAGCAGGCATAGAGCATGATTGCCCGCACATGCTCATTTTCAAACAGATCGTTGATTATGTCCTCGGGGGTCCGCTCCGAGAGTTTGGTTATTGAAGCGCCGAATTCCGTCTCCTCCAGCTTTGCAGCCACAAGCGGGGCGGGCATGCACGGCACGTATGCGGCCGGGGCGAGGTAAGAATCCACTATTTCATTGAACTTGCGCGCCACGCCGCGATAGCTTTCCGCATCCTTCGGCGAAATCTTTGCTATCGACTGGCAGGTCTTTTCCACATCCCTGTAAAGGCAGATCGACCTGCCGTCGCTCAACGGCATCGCGAACTGAAGGTCGGGATAGATGTGTTTTACGGCATACTGATCAATATTGAAGTCTTTCAGAGGAGGCGCGTAGTCCGCCATCATATGATATATTGCATGCGTATTATGAAGATAATGAGGAATGGTAACTTCCTCGGTCGCCAACCCCCCTCCGACTTCGCCCCTTTTCTCCAGCATGAGAACCTTAAGTCCGGCTTTGGCAAGGTAACCGCCAATTGTCATCCCGTTCGGGCCCACGCCTATTATTATAACGTCGTACTGTTTTGCCATCTTTCTCTCCTTAGTAGATCATTCATCTTAATCGCAATATTCGAGATATCGAAACTCCGGCGCCCGATGAGGCCCATATTATTTCTTAGCCCTGTCTTTAGCCTGCTTGACCCACCTTTCTTCATGCTTTTTGACAAAATTCATCAGGGATGTGGGTTCTTCCTTGCCCGGATCCAGCCACGGCTTGGACAAGCCCTGGTCCTCGGCAATTATCCTGTAGCACGTGTAACCGCTGTCGATCATAGCGCCTCCGCCGTAAGGGGCCCACGCGCCTCCGGTTGCGTAAAGGTTATCGACTGGGGTCCTGTGGTCAGAAAGGTCCGGGATAGGACGGAAACTGCCCGACTGCGTGGGGATGTTGTCTATAACGCTCCAGTTCCCGCAGGGAGCCATGTTCCGGAGCCTGCAGCAGTCATACGGCGTGTCGGGATTATAGCCTATGATATTGTCCCAGGTCATATTCGGGGCAAATTTCTGCCACAGCTTTATTACGTCTTCGGCATGCGATTTTTTCAACTTCAGCCATTCTTGTTCGCTGAAAGCCGTTGCCGGCGGCATGAACTGCTCGTGAGAGGCCATATGCATTCCGGGAGGAGCATATCTGGGATCGGCGATGGAATGGCCCCAGACGGCCACATTGAGATCATCCCAGGGCGGCATTATGCCGAGCCTGCGCCAGTGACACTCCCTGGCCAGGCTGTCCGGATCGGCCTTGAAGTGCAGGCCCAGCCACATTGATTTATTGAGGTCCGGATTCATCTTGGATAATGTGTACACCGGGGCATCGTGGCACGCCCAGTTATACCACGCGATTGTTGTGTGGTCCGATTCAATGAGCTTTACCCGGCGCACGATCTTGGGAGTGAGATTTTCCGGGCCGACTATATCTACGAGCTGCTGGGGATTTAATGTACTGACTACGACCTTTCTGGCCATAACCTCGGTGCCGTCTTTGAGCCGCACGCCTTTGGCCTTCCCGTTTTCGATTATGACTTTGTCCACTGTGCAGTGAGTCCACATTTTGCCGCCGTCGGCTATGAAGACCTTATGACAGGCATGGGCCACCTGGTGGGTCCCCCCCACGTGGAAGCACATGTAGGGTCGGGTAATCATCCACAGCAGCGGCGTGGTCTTGCCGGGCAGCGTGATATCGATTCCGCTGGAAAGCGCCACTCTCGCCAGATCGCATTGCAGCTCTTTGCTTTCTTACCATTCCTTTGTCGATCTCAGCGGGCTGTACATATAATCGATGGGCTCGATCGGCATATTGTTTTCCTCGAAGGCCATGGCAATTTCCGGCATCCTCTCCATCTCTTTGAGTTCCAGTTCCTTGACCGGCGTGTGCCATGTCTCAACCCACATGGGAATAAGCAGGTTCCGCATAGACCAGACCTTCAGCCATGTCTCAGCGTCCTTTTGCGAATACCGGGCTATCTCCCGGGCCGTTTTTTCCTGGGTAGGATCGTCGCCATAGCTGTAAGTGAGGATATAGTCCTCCTGATCCAGAAATATCGCACCGTTGGTTGCCGGATACTGGGCCAAATCGGCGCCGTCAAATTCGGGGAAATCCCTTTCCAGAGCGAGGTAATGCGGCGCATAGATCATGGTCGCATGAGTATTGGAAAGAAATCCGGGCGCCGCGCTTTCCTCCGTGGCCCAACCCCCGCCGGCCTCATGCCTCTCCTCGAATATGGCGACACTCATTCCGCCATACCTCTGTAAATACATTGCACACGTCAATCCTTTGGCGCCTCCGCCGATAACTATCGCATCATAAACCGCATCTGGCATATCGAGCCTCCTTTAGAATTTCATCAAGTGATTCCATCTTTTGATGGACGGACCTCATTTTTATGATCCTGTAATACCCTGAAATGATTTTAGCCTTGTGAATTTGAAATCGCTGAAATCACCGCCCGTCGTGGGCTTTGCTGCCGCGATTCCCGCCGAGCCGCCTTGTAATTGGAACTCTTCCCGGATGCCGGGGCAATGAAGCTTGCCTTGGACCTTTCCCCCGCCATATGCGAATGCGCGCTTCGATGCTCGGCATCGGAAACGATCCCGTAGAACAGGATCTCGAAAAGATCATCGATCCTCTGCTTCATTGTCTTGGGGCTCATTTCGAAAACCAGGGTCATCTCTATCCTTCGCGCCATCATCTGGAGGACCGAAGCAAGATGTAAAGGATCATCCCTGCGCAAAACACCCGTTTCCATGCCCCGCTCTATTATTGCCTTTATCATGGCAAGCTCTTCACGGTTGAAGGACAATTCCCTGTCGGCATAAATAGAAGCAATCTCTTCGCCTACGTCTTTCGGAACATCCAGCAGTTCCCTTAATCGCTGCCCATGGTCCAGCTTGGACGTAATCATCCGTTTGAGCTGTTTTAATGGATCCGATTCCCTGCCCACCTCAGTCCGGATATGCGATAACAGGACCTCTTCCTCATGGCGCATGACCTGTTCCATCAGTTCGCGTTTGCCGCCGGGGAAATGATGGTAGATGGCGGTCTTGCCAACCCCGAGCGGACGTGCAATATCAATAAGAGATGTCTTCTTTAGCCCCATCCTGGCAAATTGCTTGCGGGCCTCATCGAGTATTTTATTTCTGTCCAGATTGATTGCCATCAGTTCCTCCTGAACGATATAACGTATCGTTCAGGCATTCACCTATCAAATATAATCTATCGTGTCAAGCTTTTTTATCTGCACTATTTAAACTATTATTTCAGTAGTATTTATTATGAAAAAAAATAGATTGTCGATATCACTGATTTTACAAATGGGATTTTAATCTGCAGTTGAGGGGGCTTGGAATTCCCCCGATAAGGGCAACCGCCGGTCGCCCCCACATCTGAAAAAATGTGTGTGAAATGTGGAAACGTGGGGGCTATAGCCCTCACCTGCATTTCTGAATGGCAGGTTATTTTAAAAACCCGATCTTCTTCAACATCTCCAGGGTGGTCCGGGTGACGTTCAAAGAATCCAAATCCGCCGGGGCGAGCCAGCGGGCGTCTTTGGCGTCGTCGGCGGCAATCGGCTCGCCGCTTACGTATTCGGATTGCAGATCGACTATGACGTAATGGAATTTCAAGGCGCCCGTTTTGTCTTTT
>JBDKTK010000398.1:0-2456 GCA_039680225.1 Syntrophaceae bacterium
CGATGATCTGACTGATGCCGAGCTTCACGAGAGGGCTGTCGGGGTCATGAGTACCTATTTTCTTGCCGCCCGTGACGAAGCAATCGATTCGTATCTCAATCTCGCCGGTACAGGCCGGACCGCAAACGACATCGAAACCATCCTGCCCGAAGCATTCGACGGGCGGGTCGCTTCCCTCTTTGTATCGCCCCAGGGCGCCCAATGGGGAAGGTTTGACCCGGTCAGCCGGAAAACTGACCTTCACGAAAGCCGCTCGGAGGACGATGAGGACCTTCTGGATCTTGCCTGTGCGTACACATACCTGAAGGGTGGCGCTATTTATGATATTGCACCCGGATCAATACCCGGAGTGCCGTCACCGGCAGCTGTCTTCCGATATTGATCCTGAAACGCGAAGCAGGGATGAAGCAGGTGGGACGATGAAGATAGGGATTATCGGTGCAGGTTTTGTAGGCTCGACCGCAGCCTACACAATCGTCATGAAAGGTTTCGGGACGGATATAATCCTCGTCGACAAGAATACGAGGCGTGCACGGGCGGAAGCGGCCGACGTCCTCCACTCCGTTCCTTTCGGCCATTCCGTTGCCATACGGCAGGGCGATTATGCCGATCTCGAAGGCAGTTCCGCCGTCATCGTAGCGGCTGGAAGACGCAGGCTTGACGGACAGTCGCGCCTTGACCTGGCGGCTGACAATGCCGCCATATTTCGGGATGTTATCCCGGCGATACTTGAACATGCGCCCGGTTCGGTCCTGGTGGTCACCACAAATCCCGTGGATGTGATGACCCACGTTGCAAGCCGGATAGCCGAAGGATTGGGCGTGCCTTCGTCACGAGTGATCGGGACTGGCACAGTCCTGGATACCGCCCGTTTCAGGACGCTTCTCGGCCAGTTCCTTGATATTGACAGCAATTATGTCCATGCCTACGTCATCGGAGAACATGGCGATTCGGAAGTAATGGCCTGGTCGCTCGCGAGGGTAGGGGGATTGACAATCGATGAGATCTGCCGTCTTCTCGGAAAGAAACTTGACGAGTCGCAGAAAGAGAAAATGGGCGAGGACGTCAGACGGGCCGCATACCATATCATCTCCGGCAAAGGAGCGACCTACTACGGGATCGGCAGTGCGCTTGCGCATATTATCGATGTGATTCTTCACGATCACAGGGCCATACTCACCGTCAGCGCTTTCATGTCCGATTGCGAAGGTATCTCCGACGTAACTCTTTCGCGGCCCCACATCCTTGGCGGGCAGGGCGTTCTGGCAAGCCTGCCCCTGCCCCTTAATGAGAGGGAACGGTTGGCCCTGATAGAAAGTGCGCAGACCCTGCGCCGGGCCATCGACGGACTGGGTCCGTTATGACATCGGATGCCTGATCGGTCAAAGCCGGGTGCGGTGCTATGCTTGGAGTAGACGCAGATCGTATGCGAAGGAGATTATGGAAGATGCTTGTGCAAGCCGGGATACTCGCGCCACCGGATTTTCGCCACATTCGGACAGGGTGTGGGAACGGGCAAGAGATACGGGTGGGTTCCGCTATTTTCAATGAAAGAAAGGAGGTGTACCCATGTATACGCGACTGATCGTGGTGAATTTTGGACCGGGGATGCGTTCAACGGCGGAGATGGTGGCCGATACATTTGCCCCCATTTACAAAACCATGAAAGGATTTAAAAGCGCGACGTTCTTCAACGACTACGAAACCGGGGAATGCGGTGCTCTAAGCCTGTGGGAATCAAAGGGGGACGCCGAGGCTGCCACTGCAAGCCTGTGGCCGAAACTTCAGGAAGTCGCGGGTGGTATGCTGAAAGGACCGCCCATCGTACGAATATTCGAACTTTACGAACCTAAGGTTCAGGCTTAAGAGCAGATTGCCGGGAGGGCATGTAGTACCGTGAGTCAGGGACGGCATTGCTGTCCTTATGACGAACGGTCTCCAGACGATCGCGATAAGGACTCACGTATCAAAACGGAAATAATGCAGGTGCTTCCTGCGCCGCGCAAGATACCAGCACGACTGCGTTTTGGAGAAACTGGAACGATTCTACACGAGGTGAAAATAATGAAATTGGTATTGCACATAACCCCTGTGTATGTTATAAAAACGATCTCAGGGGCCGTTAGCTCAGTCCGGTAGAGCAGTTGACTCTTAATCAATTGGTCCAAGGTTCGAATCCTTGACGGCCCATAATAAAAACCAGCTCGATAAAATCAGAATCTCGGTTCCGGTGCGTTTTTCCTGTATTCAGGAGATTGATATTCTTGTCTTTCCCGGATATTGGTGACACCCGGTCGTGATAACCAAAACTAACCCACCTAAAGGGGGAATGGTTTGAACGGCCCTGGAACTGCCTGCCGTATGCCATGCATCGATACCGCTTGCTGCCGTTTTGTTTCCCCTTTTTCCGAGTTTGATTCGAGCCGCAACAGGGGCAGTTTTTTTACCCATTTCTC
>JBDKTK010000399.1:0-5345 GCA_039680225.1 Syntrophaceae bacterium
CTCTGCACCCTGCGGCCTGGGTGGCGTCTTCGACGACTGCAATTTTTTTGCCTGAAGCGATCCCGCGGACAGCGTCCATCCTTTCCGGGATGCCGAACAGGTGGACCGCGATTATGCCGAGGGTTGCGCTGTCGGCTTTCGATTCCAGCTGCTCCGGGGCCATCCTGAATCGCTGCGGCTCTATGTCGCACAGGACCGGCCTGAGCCCGGCCTTCAGCACGGAGGCGAGCAGGGAAGGGCAGGTGTAAGCGGGAAGTATGACCTTATCCCTGCCGTTCTTTTTCAGGGCCATGAGGGAGAGGGTCAGCGCCGCCGTTCCCGATGAAAGGTAATAGGGCCGCTTCCCGAAAATTCCGCGCAGCGGGTCGGCTGCTCCGTTTATTCCCGCAATTGCGGCTAATGCACATTTGGGGGAAATGGGATGGCCCGCAGGGGGTATGTGACGGAACATAATCTTAAATCCTGTCTGTAAGGCGGTACCAGAAAATCCCTATATACTCGCGCACTGCCAGGTCGGAATAGACAAGCTGTGCGGGAGAGGGCAGGAAGTCCGTGAACCGGTACCTGAGCATCCTCATGTGGTTGGTCGGCGCCGGCGCCGGGTCCAGGCCGACCTTGCGAAAACAGCGCACGGCCCTGGGCATATGCCCCGCTGAAGTTACAAGCACCAACTGCCTGTTGCCTGCAAGCCGCTTCACGTTGATCGCGCTCTCGTAAGTGTTGACCGAATCCCTGTCCAGCTGAATTTTTCCCGCCGGCATCCCCATTGAGACAAGGAGCTCTTTCATCACCGCGGGGACCTGTCCCTTCCCGGAAACAAGCACGGTCGAATCGGGCAGCATGCGGGCGATCCGCAGCCCTTCGACAAGGCGGTAAGCGGAAGGGAAATTCACGCAGGAACTGAGCGGCAGCAGGGGGTGCTTTTCGGCATAGCCGGCCAGGATGACAATCTGCTTTGCATCGCGGAGGTCCTCCGCCGCCTGGACCCGGGGATATTGTTTTTCCAGCGAGGCGATCATCCAGGACGAAAGGACGGCGGTGCCCAGGAAAACGTAAAGCGCCAGGGCCGTTGTGAAAAAGCGCAGGGCAGCTCTTTTCCGCCGGGTTGCCAGGCACAGTAATCCCGCCGCTGCCAGCAGCAGGATGAGATTTGAAGGGACAAGGAGAGAAGAGTACATCAGATATTTTTTATTTCCCTCCCCCTTTAGAAGAGAGGGGACTGTTTCACGGCGCCCGGTGCCTTGTCTTTTCCCAGCTCTTGTCCCGCATCGAGAGCAGTCCCTTCGTGACGACGTACAATTTCCAGGCGAGGAATTCGGGGAGGCGCAGGATGCTGAGGAATGTCCTGGCCGACGGCCTTTCGACCAGGGCCGCCGCGAGCAGAAAGGAAGCCTGGCCCGACAGCAGCGCGAGGGTGAACACAACGGTGCCGCCCGTTTCGAGTCCCGCAATCCATGTCCCTGCGGAAACTGCGATCAGGAGGAGGTTCCAGTTCAGCATCATCGAGTACGAAGGCATTGCCAGCTCGGTCAGCGCATCGAGCGATTTTATGTCCCGGGCGCGGTACGATCTCCTGAAGAGTTGTCTATAGTATGCTTTCAGCACGCCCAGCCTGCCCTTGAACCAGCGCTTCCGCTGCGCCTCGCTGTGGGAAAGGGCCGTGCTCGTATAGGAATAGACGACTGCGTCTCCCGCGTAGTGGACGTCATGGCCTTTAAGCACAAGCTTTATGTAATACTCCCAGTTCTCCGTTATGGAAAAGGCGTTCCATCCGTAGAGCTTCATTATTCTGCGGGAAAAGCACATCCCGTTGCCCATGAGCGGGCAGGTGAGCCCCAGCCTTTCCTTGCAGAAGTACCTGATCCGGAATTTGAGGACGGCCGGGAATTTCCCGAGCCGGGTGAGCCAGGAGTCGTCGGGGTTCATGAGGTTGAAATATCCCTGGATAGCGTCGCAGCCCTGCGCGAGTTTCCGGTCCATCGCGTTGAGGAATTCCCTGTCGAGGACCGTGTCCGCATCGATGATGGCGACGGCGTCGAAGCTGTCGAGATCGATCCGGCGCAAGGCCCATTCCAGGGCATAAGGCTTTCCCCTGAGGTCAGGCACATTTCTTACGAGGCACCGGGCGCCGCTTTCGGAGGCAATGACCGCGGTCCCGTCGGTGCAGTTATCCGCGATTATGAACAGTTCAAAAAGGCCGGCATCGTAGTTCAGCTCGCGGGCGCTCAGGATCAGCTTGCCGATAACGAGTTCCTCGTTGTGCGCCGGGACGAGCAGCGCAAAACGCCTTCCGGGTTTCGGGGGCGGCGCCGGTCCCGCGCTGCCGCGTCTCAAAAAGACATAACAGGCAATGAAGAAGATGTTATAGAGCACGAAGATGGCAAGGGGAATGCCCGGGGCGATAACGATAAATGTGAACAGGCCCGATAAATCGATGTTCATGCCGTTTCCTTTATTTCCCTCAGCACCTTGTATGCCAGGCTGAGATCGTAATTTTCCGAGGCGAATATTTTCCTGATATCCGGGGGCTGCTTGCCGGGGTTGGCCAGCCTGAACAGGATTTTGAAAATCCCGGACAGCGCCCCCACCGCTGCTTCGGGCACCCATATGGTCCTGACCTCGGGAGACGCGGCGGCAAGCAGTTTTACGAGCGTGCTGCGCGTCGGGGCAGGGGCCTCGGCCAGGTTAAGCACTTTGGGGAAATCCTCGAAACGCGCCGCGCACCAGCTGATGACACGGGCGGCTGTCCCCACGTCGCAGACGTTGATCGCGGATTGCTTCTTCCCGACTGCGATGAAGAGCGCGCCGATCCGGCGGCCCAGCCTGCCGGGCGCCTGGAAGGATTCGTAGTCGACGAGCGGGCCCGGCCTGATGATCCTGTATTGCAGTCCCAGCTCCTTTCCCTTTTCGATCAAAATTTTTTCGGCCTCGGCTTTGGCCCAGACGTAAGGCCCGCGGCGGGAGTCGCCGTAATTGACGGGCGTGCCCTCCGAGACGGCGTTGCCGTTGGGGGCGGATTCCAGTATGCCGAGGCTGCTTATATGGACTATCTTCTTCACCCCCGCCCGGGCTGCGGCCTCCAGGACGTTGCGGACGGCGGCGACCGTATTTTTCTCATGGGCCCCGCGGCCGCCGTAAGTGGCTGCGGCGCAGTGCACAACCATCCCTGCCCCTTCCCAATCGGCATTGTCGGGTTCCCGGGAAAGGTCGGCCTTCCTGTAATCCGCCCCGGGGATGCGGTCCCCTGCGGCGGGGAGCTTCCTCGCAAGGACGCGGACGCTGCGCCCCGAGGCGGCCATTTCCCTGACGACCCTTTGCCCGAGGAAACCCGTGCCGCCGGTTACTATGACGAAATCCTTTTCCATCGCGGGGGCCGGGACCCCGGCGGCTGCATTGGACATTTCCGCCCTCCAGGCGGCCAGTTCTCCGAGCGCGGCGCATTCGGTGATCAGATTTTCCGGCACCGGCGCCGGCGTATCGTCAATGATGCTCCTGTAGAATGCCGCCGCAAGTTCGCCCAGTCCCTGGTACCGGTGTTTGCGGGAAAGCGCCGCCATCGCGAAAGTCGCGCCGGACTGGAAAGCGGTCTTGACCGCTTCCGAGTAAGGCGATGTGAGGAGCGCGATTATGCCGGGTTCCGATTTGATAACCGTACCCCGGACATAATTGAGCTCCAGGGAGCCTTTTGTGCCTGTTATCCTGACCCGGGAATCTACCGGCCTTGCTTTGAGCGATACCGTTACCGAGCCGGTCACGCCTTTGCCGGAAAGCAGGACCCGCAGCTCTCCGTCGCCCTGCGCATCGAGCGCCTTTATATTGCTGCGGGTGTCTTCCAGCCGCATCCCGCTCTTTTCCAGAAAATGCAGGAAGAGATAAACCGGGTGGGGCAGGATATCAAGGAGCTGCTCGGCAGCGGAAATATCCTTTCGGACCTGGCGGAAAGAGAAGAAGCTCTCGATGTGGACGATCTTGCCGAGTTTGCCCAGGAGCGGGCCGGCCTTGATGGTCGCGGGATGGAACAGGAGCTGGTGGCCGGCGCAGAGCTTGAGGCCGGCATTGCCCGCAATGGCGAAAAGCTCGCGGGCCTCGGCGGCCGACGGGGTGAAGGGCTTCTCGACGTAAACGTGCGCCCCGTGGAGCAGGGCGAGTTTTGCGAGTTCAAAATGGCTGGAGGGCGGCGTGACGACATGGACGACATCCGGCCCGGCCTTCGCAACGAGTTCCGCGGGGTCCGAAAAGATTTCCGGGGCGTCTTTCCCGGGAATGCCGTCCCTTTCCAATGCCGGGTCCGCCACGGCGATGACGCGCGCCAGCCCGGAGCCGTCGATTACCTCCCTGTGGAAGCGGCCCATCCTGCCGAAGCCGAAAATGGCAGCCCTCAGCATCAGAAGTTTCCTGCTTGTCCCATGCTCGCCTCTCCTTCCGATCCTCCCCTGCAGCCCCCTCAAAAGAGAGACAATCAGGGAATTATTTTTTGCCCGGCCCGGGGATGAAGGCTGTGCCTATCCGGATGTCGTCGTAATAGAAGTACTGGTCCGCGGCGACGGCGTGGTTGCGGTAAGCCCATTCGGTCGTGCATTGCCACCACTGGGCGGAGTTGAACAGGTTGCCTTTGGAAACATAGGAATAGTCGGGGGCGGACTCTATTTCATTATTGCACCAGATCTTTACGATATCCCCAGAATCGCCGTTATCGACAAGGCCGACCTGGATGGTGTACCAGGCATTGGAAACGAGCTGCACGGGAAGGATGTGATGGTAAGTGTCCCCGTTCTTCACGGCAAGGCGCGTCCAGACGCGGAAACTGCCGTGTTTGCCGTCGCGGTCCCCGCGGTGTTCGCATATCACCCGGCACGTCCTGTCGCCGTTGGGCCCGCCGGGGCACAGATCGGGGAACTTCAGCTCGTGGGAGCGCCTGGCCGTTGCCCAGGTATAGGGATGCAGCGCATCGCCGTACCTGACCCTGAACTTGAAATAAATGGCATTGCCCGAACCGGTCCCCTTCATGCTGGTTGTGAAGCCGAAATACGTATCGGTCGACCCGGGCTTGAAAATCTCGCGCCAGATCCTGTTGCCGTTCTCGGTGACAAGCGACCCTTCGTTCCATGCTGCGCCCTTGGTCCACTTCCAGGCAAAACGGAATGGCTCGCCGCCCGATTCAAAATTTTCTTCGAACACAACGGCGCCCTGGGCCGGACAGGCCGACATGACTGCCATGCAAAAAACGAACAGCGCGAATTTCTTCATGGCTCCAGGAAAATAATCGAGATTTTGAGGAAGTTTGAAAGGGGGGGATTTTGGTCGGGCGCCCGCCGGAAATCCGGCGGGCGGCCCACCCGGGTTTT
>JBDKTK010000400.1:0-6776 GCA_039680225.1 Syntrophaceae bacterium
GGGTATTTACCGGAAAGCGCATTCTGGGAGGTGGGTTCCACGCCATTCACGGCCAGGCCTTTGACACTTTTATTCAGATATCCCATGCCTATATAACCAACGGCATATTTGTTCCTGGATATGACCTGGACAATCGCGCCGTTGGACGCCTGGAGCTGGGCCCGCGGGGTCACCTTCGCGCCGTGAAGCACCTTCTCCGCCCAGCTTTCATATGTGCCGGAGCTGGTGTCCCTTGAAATGACCACGATCTGCCTTTTTTCCCCGCCGACTTCGTTCCAGTTGCGGATCTTGCCCTGGTATATGAGGCTGAGCTGCTCGATCGTCAGGTTCTTAACCGGGTTGCCGGGATGGACGACCGGGATTATCGCGTCTATCGCCACCTTGTGGGCTGCCGGGTTCACGCCCTTGCTCTTCGCAAGCGAAACTTCCTCCGGCTTCATATCGCGGGAAGAATTGGCTATATCTGTAGTCTTGTCAATCAGGGCCTTTATGCCGTCGCCCGAACCCCCGCCGGATATGGATATGTTCACGCCCGGGTTCTTTTTCATATAGGCCTCCGCCGCTGCCTGGGCAACGGGCAGAACTGTTGTTGATCCTTTAATTACAATCCTGCTTTGAGCTGATGCGGCGCCGCCTGCCAGAAATACAAATGCCAGGGCCAATACCGCCATTTTACTGAATTTCATTTTCCGCCTCCTTTAGTATTTGGCAACAATATAATGCGGAAATGTTACAGATTGGTTAAGCTGGGATTAAGATATGATTAATTTCAGGAGCCCTTCAGTTCGGCGAACTTGTATCCCGTTCCCCTGACCGTAAGAATATAATGCGGATTTTCCTGGTCCGGTTCTATCTGGGCCCTTAAGCGCCGGACATGGACATCAACGGTCCGGCGTTCCACAAAGCTTTCGCCCTCCCAGACGTGGTCCAGGATCTGGTCGCGGGAGAATACCTTCCCGGGGTTGCGGGACAGGAACATCAGGATTTTTTTCTCGGTGGGGCTGAGCTCGATTTTCCTTCCCGCCACATAGACTTCATGGGCGTCGTAATCGACCCGCAGGTCCCTGAAAACAAATTCGCCCTGCCGCTCTTTTTTCCCGGCGGCGCCCGCGCGGCGCAGCACGGCCCGCACGCGGGCGATCAGTTCCCGGACGCTGAAGGGTTTCGTGATGTAATCGTCGGCCCCCATCTCCAGGCCCAGGACCCGGTCGATCTCCTCGCTTTTCGCGGTCAGCATGATGATGGGCAGATTGGCCGACCGGGCATCGCTCCTGATCCTGCGGCAGACATCGACCCCCTTGATGCCCGGCAGCATGAGATCGAGGACCAGCAGATCCGGCCGCTGCGATTTCGCCAGTTCCAGGGCCCGCTCCCCATCATACGCGCGGATGACGGAGAAGCCTTCTTTCTCGAGATTGTAGGCGAGGAGGTCCACTATGTCTTTTTCGTCATCAACCACCAGTATCTTCAAGTCATCTTCACCTTTCACTCAGCTGTCAAATCGATAAACATGAAGCGCTCCGCATCAAAAAGCCCCTTGTCGCTCAATTTCAGCCTGGGTATGACGGGCAGCGCCATGAAGGACAGGGTCATGAAAGGCGCGCCCAGCTTTGAGCCCAGGCTTTTTGCAAGCCTGTCGAGATGCGAGTACTGCTCCGCGACGGTGTAGCCGTCCCCGTCAGACATGAGCCCGGCGACCGGCAGCGGCAGGACCTCCCGGAATTCCTCTGAGACTGCCGCGAGGCCTCCCCTGTTCTCTACAACAAGATTGACCGCGTTGCAAATGTCCCGGTCGGTGACACCGACTGCCAGGATATTGTGCGAGTCGTGGGCCACAGAGGATGCGATCGCGCCTCTCTGGAATCCGAAGTTCCTGATGAACCCTGTTGCAGGCGGAGCATCGGCATAGCGGTTCACAACGGCAATCTTCAGGATGTCGCGCGCGGGGTCGGAAACCAGATGGCCGTTTACGGACTTGGGTTTTTCCCGCGCCCACCCAGTCACGATCCGGCCGCCGGCAGCTTCTATAATGTTGATCCCGGCGGCGGCGCCGCCTTTCACCGCAAAGTCCTCCGGCATTTTAAAACCGGTATTGAACCTGTTCGGACGGGCGACATGCCGGGACCTCAGCAGCGTATCGCCGTTTTCCGCAACCGGCTCTCCTTTAATGAAAGTTCTAAGGATGTTGAGACCGTCAAGGCTGTCCACTTCCAGGAAATCGGCGCAATCACCCGCCCTCAGCAGTCCGGCATCGAGCCCGTAATGCATTACGGGGTTCACGCAGGCGCATTTCAGCAGGGTGAAAATATCGATGCCCAGGCGCCTGCCTTTTTTGACCGTCTCATTGATATGGCCGCCGACGAGATCGTCCGGGTGCAGGTCGTCGCTGCAGAACATGCATTGGTCCGGATACCGGGGGATCAGAGGGCCGAGCGCCGCGAAATCTTTTGCCGCCGAACCTTCCCTGATAAGGAGTTTCATCCCGAGCGAGAGCTTTTCCGCCCCTTCCCCGTAATCAAAGCTTTCGTGATCGGTCGAGATGCCGGCCTCGATGTATTTCCGCAGCGCCCCGCCGCTCAGGCCCGGCGCATGGCCGTCCACGGGCTTGCCGTATTTCTTCGCCAGCGCGATCTTTTCCATGACCTCCGGGTCGCGATTGATCACGCCCGGGAAGTTCATCATCTCCGCCAGGAATTTCACGTCATTTCTTTGCAGGAGGGTTTCTATTTCCGCGGGGCCGATCGAGGCCCCCGCAGTTTCGAACGGCGTCGCGGGGACGCAGGAGGGGGCGCCGAAATAAAACCCGAACGGCACGGTCCCGCCGTTTTCGATCATGAACTCCACGCCCCCAATCCCCAGGACATTGGCGATCTCATGGGGGTCGCAGACGGCCGCCACGGTCCCGTGGACGGCGGCCAGCCGCGCAAACTCGGAAGGCGCCAGCAGCGAGCTTTCCACGTGGACATGGGAATCGACAAAGCCGGGGATGATCCAAGTATTATATTTCCCGCCCTCGACAATTTCCTCAATTCTGCCGTTCCGGACCGTAATAGTCCCCGGGTATATCCGGGAATCGAGGAGGTCGACTATATTGCCCGATATCATCATTGCCGGACTACTCCGACCCCTTGAGCTGCTTTGTCCAGGCAATCAGGCTGTCCAGCAGTTCCTTTATTTTCGCCCTCGTCTTCTCATCGGTCAAACGCCCGTCTTTATCCACCTTTTCCGCGACAAAGGGCACGATCACTTCCGGCCGGTTCACCGGGAACATGTTCAGGAAGACGCATGACTGACGCAAATGGTACTGCGCGCGGCCCGTCCCCAGCATTCCTATGGACGCGCCCATGATCGCCACGGGCTTGCCTTCCCAGACATTGTCCCCGTAGGGCCGGGATGCGCAGTCGATGGCGTTCTTGAGCACGCCGGGCATCGAGTAATTGTATTCCGGGGTCGCGATCAATATCGCGTCGGCGGCCTTGATCTTCGCTTTGAAATCGTCCAGTTTCGCATGGGGCTTCTTCTCGTTGTCCTCGCTGAACAGAGGCAACCCTTCCAGGTCGAAGGTCTCCAGTTCCGCGCCGTCCGGCACCTGCTCCGTTGCGGCGCGCAGCAGCGATTTGTTATAAGAGCCTTTCCGAAGACTGCCTGCGAACCCGAGTATCCTGATCTTTCCGCTCATATTGTTTCCCTCCTGGTATATTGACTTTACCTGGCGCTGTCCTTCTTCCTGACATTATCGAGGCTTAGCGGCCCCGAGCCGGACCAGGCGATGAGGAGCGCCGCTCCCAGCATCGAAACATTCTTTATGAACATGATATACTGGGTCCTCGCCGCGATGGGGTCCGAAACGGCCCAGTAATTGTGCATCATTACAGTCACCGGCACCAGGAACAGGACAATCAGCCATGCCCCGTAACGGGCCTTCAAGCCCAGGATGATGCTGATGCCTCCGACAAAGGAAATAATGCCGGACAGCGGCACGGCAAAGGTTGCGAGAGGGACCCCCTTGCCTGCGGCATAGGCTATTGTCTCCGAAGTGAAGTGCCCCGGGGCCGATAACACAAAAATAGCCGCGTACAGGACCCTGCCCAGCAGGACTACGTATTTCATTTCTTGTACCTCCCTTCGTTTTTTCGGAGGCAACGGGAAAATACGCAATTGAATCAGAGTTTTGTGAATGTTAAGCCAAGTTGCCCCAATTTACCACTTAAAACTCTCCCGAAAAACATGCCTAAAACATGGTTGCTGAATTAACTATAAGATAATATGTAATCCCCTTGACGAAAATCCAAAAGGAGAATTTTTTATGAACGGCAAGAGAGTGAGCGACAGCAGTGTTGTCATGGCGCAGCAGATGAACCCCCAGGATGCCAACCCCGCCGGCAATGTCCACGGCGGAGTCCTGATGAAATTGATAGATACCGCGGCCGGCGCAGTTGCGGTCCGCCATTCGCGTTCCAATGCGGTCACCGCATCCGTTGACAGGATGGATTTCCACAACCCGGTGTTCGTCGGAGACATGGTGACTCTGCAGGCCAGTCTCAACCTCGTCGGCAGGACGTCAATGGAAGTAGGCGTGCGCGTTGTCTCGGAAAATCTCTTTTCCGGGGAACAGCGCCACACTGTATCGGCCTATATGACTTTTGTCGCCCTGGATAAGAACGGCAGGCCCATTGAGCTGCCGCCGCTTATCCTGGAAACCAATGAAGAGAAGCGGCGCAACCGGGAGGCGAAGGCCCGCCGGCAGGCGCGCCTTACCGAAAAATCCAAGGAAAAGAGCTGCCAGCTCAACGAGACGGAATGCCCGGCGGAGTAGCAACTTAAGAAAATGCAGGGTGTGTTGCGCTTTGCCGACGCGCCCTGCTTCTGCGAGATTGGTCGAAATCAAACAGCATGGACCAGCCCTTCATAACTCTTGACAACGTGACTATCCGCATCCGGGACAGGATGGTGTTCCGCAACACGGACTGGGAGATCAGGACCGGACAGCAATGGGCCATCCTGGGCCCCAACGGGGCGGGGAAATCCTCTCTCGCCCGCGTCCTGATCAACGATATCCCCTATTCCCAGGGCACGGTAACGAACCACCTTGAAGGCATGCCCGCGGGCTACGTCTCCTTCGAGCTGCAGGACTGGATGATCAACACCGGGGAGATGAGGCGCGACGACCGCAGCGCACGCCGGAGTTCTCCCGGCCCCGAACGGGCCCGCGACGCCCTCGTGTACGGCAACGGGCGCGTGGCCCCCGGGTCCCCCTTTTTCACTAAAGTCGTCGGCCTCATGAAGATCGGCCGCCTGCTCGACCGGGAGGTCCGCAACCTCTCCACCGGCGAGATCAGGAAGGTCCTGATCGCGCGGGCCCTCCTGAAATCCCCGCGGCTGCTCATCCTGGACGAGCCGCTGAGCGGCGTGGATGCGGAGTCGCGAGAGGAACTCACCGGGGTCATAAACGGCCTTGCCTCCTTCGGGACGCAGCTCATCCTCATCACGAACCACCCCGAGGAAGTCCTGCCCTGCATCACGCACGTGCTCTGCGTTAAAGACTGTTCAATCCTGGGGCGCGGCACAAAGGCGGAAATGATGAAGGCCGGTGTCCTGGAACGTTTATATGGACCGGACCCTTCCGCAAGCAGCTTGAGGGCGGCGCCGGTGAAAGCTTCAGCCGATGCAGGCAGGCCCCTGGTCGAAATGAGGAACGTCACCGTCCGCTACGGGAAGACAAAAATACTGGACAAACTGAACTGGAAGATGTCAAGCGGAGAGAACTGGGCGATAACGGGCCCCAACGGCTCGGGCAAGACAACCCTGCTCAAGCTGATCACGGGCGACAACCTCCAGGGTTACGCCAACAAGATTTTCCTGTTCGGGAAACGCAAGGGATCGGGGGAGATGCTCTGGGAGACGAAGCAGAGGATAAGCTTCCTGTCCTCCGACCAGCTTGTCAGCTACCGGAAGACGGCCAGGGTCGCCGATGTCGTGGCATCGGGTTTCTTCGACACAGTCGGCCTTTACAGGAATCTGTCGGAGCAGCAGAAAGGACAGGTCATGCGCTGGATGGACATGCTCGGCATATCCCGGCTGCAGGAGAGGCTTTTCGAGCAGACTTCCTATGGCGAGAAGCGCCTCGTGATGATCGCCCGGGCCGCCGTCAAATCGCCGGAGCTGCTCATCCTGGACGAGCCCTGCGAAGGCCTCGACCCCGCGAACAGGCGCTCCGTGATCGACATCGTCGACCACATCGGCAGGGACACCCTCACCGGCCTCATCTATGTCACCCATTACCCGGAAGAGCTGCCGGCGTGCATCACGCACAAGCTGGAGATGAAGGCGCCTGTTTAGCTTCAATACAGGCCGCTATTCAAATACATCTGCCAGGCGCTTCTGTCTTCCCTTTGCCTCCTGGATTAATCGTTCCATGACCAGCACAACCGCCGGCTCATCGTGAAGCAAGCCCGTCACTTGTCCAACGGGGAGAATACCCGTTTGCGTGTCGCCTTCTTCCGTTGCCTTCTGCAGGGACTCAAAAGCCATCGCCATGTGAGCAAGCTGTTTCATCGCCTTATACCCCTGCCCCATCAAACCGAGGAACACCTTGAGGTAGGGAAGACGCATATGTTTCGCAATTGTGTATGAGCTCATCAGGGCGACAAAGGGATTGAAACCTTTCCTGTCTGCGCGCCGGGCCGCTTCCGTATCGAGCACGCGGCACGGGATTCCGTCCAGCCTGGGGGAGTAGAGCGTGTCGGCCACATCTTTCTCGATCGAAAGCTTTTTGT
>JBDKTK010000401.1:0-18487 GCA_039680225.1 Syntrophaceae bacterium
GTTCGACCGAGTTCACGGAATTGCTCTTTGTCGCAACCGGCACGTCATACATTCGCGATGGATTTGTTTTTCATCTGCCCGGGCTGAGCATCGAGGTGGCCAAGCAGTGCAGCGGCATACGGTCGGGACTGGCCCTTTTCATTACATCGATTTTGGACGGGCACATGTTTTTGCGCACCAGGTGGAAGATCGTGTTTCTGGTGCTGTTGACGATACCTCTTACCATGTTCAAGAACGGGATCAGGATTGCCACCTTGAGCATTTTGAGCATTCATGTGGACCCGCGGATTATTCAAAGCTCCCTGCACAGGGACGGCGGGATCCCGTTTTTTATAGTTGCCCTTTGTTTGATGGCGCCGGTCCTGTTCTGGTTGCGAAGGGGCGATATCAAGGCGGGGAAGATTGAAACGCGTGTGGCTGATGGGAAGCGGGAAGGGTTGTTGGAGCCTGTGATGAAGTTTTTCAGGAAGGGATGAAAGAGGAGACCTCCCCCTGACCCCCTCCGTGAGGGGGACACTAACTGAAGGTGGTCACTTCGACCAGGCTCAGTGAGCGAGTGTGTGGTCACTTCGACAGGCTCAGTGAGCGAATGAGAGGTCACTTCGACAGGTTCAGTGACCGAAAGGAGCGCTCATTTCGACGGGCTCAATGAGCGGATTTATTGATTTCCGATCAAAGTCGGGAATGATGAGTACATCTGGATTCCGCTTTCGCGGAAATGATAATCCTGAAAACTGAATACGAATTTTTATACAGCCTCGCCCGGCCTCTCTTTTCGAGGGAGAGGGACAATAAGGAGCGCTCATTTCGACAGGTTCAATGAGCGATGGAGTGGTTACTTCGACAGGCTCAGTGACCGAAGGAGTGGTCACTTCGACGGGCTCAGTGACCGAAGGAGCGCTCGTTTCGACGGGCTCAATGAGCGATAGTAGATAAGATGGACCATTATATAGCTCTGGCATTTATTACTGCGGTGTTCTCGGTTGTGGTGGGGGCGGGGTCGCTTTACAAGGACCCGCGTTCGCTTCACCACCGGGTGTTTGCCGCGGGCATGCTGGTGCTGGCCCTTGAGGCGCTTACCATCGGCCTGTCCATCAGCCCTTCATCGGAAAAGTTTGAGTTCTGGATGCGGACGAACCAGGTGGTTGATTCGTTCCTTTTCGGGACGTGGCTCCTCTTCAGCGTCATCTTTGCGCGCTCGAATTATTCCGAGCTTCTTTCCAGGTGGAAATGGATTATTGCGCTCTCGTATGTCGTGCCGGTGGTTATGGCCGTTGTTTTCAAGGAGAGCTTTTTCACGGGGCGGCTGATTGCTGCCAAGACGGGTTACCTCGTGCCCCTGGGCTGGTCCGGCTACCTGTGGCACCTTTGCGCGGTCGTTTTCTCGATCATGATCATCATGAACCTGGAGAGGACTCTCAGGCACTCCACCGGGCACACCAGATGGCAGATCAAGTTCATGCTGCTGGGGATCGGCGGCATTTTCCTGGTGAAACTCTTCCTGGACAGCCAGTACGTGCTCTTCCGCAGCATCCAGACGGAGCTCGATATCCTGAACGTGGGCGCCATACTGGTTGCCAATGTCCTGGTCAGCGGCTCTCTCTTCCGCGGCAACCCCCTGGCCGTCTCGGTTTATCTCTCCCATAAATTTTTATACAACTCCCTGACCGTCCTGATCATCGGGGTCTATTTCATCCTGGTCGCGTCCCTGTCATGGCTCAGCTACAAGATAGGCTCGCTCGCGAATTTCAACGTCACAATTTTCGTGATCTTCCTGGGCGTGCTCGGCATGGGGGCCTTCCTGCTCTCCGACCGGATGCGGCTCAAACGGAAACGTTTCATCAGCCATCATTTCAAGCGACCGATTTACGATTATCAGAACATCTGGGAAACGTTCACGGATCAGACCGCGTCCGTCACGAACACCGCGGACCTGTGCGGCGAGATAGTCAAGCTGATTTCCAAGAGCCTGGAGATCCTGTCGGTCACGATCTGGGTTGTTGACGAAAAGCAGGAGACGCTTTCCTTCGGGGGGTCCACGGTGTTGACGGCTTCGCAGGCCGCAAAAATGAAATTCGCCGGCGGAAAAGGAGATAAGCTGATCCGCGCCATGGCCGACGAGGAAATGCCGGTTGACCTGGGGCAGCACGAAGACGACTGGGTCAGCGACCTTGTTGAATCATATGAAGACGAGACCATAGAGGGCCGGACCCGCTATTGCGTGCCGATGCGCGCTTCCGGGCGGCTCGTGGGCATCATGACGCTGAGCTCGAAAGTATATTACGAATCGCTGTCCTTCGAGGATTCCGAGCTGCTCAAGACCCTTGCGGACCAGGCCGCGGCCCTGCTGCTCAACCTGGAGCTTTCCGAGCGCGTGAGGCAGGCGCGCGAGATGGAGGCTTTCCAGAACATGTCGGCGTTCTTCATCCACGATCTCAAGAACCTCGCGAACAAGCTTTCGCTGGTTACCCAGAACCTGCCCAAGTATCTCGATAACCCGGAGTTCCGCGCCGACGCCCTGCGCACGATTTCCCAGAGCGTCCAGAAGATAAATACCATGAGCGGGCGGCTTTCGCTGGTGAGCCAGAAGCTCGACCTGCAGCTGCGCGAATCGGACCTGAAGACATTTATAGAACAGTCCGTGGCCGCTCTCAACGGGTTCATGAAGACGCCGGTCCGCATGGAGCTCGCGGCCGTTCCCGCTGTGCTCATTGACCAGAATGAGATGAAAAAGGTCCTCGATAATCTGCTGATCAACGCCCAGGAGGCTTCCGAAAACAGCGGTATTGTTGTGCGCACCGGCCAGAGCGATAAATATGTTGAATTTTCCGTGGCCGACAAAGGCTGCGGCATGAAAAGGGAATTTGTTGAACGCCAGTTGTTCCGGCCTTTCCAGACAACCAAGCAGAAGGGCATGGGGATAGGCCTGTTTCATTGCAAGACGATCGTGGAGGGCCATGGCGGCAGGATAGAGGTGGAAACTGAAGAGGGGAAGGGATCTACATTCAGGGTGTTACTGCCTATCAGAGGTTGACGACATGAAAAGTGAAATGATCAAAGAAGAAATGAAAAAAACGGAAGTGGAGCTCGTCAAGCCGAAGCTGCTCGTCGTTGATGACGATGAAGACCTCCGCACCCAGATGAAGTGGGCATTCATGCAGGACTATGATGTGCTGCTTGCCGAGGACAGGAAAACGGCATTGGAGCACTACCGGAAGGAGAGGCCTGCCGTTGTCACCCTTGACCTGGGCCTGCCGCCGGAGCCGGCGGGAGTCGAAGAGGGCTTCAACACGCTCTCGGACATACTGGGCGAAAACCACATGGCAAAGATAATTATCATAACCGGACGGGCGGAAAAAGAGCACGCCATCCGCGCCGTCGAGCAGGGGGCTTACGACATCTTCTTCAAGCCCATCGTGGTGGATGAGCTCGGGATAGTCATAAAGCGGGCCTTCCATGTGGCCGACCTCGAACGGGAGAGGCTCGTCAGGCAGCCCGACGAAGGCACATTCGAGGGAATGATCGGGAGCTGCCCCAGGATGCAGGAAATATACTCCATTATCAGGAAGGTGGCCAAATCCGACGCGTCGGTCCTGATAACGGGCGAGAGCGGCACCGGTAAAGAGCTCGTGGCCAAGGCCATTCACAACCTGAGCTATCGGATGAAAGGCCAGTGCATTGTGATCAACTGCGGGGCCATTCCGGAGAGCCTCCTGGAGGCGGAGCTGTTCGGCCACGAAAAGGGCGCTTACACGGGGGCCCACGTGCAAAGGAAGGGCAGGATCGAGTACGCCCATAAAGGCACCCTGCTGCTTGATGAAATCGGCGACATGCCTCTTCCCCTCCAGGTGAAGCTGTTGCGCTTTCTCCAGGACCAGACCCTGGAGCGCATCGGCGGGCGGGAGCAGATCGTGGTGGATGCCCGCGTGCTTGCGTCCACGAACCGCGACCTGAAGAGCGCCGTGCAGGCGGGGTCTTTCCGCGAAGACCTGTTCTTCCGGCTCGGGATAATCCATATCGAACTGCCGGCACTGCGCGAGCGCGGGGGCGACATCACCCTGCTTGCGAAATCCTTCCTCAGGCGTTTCGCCAAGGAAGGCAAAAAACGCATAACGGGTTTCACCAGCCAGGCTGTGCTCGCCATGGAGCATTACGAGTGGCCCGGCAATGTGCGGGAACTTGAGCATCGGATCAAGCGGGCCGTCATCATGGCCGAGGGGTCGAAGGTCAAGCCGGAGGATATGGAGTTGAGCTTCTCGAATCCGGCGATCGTCGATATTACTCTGAAAGAGGCGCGGGAGAACCTCGAGAGGGAGATGGTCCAGAAGGCGCTCGACCGGCACCAGGGCAATCTCACCAAAGCCGCCGCCGAGTTGGGCGTCAGCCGCCCCTCCCTGTACGACCTCATGGAGAAGACGGGGATAACGAAAGCGAAATGATTCTTCTCTATCCCCCTTTGGCGGGGGCCGGGGGAGGTTTAAATACTGCCGCACGAGCTTGGTTTCGTGGCGGGCTTGGTTAAGGTGAATTATAAAATAATGTGATATAAGCGATTTAAAAAATTGAGATAAATCGGCTAAGGGGAAAGGTAAAGGAAAATGAAGGACGAGAATAAGACGAAAAATCAGCTTATAGGCGAAATGGGCTTTTTACGCAGACAGGTGGCCGATCTTGAAGAATTGAAAATAAGGCAGACGGAAGAAATCAGGATGCTGAATGAAAGGATGGGTTATTACTTCCCCCGGCTGGAGCAATTGAACGATGCGCTCTTTGTCATATTCGACAGGAAGTTCGAATTCGTCAATCCCGCATTTGAGGAGATATTCGGATATGAGGCGGGGGAGATAATCGGGACGGATTTCGAGACTATGAAACTCATAGACCCTGATTGGCGGCAGTTTGTGCAGAACAAGTTTCGCGAGGGGCTGAGGGGCAATTTCAGCGTGCACCAGTTTGAGTTTATCGGATTGAAGAAAGACGGCCGGAAAGTCGGGTGCGAGGCCTCGGTCATTTTTATCCCGTATAAATGGGGAATGGCGATCCATGGAGTCCTTCACGATGTGACCATGCGCAAGCGCGTCAACGACGAACTGCAGCGGAACATTGATAAGCTTCAGTCAGCCCTCGATGCGATCCCGACCAGCGTCTTTTATATGGACCCTCAGAACCGGTTCATTAAAGTCAATCAGGCCCTTGCCAAGCTGTTTAAATTGCCGGCCTCGTCCATTGTGGGCAGGACCCTTCCCGAAATATTCCCCAACCTCCCGCAGGACCAGCTGTCTCATTTCATCCAGGACAACATGGAGGTAATGCACTCCGGCAGCCCCAAGCGGGGCCAGATCGAGGCATTCCCGACGAGCAAGGGCAGGAGGTGGGTCCAGACCGACCGCATGCCTTTCCGCGACGATAAGGGCAAAATCAGCGGCATGGTCTGTCTCGCAATTGATATAACCAATATCCGTGAGACCGAAGAGAAGCTCTGGTACCTCAGTTTTCACGATGTGCTTACCGGCTTGTACAACAAGGCTTACTTTGAAGAGGAACTGCTCAAGCTGGACGGAAGCCGGCAGCTGCCGATCAGCATTGTCATGGTCAAGGTGAATAATTATGAAACCGTCAACCGGACAAGGGGGCATGAAATCGCGCACGAGCTGTTGAAGCGGACCGCAAATATTTTGAAGGTATTCCGTACGGAAGACGTCGTTGCCCGGGTGGCCGACGACAAGTTTGCGGGCCTCCTTCCCCAGGCCCCCGCAGAAATTGCGGAGGTAGTCGTCCAGCGCATCAAGAAGGCCCTCGAGCAGAACAATAAGCAGCATGAGATACCGCTGGAGATGAAATTTGACGTCTTGACGAAGGAAAAAGGCAGTTCAATTGCCGGCATACTGAAGGATGCGGAGACGCTGTTTTAAGATTCTTGTCGTCTTGGATATTTCACGTCGAGAACGAAGGATCTGATTGTATTTGCAGGCAAGTTGTTGATGGTGGTATTTAAAAATAATTCTCAAGCAGTACTCTGGAGCATATGGAAATGATCACAAAGGGAATAATCCTGGCCGGCGGCTCGGGAACACGCCTGTACCCGTTAACGCAGGCAATCAGTAAACAACTCATGCCTATATATGATAAGCCCATGATTTACTACCCTCTGAGCACCCTTATGCTCGCCGGGATAAACGAAATCCTTGTGATCACTACTCCTCAGGACCAGCCGCTTTTTAAATCTCAGTTGCTGGACGGTTCCCAATGGGGAATCCAGATCAAGTACGCGGTGCAACCCAGCCCGGATGGGCTTGCCCAGGCTTTCATTATTGGAAAAGAATTCATATCCGGAGATTCATGCGCGCTTATCCTGGGCGACAATATTTTTTACGGACATGGACTGGTGCAAAGAATGACGACAGCCGCGGGGCAAACTTCGGGGGCAACCGTATTTGCGTACTGGGTCAAAGACCCGGAAAAATACGGAGTTGTCGAGTTCGACAAGGAACGCCGGGCCATCAGCCTGGAGGAAAAACCTCAAAATCCGAAATCCAATTACGCCGTAACAGGCCTTTATTTTTATGATGAGCAGGTGGTTGACTTTGCTTCCAACCTGAAGCCGTCGGCAAGGGGCGAATTGGAAATAACCGATCTGAACAAATTATATCTCGAACGCAATCTTTTGAGGGTGGAAACACTTGGAAGAGGCTTTGCCTGGCTCGATACCGGCTCACATGAATCGCTGTTGCAGGCATCAAATTACGTGGAAACCATAGAGCAGAGGCAGGGACTAAAGATCTCCTGCCCTGAAGAAATCGCATTTCGCATGGGATACATCAATGTTGACCAACTCTTGCGGTGCGCGGAACCATTGAAGAAAAACGGCTACGGGCAGTACCTGATTCGCCTTGCCGAAGGCAAGGCGGCTTTTTGATCCGGCAATGCTTTTTAACCCAGCATTCAAAGGGCAGGACCTGAAAAGTTCTGCCTTTTTATTTTAATCTGCTTTGAAGGGTCCAAAGAGAATTTACTGTAGAATATGAAAAAGTTTTCTCGCGTGAAACAAAAGGCAAAATGGGCTCTGGCGGTCATTTGTCTCTCTGTGCTTATCTTATCTATCCTGGCATTTGCTTATAGAGAAAAAATACTGCAAAAGGCCGGCGAGTTCATGGCGCCGCGCGGGGAATATACGGCTGACGTCGCGATCCTCGGCGGGACTTCATTCCTTGACAGGTCAATCGCCAAAGCCGGGTTCGAGCTGCTGAAAGCGGGAAAGGTGAAGCGTCTCGTGGTTGTTCTGCACAATATCAATCCGCTGCACCGGCCATACGGCTACAATGACAATTATCCGGAGATGGTCGCTAAAGAGATCCGGAAGAGCGGCCTTAAACAGGGCGATTTCGAGATCGTCGTGACCCATATTCATCATCCGCTCACTTTGATTGAAGCGCAGGGCGCCATGAAGGCCATAGCCCGGATGAATGTGAAAAGCGCGATCCTGCTTACGCCGGGCTTCCACACCAGGAGGAGCTATCTCGTTTATCAGTACACTGCAAATCCTTATGGGATAAAGATCTATCCCCGGGCGTGCTTTAACGGCTACGATGCAGAAAACTGGTCAAAAGATGATGCCGGCAGGCGGGACTTTGCCGCGGAATCAGCAAAATTAATTTATTACGTCCTGTGGGGACATATACCCTTCAAGTTCGACTATTAGCCCTGGTAAATTGATCCAGTGTCGAGTGTCGGAATTTCTTACAATTTAGAAAATAAACGCAACTTGAAAAAAGGCATGCAAATCAAGAGTCTCTGCAATTCTTTTCTAACAAGGATTCAAATGGGACCGTCTGATCCAGTTTAATGAGGTGATTTTGTCGGATTTGCTTACAATCCTGGCGCATCAGAATCAAAACGATTACTAAATAAACGCTGAATTCAAGAGGTTACGGAATATGGCTTGTTTTATGCTGTAAAAAAGTTCAAAGGTCAACAGAATTAAAGAGGGTAGTTGAATATGAAAAAGATTCTATTTGCAATCTGCATTACGGCGATGGTTGTCTGTATCTCCTCACCCGCACAGGCTTACTCTGTGGGGCTTAATGAAGTGGGGGAGTCGACAGCCTGATTGCGTGGGGTGCAGTGGGTAGTGGTGACCAGGATGAAATTGACTGGGTCAATTTGAAATTGGGTACTTCATTTACGACAGCCGATTTGACCAAATATCCGGAAGACGACATAAACATGTCCTGGCTGGCAACGAACGCGGCTGGTATCTATGCAATTGATTTTCAAACGTCCCCTGAGTATTTTTTCATAAAAACCGGCAACATTAGTGATGGTATTTATGCCGGTTTAGACCACTTCCTGTACAAAAACGAGAATGAGTTTGCCTGGGGAGTAGTTAACCTTGTCGCTCTTGGCATCGACGTGCAGAATATAGGAAAGATCAGCCACATTGGTGAAATTGGTGAGCAAGTCCCCGAACCAGTAACTCTGCTTCTCCTCGGACTGGGGATTGTCGGCCTGGCCGGCGTGAGAAAGTTTAAAAAGTAAAGCCAAAACAAAGATAATAATGATTCAGGCAGGGCCACATGGCCCTGCTTTTTTTTCGCAATTTAAAGGGAATTATCGCGAATCCGGAGTATCCTCGTGCCTGGCAAGCCCGCAAAGGACTGAGAAAACCGCAAAAATCAGGGAGATCAGGTTATATATTTTTTGCTTCATTGTGGTCCCGCCTCAAAAACTTTCAAGTAACACTTAAGAAAAATCTCGTTTGTGCCGATAATGATTGCTAAAGGCTGTATACAGCAACTAACAGACAAATTAAAGCGGGATTTTCGGGGGGGCAAATTTATTTTTGAAATGGACCGCGGTATTGGCGGTCCGGCAGCCCATGCGCGGAGTTGAAGATGATAAATTTCATATTCATATATCTGCTTTTGTTGTTTGTGCTGGTTTCCCCTTCATTGATGAAGTACCGCATTCCCCCGGTATCCAGGCGGAAAGACGGCAGGATAACCGGACCTGCAAAAAAACCGGACAGAAGCTTCAAATACAACTCAAGTGCGCGGCACGAAATCCAGTACGGATAAGCGCTGTCGGACCCGCAAACTCTCCAGATTAAATCCGCACCCCGGTATTAGGGCTGAAAGGCCCTGTTTTTTATCGGGGATTTAAAACGGGAAATGGGCTAATATGGTCACTAATTCAGCAGGCCATATCGGTCTACCAGTTATAAAGAAGCATAACTGGGAAATTAAGACTTAACAATCGGCCGGAAAAGTGTTAGAAACTGCTCCTTTATTTAAGCAGTTATCCCGCCGTTATTTCATTGAGGGCGATTAGCTCAGGGGATAGAGCACTGGTCTCCGGAACCAGTGGTCCGGGGTTCGAATCCCCGATCGCCCTCCATATTATTCCTTAAATTTCAACAAGTTAGCCTTTTCTGATGGCTTAAAATCCTTTCGCAGTTCTTTCGCAGGCGTGGTCTGTCTGCATATGTCTCTCATATCTTCAATTTCATATTCAAAATATCGGGAAAATGCTTTTGAAGTATGGTGCCCTCGGAGAGAAGTTTATCAAGGCGAATTTAACCAGTAATCGTAAATGAATAATATCCTGGCCTGAAGAATCTCGGTTTTATTTGCCTTTGAAAATGGGTTTCCTTTTTTCTAAAAACGCCCTGGCTGCCTCAATATGGTCTTCCGTTTCCGTAAGAAGGGCCAACTGGGAAGAGATATAGTCAAGGTGTGCTCTCAGCGTGCTTGTCTGCGCCTGGTAAACGGCCCTTTTTATCATGCGGGCGGCAAGCGGCGGCATTCCGGCTATTTTTTCCGCAAAAGCGAACGTTTCTTTCATCAGATGTTCGTGGGGTACGACCCGGTTCACAATTCCTAATCGAAGGGCATCTTCGGGGCTGATGGTATCGCCGGTCAGGAACAGTTCCAGGGCCTTGGCGACCCCAACCAGGCGCGGCAGAAACCAGGCCCCGCCATCCCCGGGCACAATACCCATAAGGATATAGGATTCGGCAAGCCTTGCCTTGTCGGAACAGACCCGCATGTCGCACATGAGGGCCATGTCCAGTCCCGCGCCCATGGCGGCGCCGTTGATTGCCGCGATCACCGGCTTTTCCAGGTCCTCAAGGGTCAATACAATGCGATGGACCCCCTCCCAGACAAAATTTTTCATATCCCAGGAGCGGAGTTTCCCTTCGGCCATATCCCGGATGTCGCCCCCCGAACAGATGGTGTTCCCGTTCCCGGTCACACTGATTACCCGGACCCGGTCATCTTTTCCGGACTCTTCCAGGTATTGGCGCCACAGCCGGATCATTTCGGGACTGAAGGCGTTCCTCGCCTCCGGGCGGTTCAGCGTTATCAGGGCACAATTCTTCTCAACACTATACAGTACATGATCTTCACTCATGGTCCTCTTCTCCATTCTATCACGTCAATTATCGGGTCCTGTGCCGGTATCAGCCAGGCAGCGGCCGGCCCGCGGCATGCCGGCCCGCCGTATATCAGAAATGGCAAGGATTGAAAAGTTATTATGCCTTGATAAAACCCATAAATTAAGCAGATGTCATGCAGTCTATCGGATTTGTAGAAACCGTTATCAAATGAGAAGCATATGAAATAACGGGGTGCGAAAAAACCCGCTGCAACATGGCCAAAGCCTCGCAAACCTTGCCGTGATCGGCTGCAGAACCCGAAAAAGAAAGAGCCGGAATTCGCATCAAGAAATTCCGGCCCCGTCCAGTTAAGCTTAATAAAAAATTTTACTTGTCAATGCCGGCCAGGCGCTTCGCCGATTTTTTTTTGCTCTCCAGGTTCGTTTCCCGGAAAATCGTGACTCTATGCGCTTCGGGCGAGCCGCCGCCATGGATGTCGGAAATTGAATCGGCGCTTTCCATCGCGAGCTTTTCAACCAGCCTGTACATCTTGACCCGGTTTTCGACCGGGACCCCGTCCACCCCCGTGAGGTATTTCTTTAAAAGAGCGCCTATCTCGGGGTTTTCAAAGTCCTTGTCGGACGGCAGGTCGGCCACGAACCCGCCGCAAGCATCCACCATCAGCCGTATGGCCTCGGAGAGCTCTTTGCCCTCATGGATTTTGGAGGCATTGGCCAGCACCGTGTCAATGAAGAAAGTTCCGGATGGCTCCTTATATCCTTCATATGAAGAAGCCAGGCAGCAGCCATAGAGCGTCTCGGCCCGGTGGATCATATCAATGATCTTCTGCCTGAGATGGCTCATTTTGGTCGTCCCGTTGTACTCCATTAGGGTGAGGGCGGCTCCGATCATGCAATCCATTCTGCCTGATTTGCATCCGCCGTGGCTCTGCCTGTGGAAGGACGAGAAGCGGATCACCATCTCAACTGCAAACTCGGTCTCGCCGCACATGAAGACGCGCTCCCAGGGGACAAACACATTATCAAATATAAGGGTCGGGCAATACTTGGAATAATAGACATTCCCGATATCGCAGCCTTCCAGTTCCCGTTTATCGAGAGTGGACCTGCCCACGACATGAATGAGCCCTTTAGTATCGGACGGGATAGCGAAAGAAACGGAATAGTCCTTGTCTGCCTTGCCCATGGCCCTCGTGGGCAGCACGATTATCTCGTGGGCGGAAAGGGAGCCCGTCTGGTGGGCCTTGGCGCCGCGCACGATAATTCCCTTATCGTTTTTCTCGACCACATGCAGGAACATGTCCTTGTCCACCTGTTCGCTCGGGGAAAGCGAGCGGTCCCCCTTGACATCGGTGACCCCGGCATTCGCCGTCAGGTCGTTCTTCTGCATGTTCTTGAGGAACTCGATGAAGTTTTTGTTGTAGCTGGTGCCGTATTTCTTGTCTATGTCATACGTAACAATGGAAAGAGTCGAAAGGCAATCAAGCCCTGTGCACCTCTGGTGACAGGTGCCGACGTAATTGGCCATCTTCCGGTTAACCTTGACGCGGGCAACGAGGTCTTCAACGCTTGAAGGGGGCAGGGTGAAGCGGCATACAGGCTCGTTGATGAGGGGGCTCACGGTCGTAAAGAGGTCCCGGTTCTCCGGTTTCAACGCCATTTCATAAGTGGCCCCGGTGGCTTCGATCCCGGCCCTGATGCGGGGGTTGTCGACGACATTTGTTAAACGTTCCCCAAACATGTATGCAGTGGGATTCATAGCGCGGATGGATTCGATGTATTGATCTTTTGTCATTAGTCCCATAAGTTCTCTCCTGTTTCGTGTTTAGAAAATCCTTCCCCATTCCTGAGGATAAGGAATTCATTAAAATATTGCTTTTTTCCGCTCTGCCATCATCTTGTTGATGCTGGACAGAAATTGCGTCTTCACATTCGTAATATGGTTTTTCAGCACCCTCTGGGCCCTGTCGAGGCTGCGCATGGAAACACTGTCGTAAATTTCCTGGTGCTCCTGGTCCGTCGCGGTCAGCGAGGCGCTGGGCAGCCCTCCGTACTTGAGAAAGAGCAGGTCAAAAAGATTCTGCAGGATCCTGACCTGGGTCTCTTTGCCCGAAAGGGACGCAAGCGTCAGATGAAACTCCTTATTCTTGAAAAGCCGGTCCTTCAGATGGAAGTCACGCTCTGCCGAAAGGTGTGCCTCCATGGCTTTCTTCAGCGCCGAGATACCCTCCTTGTTAAGCTTTTCAATCGTGGCTCGAAGGAGACAGGGTTCAATGAGCTCCCTCATTTCATAGATTTCTTCGATCTCCCTGATGCTGAATGGGGTGATGGAAAAGCCGCGATTCGGCTCATGTGTCACAAACCCCAGTAATTCAAGCCTCTTAAGCGCTTGGGTTATGGGCGTCGGACTCAGGTTCAGCTTTTCGGCAATTTCAGCACAAGAGATCTTCTGGCCTGCCACCAGTTCCTTGGTATACAGCAAACGCCTGATACCCTGGTAAGCGACCTGGCTCGAATCTTCACGAGAACTTGTCTTCTTTTTTGTTGGTTTACTCATATGATTCACCTTCGCAGTCTTAAAATGAACAAAGCTTTCCTACATCAATTCAATCATATTTTCAATTGAGTTTTTGAGAACAAAAAACAATTGCATTCAGCAAACCAAATTGATTCTTTTCGTTTGACATCTCAAGTCAGCAATTCTATATAGTTGCGGCATTTACACGCATGGCTGCCAACTCTTTCAGGAAGGAACCATCCCATGAGACTTCACGAATATGAGGCATTAGACATTTTTGAACAGAACCGCATTCCCGTGCCGCGGCGAGGCCTTGCGAGCGATATTCATGAGGCGCTTCAGGTAGCCGGCCAGATTGGATACCCGGTGGTGCTCAAGGCGCAAGTGCTTGTAGGCGGGCGCGGGCTGGCGGGCGGAATTAAAACGGCGGCAAACGATAGTGAGCTGAAAGAGGCTGCTGAATCGCTGTTTGCTTCAGATATAAAAGGGCTCCCGGTCAGAAAAATACTTGTTTGCGAGAAGGTCGAGATAGCCAGGGAACTCTATGTCGGCTTCACAATAGACGGATACTCCGGCAAGCCAGTCATAATCGCATGCACGGAAGGCGGGGTGCAGATTGAGAAAACGGTAAAAAACTCGCCCGAAAAAGTTGCAACCCTTCACATTGACCCCTCGTTCGGCTACTACCCTTACCAGGCCCGGGGACTATTGAAACTGCTTGGACTCAACCAGCAGTTGATCTCCGCATGGAGCGACATCATTGGCCGTCTTTATAATGTTGCCTCCTCTTACGAGGCGCTCATCGTTGAAATCAATCCCCTCGTGGTCCTTAAAAATGGAGCCCTGCTTGCCGTGGACGCCGTACTGGAGGTCGACGACTCGGCCCTGTCCAGGATACGCCATCCCCTTCCGGACCGCGTAGACCGGATCGAGAATGTCCTGGAGCGCCGGGGCCGGGAAATCGGGGTCACTTACGTGGACCTCGATGGGGACGTAGGCATTATTGCTTCAGGGGCCGGGCTCGGCATGGTCTCCATGGACATCATTGGAAAAATGAAGAAATACAAGCCGGCAAACTTCCTGGAAACGGGGGGAGGCATCACAGCCGACCTGCTGTACAAATGCATGGAGCTGATCATGATGAAACCCGATCTGAAGGCCATCTTGATTAATGTCTATGGCGGCATAAACCCGATCCATGAAGGGGCCAAGGGAGTTGTACGGTACATCAAGGAGCATAACGTGAAGATCCCGATAGTTGCCAAGGCTCTCGGCAACAGGCAGGAAGAGACCTGGGAGATTCTGCGCACCGGTGGCGTGCACATCGTGACAGATACGGCAACAGAGAAGGCTGTGGAAAAGCTCTACGAAATCGTGGAGCAAGGGGCCGCAAGGTGAAATTCAAAAACGAAATAGATCGAGGTTGGTCATGAGCATACTTATTGATAATACCACCCGCGTCATCGTGCAGGGCATAACAGGCCGGATCGGAAGTATTCAGACGAAATGGATGATTGAGTACGGCACAAAAATCGTTGGCGGCATAAGCCCCGGCAAAGGCGGTTCCGCTGTCGAAGGAGTGCCTGTTTTCGACAGCGTTGCCGAGGCTGTTAAAGAAACAGGAGCCAATGCATCCGTTTTTTTCGTGCCCGCTGCTTTTGTGCTGGATGCTTTCCTTGAGACTGTCGACGCCGGCATTAGTTTCATAGTAGTCGTTCCGGAACACATCCCCGTGGCCGATGTTATGAAAATGCGCAACTATGCCATGGAACGAGGGGTTTTTTCCCTGGGGCCCACAACCCCCGGACTCCTTGTGCCGGGTGTGGGGAAAATGGGAATCATGCCCGCTTCCCTCTTTTCCCCCGGACGCGTGGGGATCATATCCCGCAGCGGCACACTTTCATATGAATTTGCAGGCCTCCTGTCGCAGGTCAACATAGGCCAGAGTACGGTGGTGGGCATGGGCGCCGATCCTGTGGTATTGCGCAACCTGCCGGACATCCTCGAGCGCTTCGAGAGGGATGAAGGCACGGATGCCGTTATCATTGTCGGAGAGGTGGGAGGGGAGCAGGAAGAGAAGGCTGCAGGGTTCATCTCGCGCAAGATGACCAAGCCCGTCGCGACCTATATAGCCGGCCGTTATTCCCCGCCGGGCAAGCGCATGGGGCATGCGGGGGCAATTGTGCGGGGTTCCTCCGGGACCGTTGAGGGAAAGGAATCGGCCCTGCGCCAGGCGGGTGTCACAGTGCTTGAAAGCCCCGGGGAAATCGCCGCCTGGGCGCAGCGCCATAAACTGTCCTGAGGAAGGATTCTCAATTACAGATTCAATCGGGTTTTCAAGATGAAAGTTCAATTATTTATTACCTGTCTGGGTGAAAACCTTTTGCCCGGGACCCTGCAGAACATGGTGGGGATACTGGAGCGAGTCGGCGTAACCTGCGAGTGTCCGGAAGGGCAGACCTGCTGCGGGCAGCCTTTTTTCAACAGCGGCTTTCAAAAAGAAGGGCGGAAGATTGCGCTGGGGTGGATGAAGGCCTTTGACGGCACGAAGGGATACATAGTGGCCCCCTCTGGATCGTGTCTCGAGTTTGTGAAACACCGCTATCCGGCCATGTTCCCGGAAGGATCGGCCGAACACGGGCGAGCAGTGGAAATTGCGGGCCGCGCCCTGGAGTTCAGCCAGTTCCTGGTAAATGTAATGGGAGTGACAGACCTGGGGGCCTTCTTCCCGCACCGGGTGACCTGCCATTCACCGTGTCACCTGACGCGAGGGCTCGGCGTGCGCGATGAGCAGCAAAAACTGCTTCGCGCGGTGCGGGGGCTGGAGCTCTTGCCTCTCAATGAGACGGATTCCTGCTGCGGTTTCGGCGGCATATTCAGCGTTGTGTACCCCGAAGTTTCAAAGGCCATGATGGATGCAAAAATACGGAACATCTCTGAGAGCAACGCGGAGTATGTTGTTGTAAGCGAACCCGGCTGTCTCATAAACATTCGCGGCGGTTTGCAGAAACTGAGCGCGAATATCCAGGCGGTGCACCTCATAGATATACTCGCCATGGGAGGTGCGGGGTAATGGAAAAAACGGATAAGATCGATTTTCGCGCCAATACCCGCACCATATCAGCGGCCACGGTGGCGGCGACCCAGAAGAGCGCCCGCACAGCCCTGCTGAAGCGTGCCGAGGTCGTCAGGGAGTTCGGCGAGGAGCGATGGCAGCGGCTCAGGAGGGCAGGTCACGATCTGCGCCTGCATGCGCTGACACACCTGGACAGCTATCTTCCCATGCTGGAGGAGAATGTGACTGCCGCGGGCGGCCAGGTGCATTGGGCCAGGGACGCCGAAGAGGCAAACAGGATCGTCCTGGAAATAGCGGCACAGCATGGAGCCCGCAAGGTGGTCAAGGTCAAGAGCATGCTGTCCGAGGAGATTGCTCTGAATCATGCCCTGGAAGCCGTTGGGATAAAGGTCTTCGAAACGGACCTCGGGGAATATATAGTGCAGTTGGCCGGGCAGAGGCCTTCCCACATTACCGCTCCTGCCCTGCATATGACTAAGGAGGAAATCGCCGAGCTTTTCCGGGCTAAGCTCAATGTGGAGGCGGCGCCCGATCCCAGGCAACTGACAGAGATCGCCCGCAAGCTGTTGCGGGAACAGTTTCTCAGCGCGGAAATGGGGATATCCGGGGGCAATTTCCTGGTTGCGGAAACCGGCACGCTGGTTCTCGTTACCAACGAGGGCAACGGCCGGATGTGCACGTCCCTGCCGCCGGTCCATGTTGCAGTCGTCGGCATTGACAAGATCATTCCGGACTGGGAAAGCGCCTCTGTCATGCTCAAGCTGCTGGCGCGCAGTGTCAGCGGGAGCAAAATAACTGCTTATACCACATTCATAACGGGTGTCCGCGAGGGAGGCCCCAGGGAATTTCACCTGGTCCTGCTCGACAATGGCCGGACAAGAATCCTCAAGGATGAAACAGCCCGGGAAACTCTCATGTGCATCCGTTGCGGGGCCTGCATGAATATCTGCCCGGTTTATAACCAGGTGGGAGGGCATGCGTACGGGGCCGTCTATCCGGGCCCTATCGGGTCCATACTGACTCCACAGCTCCTGGGATCGGAGACAGCCGGGGGTCTTGCCTTTGCTTCCACTTTGTGCGGCGCATGTGTTGATATTTGCCCGGTAATGATTCCGATTACCGATATCCTCCTGCATTTGAGACGGCGCTGCATGGAAGGGGATGAGATGGAAAGCGCGTCTGTCCCATATTCAATAAAGGCCGTTGCCAGGGCGGGCCGGTATGTTATGGGGTCTCCGGCTCTCTACCAGCTGGCCGCCCGCATTGGAAAGACATTGCTGGCGCCCCTTCAAAGCGGCGATTGGATAGAGCGTATGCCTGCTCCGCTGGACCGCTGGACCATGTCCCGGCCTTTTCCAGCGCTGAAGGGAAATTTCCGCGCGTGGTGGAAAGCAAGGGACAATGGCGGGAGGGAAAATAAAAATGAGTAAAGATAGTCCGGCAAGAGAAGAGATTCTTGCCAAGGTGCGGTCTGCCCTGAAATCCTGTCCCGCTTCACCCGCCTCTCCATTGCCGGATTCCGCAAGGTTTGCGGATCGAACCGCTGATGTCCCGGAAAAAGAAATTGATCTGTTTCTGAACGAAATCGCGCGGCTTAGCGGAAATACGAGAAAGATCAAGGGGTCGGACGAATTTGCCTCAGCTCTCGAAGAGCTGGTCAAAGCCGAAGGGATCAAGACGGCGGCCTTGACTGACAATCCGCTTTACAGACGCTATTGCGTTTTTGATTTGTTGGCGCGTTTCGGCGTGAACAATATTCCACTCAATGGCGATCAGCGCCGGCTCGCCGACTGCGATCTGGGGATTACCGTTGCGGATGCCGGGCTGCCCGAGACAGGTACCAGTCTACTCCGCACGACCCAGGGGGAGCCTGATTTCCTGTCGCTCCTGACAAGGGTTCATCTGGTATTGTTGACGCCTGAAGCATTGCTGGCCGATATGCATCAGGCCTTTGTGCTGGCCAAAGGCGACAGGCACTTTGTCCTGGTCAGCGGATGCAGTCGTACCGCCGATATAGAGAAGGTCCTCACCCTCGGCGTGCACGGGCCAAAATCCTTCCATGTCTGGGTTTGCTCCTGACCAAAGCACTTTGCTCTCTCCTCTCGCCTCATCCCTGGCGTGCACCGGCGCCGGTGTTACAAAAGAGAATAAAAGCAACGGCTGTCTGCAGACTAATCGATCTACTGTTAGCACCTTATTTATTTTGTCCCCCTCCGGAGGGGGTGGGGGGAGGTAAAAATTGCCATAGAGCCTCCCCTGCACCCCGGCGTGGGATAATTGCAAAATGAATGTACTCGTTTCGACAGGCTCAACGAGCGGTTTGTATAAAAAGCCGGTCACTGAGCTTGTCGAAGTGACCGGCCTTTATTGACCACAATCTCACCCGGCCAATGCCTTCATTGCTTTCCGGTCATTGTCTGTCTTGAAAACAAGGACGGCGGTCCTGCCCTTTCCGGGGCTGCCGTAGATGTACTGGACGTCGATCCCCGCATCGGAAA
>JBDKTK010000402.1:0-11450 GCA_039680225.1 Syntrophaceae bacterium
TGTCCGCTGCCGGCGGCAAAGATCAAAGGCGTAAGCCCGTTGCCGTTTGTTTCGTTGACGGATGCGCCCTTATCAAGCAACGCCTTCACAATTTCATTATGACCGGCGCCGGCTGCCAGCGTCAGGGCCTTCCACCCTCCCCAATCGGAAGAGAGGTTCACCTGGGCGCCCCTGTCCAGCAGAAGTTTCACAGTGTTGGTGCGGCCCTCCCGCGCGGCGAGCATCAGCGGTGTGGGGTTCCAGAATCCGAACCTGTAGCCGCCCCATCTTTTATTGATATCAGCCCCTTTGTCCAGCAAAAGCCTGACGGCCTCAGTCCGGCCGTTTTTCGCGGCGCAGCCCAGGACCGTGTAACTTTCAAACTCGGGCATTTCCTGGTCGCATTGCGTCCCTGCATTGATATCGGCCCCCTCGTCCAGCAGCTTTGCCGCGGACGCAAGGTCCCCTTTGTCTATGGCTTGCATTAAAGGAGTCATCGAGGCTGTGCAGCCTGAAAAGACAATGGCAATAAACCCGGCGAAAAAGACCCTGAAAGTCCGTCCCATTATTTGCCTCCGCAGTCTTTGAATTGCAGAACCTGCCTTATTTGACGCAATCAATAAGAAGAACACATGAACTTGAAAAACGTCCCGAACCGCAATGTCGCATCTCTCTCATTTTTTACATTTCTCACGCCAGCAGTTTCCTGAACAGCTTCCCCACAGAGTACCTTACCAGCACATTCATATAATGAGGCGCGCGCGCGAGGAGAGCGCCGCCCAGGAACACGAGGTGGGAGAGCCCGTAAACGGCCGGGCCGCCGATAGCTGCGATCAGCGGTTCCTCGAGCCAGATCGCCACTACGCCGAGGGCGGCGACTGACGGCCAGCCCAGGATGTAGCTGAACCCCATCAGGAAAAGCCCGAAGATCAACCGCGGCGTGGGCTTCTCGCGGAATTCCGAGAGGTCCGCCGGGTTATCGAGGGTGCCGCGGATATATTTGTTCCTGGCAATATAGGCGGCCAGTTTCCGTTTCATGGTGTCACGCTGTCGAGGATCATGAACGTGTAATACCTTGAGAGAAAGTGATTGCACACGAGGGCGGTCTCTTTCCGTTCGGGCCGTCGGGCCGGCCTGGCAAGGACAACCTCGGGTATGTGCTTCTTCTTCAATATCATGGCGCCGAGCCAGAGCGCAAATGAAGAAGCGGTCGCGTATTCTCCCGTCAGGTGCTTGAAGCGGACCTCCGCCGCATGCTCCAGGAAATCATGCTGCAGGTCGGAATTCCACTTGTCCCGCGCTGCGTCCCCGCTCGCGCCGTTGATGAAAACATCTATGTCCCGCGGGTCCAGGTCGTTCTCCTTCAGGAAAGTTTCCAGCGCCGCCGCCAGGTCTCCATAGCCTTCGGGCTTGTAAAGCATTTTCATGCCCCGCAGGCGGCACAGCGTGCGCTTCTTCGGCGCAGAGGAGAGCATGAAGAAAGCTACCCCCTCTCCCTGGATGGCGCCGGCGCCCGGCGAATCTTCATCAAACAGGCGAAGGTTGTTCACGGGCTCTTTCCTGAAATAACCAAGTCTCGCGTATTGCCGGAACAGCACCTCCGAAACCTCATCGAACGAACCGACCAGGATGTTTTGCGCTTCGCTCTCATTTTCATCGAGGAGCATCATCGCGTCAAGAAGCGCGCTTTCAAAGGCGCTTCCCCTGCCGGCATAGGTGTTGTTGTAGCCGGTGCACCCGATGGTGAGCGCTACGAGGCCCGCCAGGGCGTTGTGGGTGCTCTGGATGAAGTAGTTGGGCGTGAGCTGCTGTTCGGCCTGCTTGAGTATCTCGGCCAGGAACTTTGCCCGCGAATCATAAAAACCGAAGCCCGTGGCCGTGATGACGGCATCGGGCACTTTCACGCCCGAGTTGCGCAGGCAGATCATGACCGCGGCCAGCCCCGTCTTCAGCATGCGGCTCAAACGGCGCATCTGGAAGGGGTTCATGAATTCCTTGAAATCAGGCAGCACGCAGGTCAGCTTGTTACCGGCATACTCCGAAATCTCGGTCAGGAATACCCGGTCGCAATAAGTTTTCTGCGGCGAGATCACGCCGGCGGCGTTGATGTAATATGCGGGAGGACCTTGTTTCATTTGCATTTCGTGAACAGGAGAGTTGAAGCCGCGCCGCCGAAACCGAAGGAATTGGACAGGATATTTTTCAGCCCCGCCCCGCGCACCACTTCCGTTACCGGCCTCACAGTGATTTCTTTCATCGGCTCGCTGAAATTGACGTTGGGGAAAATTACGTCGTTCGCGAACGCTATCATGCAAAATGCCGCTTCGACCCCGCCCGCCGCCGACATCGTGTGGCCGGTGTACGCTTTCGTGGAGCTGAACGGCGGAGGGTCCGTTCCGAACAAATTCTGGATGGCCAGGCCTTCGGCCAGGTCGTTGTTTTCCGTCCCCGTCCCGTGGGCCTGGATATAATCGATGTCGCCGGGCGCCAGGCCCGCCATCTCGATTGCCTTGCGCATGGCCTTGCAGGCCCCCGCCCCGTCGGGAGAGGCGGCTGTCTGGTGGAAGGCCTCGTTCACGTTCGCATAGCCGCGCATCTCGGCGATTGCCCGTCTACCCGATGCTGAGGCGGACTTGAGGAGCGCGGCTTCGGATTCGAGGACGAGATAGGCGGCGCCTTCCCCCGCGTTGAGTCCGTTGCGGTCCTCGTCAAACGGGCGGCAATGCTTCTTGTCCAGGATCATCAGCGAATTGAACCCGTTGAGAGTCATCTTGCTCAGCCCCTCGGAGCCTCCGCAGATGAAGCGGTCCGCCATGCCTGCGGCGATCAGCCTCGCCCCGAAAATGATCGCGTTGGCCGCCGACGTGCACGCAGTGCTCGTGGTGACCACGAACTTTTTCGCGCCGAAGAAATCCGCCAGCCTTTCCGTGTGCTCGCCGGAATCGGAGGTGTTCAGGTACTGCAAGTATGCGCCCGGCCTCACGGGGTCCTGCATGTCGCTATAGTTGTCTTCAAACTCCTTGACCCCGCCGACGGTGGTGCCGGAAATGATCCCGGCGTCCTGCAAATCCTTTTTGGACAGCGAAGCCGAAGCCGCGGCCTCCTTTGCCGCGATCAGGGCGAGCAGGGCCGTGCGCGTAAAGCCTTCGCCTTCGGGCACACCCGCCATGTCGCACAGTTCCTTATGACTGAGCTTGACCTCGCAGGCAAAGATGCTGTCGCGGTGGACGGTCTCCAGGATGTCGATGCGGCCGTAGCCGCATTTCCTGCTGACGAGGGACTGATAGTTTTCCTCTGCGTTGTTGCCGATAGCGGTGATAACGCCGTAGCCTGTGATGAAAACGCGGCGGTTCATGGTTGTGCGGGTTTCCCGTGCTCGTGGACGTATTCGGCGATGGTGCGGATGTTGTAAAGGATCTTCCGGGCCTTCTTGGAATCGGTTATCTTGATGCCGTATTTCTTTTCCAGCAGCAGCGCGAGCTCCAGCGCGTCTATGGAATCGAGCCCGGTCATTTCACCGAACAGCGGCATGTCCGGGTCGAGGTCTTCCGGGCCCATGTCTTCAAAATGGAAGCATTCGATGATGTGGACCCTGAACTGCGCTATCAGTTCGTCTACAGCAGGCATCGCGTTGTTGTTCGTCAACTTACGTTCCTCGACCTGTGGATCAGTACGCTCAGCGCCAGCGCCGCGCAGGCAAACCCGAGGAGCCGGGCGACATCCGGCAGCACGGCAGCGGTGGCGGAATTGCGCAAGAACAAATTATTGAATGCCGCCAGTCCCCAGTTCAACGGGGAGTAGGGGCTGATAGTCTGCATGAATTCCGGCATGATGAATACCGGCACCCAGACGCCGCCGATCGCGGCCAGGATGACCACCGATATCGAGCCGAAAGACAGGGCCTGCTGCGGGGTCTTGAAATAGACCGCAATGAGCAGCCCGTATCCCGTGGCCGCCATCGCCACGGCGCAGCCCGTCAGCAGCAGTCCCGCGCAGTTCGTGCCGATCACCAGCCGGCTCAGCCCGAACAGCGGCATCGCGTAAATCCCGACGGCTATTATCAGGTAGAGCTGGAGAAGGCAAACGAAAAAGTAGAAGATGAATTTCCCGCAGATGACCGGGAACGAAGACCCGGCAATGAGCCGCAGGCGCAGCATGCTGCCTTCCTCGCGCTCCTTGATCAGGTTGCCCGCCAGCGGGAAGAGGATGAAGAACATGGCGAACATGGACCATGCCGGCACGTTGTGCTGCACGGCATTGAGGGGCATGCCCCGGTCCTCGCCTTCCGAGGCGTCCTTCTGGGTCACTTTAATCAGGTCGGATAGGTCCATCTTGACCGGAGCTTTCTGGGTGGTCCCGGACATGCTTTTCTGGACTTCCTCCATGAACCATTGGGCCTGCAGCTGGGCCGCCATCTTTTCCAGCGCGCTTGCCAGCGTCTGCCGGTAATTGGCCTTTATCGTCGGGTCGAACAGGACCTGCAATTCCACGGTAGGAAGGTCTTTGGCCGAAGCCTTTTTTTCCGAGAGGCCGTAATTGGATAAAAGCGTGGTCACGGCATCACTCGTTTTCTTCTGCAGGGCGTCGCTCGCGCCCCCGGGGATGATCACGGCGGTCCTGTATTTGCCGCTCCGGACCAGGCGGCGCGCCTCGTCGGCAGTCAGTTCATTCCCGCCGATTTTACTGATGAGCTGAATATTGGGCAGGGCCTGGAAAGTCCGCGCCAGGGCGTCGCTCAGTTTCCCGTGGTCCTCGTCGACGATCAGGGCTTCGAGCTTTGTCTCCTGGAACTCCTGGAAGGTGTTGTTCTGGATGACGGCCATCACAACCACAAGAACCATCGGCATGATGAAGATCAGCATCAGCCCGCCGATGTCGCGCGTGAGCAGGAGGAACTCTTTTTTGATCGTGGCGAGCGTCTTCAAGCGACAGCCTCCCGGCCGGTAAGGCCCAGGAAGTATTGCTCGAGGCTCCAGTTGGCGCCCTTGAGGGCCCGCATCTCCGCAATTGACCCCTCCGCGACCATCCGCCCCTCGTCCAGGATGGCGAAGCGCGAGCAGATCTTTTCCGCCTCTTCCAGCAGATGGGAAGAATAGATGATCGTCACGCCCTGCGATTTCAACTCGAGCAGGTAATCCATGATGATCTTGCGGGACTGGACGTCGACCCCCGTGGTCGGTTCGTCGAGGATGAGCAGGCGCGGGCTGTGAAGGAGCGCCGCAATCAGGTTGAGCCGCCTCTTCATGCCCCCGGAGAAATGGCCGACCCGGACGTTGGCTTTGTCTGCGAGGCCGAATGCCTTCGTGTAATGGTCGGTCCTGTCGCGGATGACGCCGCTTTCCAGGCCGTACATCCTGCCGAAGTATTCGAGATTCTCCCTGAGCGTCAGCGTGGGAAACAGCGCGATGTCCTGCGGCGCCACGCCGACCTGCTTCCTGATCTCGCCCCCTTTTTCCCGCACGTTGAGGCCGAAGACCTCGATGCCGCCCGCGTCGATTTTCAGCAATCCGCACAAGGCCATGATGGTCGTGGACTTGCCGGCGCCGTTGGGCCCGAGCAGCCCGAAGATATCGCGCTCGGCGACCGTGAAGCTCAGATTGTCAACGGCCGGCGCGTCCGAGCCCTTGTAAACTTTCCGCAAGCCGGAAACTTTGATGATCCCGGGCCCGTTCATTTTACAGCCTTTTTCAATTCGGAGAAGATGGCCTGCTCGCGCCCGGCGATCTCGGCGAGGAGGCCGGACAGCACGGCGTAATTTTCATCTGCGCTGTTGCGGCCCTTGATGATCCTGGCGGAGATGTCCGCAAGCGCCCGCCAGCGGTCGCCGCACTCGGTCATGTCCCGCGAGATGTCGCCCAGCTTGCTCAAATTCAGCGCCTGCGCGGCTTCCTGCAGGAAGGCCGCGTAGATGAAGCGGAAGCCGGCCCCGCCCGTCCCGATCTCCTCCTGCATCCGGATCAACTGCCCGAGATAGAGCACGGCCTTCTTGTCGCCCAGGCGCTCCGGCCATGTCTTTATCTGTTTTGACAGATAGCGGATGCCCTTGACCCCGAAGAGCGGGAAGGGTATGCCGATCATGTCGCGGCAGCTCCTCCTTATCCCCTTGACGATTGCCGATTTCAGGTCCACGGCGGCAGGCACGTCCACCGGATAATACATGTGGCCCTTCGGCTCGAAAGGGCCCCTTGCCCAGCGGACCCTCATCAACTCCTCATAAGACAGGGTCTGGACGTCTTCCATTACCGGGTCGCTGACGAGATAGCGCCCGTTTTCCTTCCCGAAGGCGACAAGGTTGTGCCCGTTGAAATGGAACCGGTAATGCCGGGGGAAATAGGTCAGGTGGAACACGCCGACCTGCATGCCCACGGGGATCCCCTTTCCGAGCGCCTCGTCGAGCGCCTTCATCGATTCCCCTTTGTCCCGGAATTTCCGGCGGTAGATCCTGATGCCGAGAGAGGAAGCCGCCCTCTTGAAGATCATGCCGGGCAGGGGCCGGAACGTGGTCACAGGCAGCCCGTTGAGTTTCAGGAAAGGCAGGTAGGCGAAGAAGATCCCGGAGCTTATACCGAAAGCCATGGCCTCGCTGATGTCGAAGCCGTGGAACTTGAGGAGATTCGATGTGACGCCGTTCTCGCAATGGGCGGACTGGTGGTGCTTGAAATCGATGATCATTTGTTTGCTTCGGTATCTTTGGTATCTCTGCGCGCCGGGACGGGGGGCCGCCACGCCGCAAGCCCGGCCGGCGTTATGTTGAACGCTTCCGCATACTTTCCCAGCGTCTCTTCATCAAGCTTCTTGAATTGTTCTGGCTCGAGGTGAGCTTTGATTTTTCTTTTCGGGATGCCGGTGTAGTCGGAGAGGAGCTTGAGATCAAAAATATTCACGGCCATGAAAAAAGCCAGCGGGCTCGCCTTGCCTTCTTCAACGAGCCGGCAGGCCTCCCGGGCTTTTTCGTCAATCTGCTCCCAGGCCTGCAGCAGGGCGGTGTTCTTGGGTCCCCAGCCGGGGCTGAGCGCCTTGACGTAATTGCCTTTTTCGTCGACTGCGTACACGACCTCGCGGTGCCCTTCCATCAGGTTGGCGTCATCCTGGGGGACCTGGTCGCGCTTCATTTTCAGCAGACCTTGAGCAGCATGTGGGCGTAGATGAAGAGGGAACACTCCGGTATGAAGCACAGGACCTTGTCCCCGGCCTTGAGCCTGCCCGAATGGAACAGCTCTTCCAGCATCAGGTAAATCGAGACGCAGCCGATGTTGCCGACCTTCGTCAGGTTGGTGAACCATTTCTCCTGCGGGATCTCGATCCCCTGGGCCTTCATGCCCTCGTGGAGGGGCATCCGGAAATATTCCGACGAGATGTGCGGCAGGTAATAGTCAACGTCTGCCGGGTCCAGGCCGTGCTTTTGGAGGGATTCGGCCAGGGAGCCGGCCCCCAGCTTGACCACGTGCCTGTCGAGCAGCGAGATGTCCTGCTTCAGGGAGAAAATCGACCGGGCGAGCCATTCTTCGGGGGTGAGCGTCTTCCAGCTGACCATTTTCCCCTCGGGGCTCTTTTCGGCGCCGGAATACATGCAGACTTCCCTCTGTCCCGCATAGGAGTAAGTGTCGATCCATTCGATCCGCAGCGAGGGCCTGTCCTCGCTGGGCTGCGACTGGAGGAGCGCGGCGCCCGCCCCGTCGGAGAGCATCCACCGGAGGAAGTCCTTCTCGAAGGAGAGGATCGGGCGTTCCTCGAGCTTGGCGAGGTCCGCCATTTCGTTCTGGAAGAGCCGGGCCAGGAACATGGGCGAGCCCAGCTCCGAGGCGACGCACACGGCGCTCTTCGAGTTCCCGCTCAGGACCGAGAGCATGCCGTACTTCATGGCGTGCATCCCGGAACAGCACACGCCGGCCGTGGAGACGATCTCGATGCTCTTCCCGCCGAGGCAGCCGTGGACCATCGAGGCGTGCGAAGGCATGAGCTGGTCCGCAATGGTTGTGGCGCAGCACAGCAGCTCCATGTCATTCATCCCGAAAGACGGGCCGAAGAGCTTGCGCACGGCTTCGGCCGCCATCTGCGCGTTGGTGTGGGTAAAATTTCCTTCCTTGTCGAGGGCGTAGTGCCTGGACTTGATGCCGTTGTTTTTCAGAACGATCGAGCGGGCCCGCGACGGCCTGCCGTTTATCTTTCCGAGGAAGTCTTCCATGCTGTCATTGGCAACGGGCTCGTTTGGCAGAAAGCCGGCCAGCTCGGTTATATAAACTTTTCCTGTCATTATTTACGTGAATTTCCTTTCAGGGATTTCGCAATGAACCCAATGAGAGAATTGATCGGGGAGATGACCGCCAGGGCGAATATCAATTCCGTAAAAAACAGGTTCAGCAGGAGAGTCCTGCGTTTCGGGGACTTTATAATAAGCTTCGCCCACAATGTAAAGACCTTCCTCGCCCGGGTTTCCAGCCTGGCCAGGGAGCTGTTTATCTCATAAGCGCCCAGCTTTTTGAGTTCATCCTCCAGGCGGTCCAGCCTGTTTTCCAGGAGGGCGGGGCCGATTGCCGCCCCGAACCTGCCCGCCGCGGCTATGTCCTCCTCGGAAACGCCCGGTTTGGGGAAAATTCCCAGGTAGTTGTCTTTCCTGCCCGTAAACATCCAGTAAACAATCGTGACCACGCTGACGAGGTTCGGCGCCCGGTCGATCAGGGCGATATTTCCACACAGCCGCCCGCCGAGCCCCTCGATTTTTTGTTTGACCTGGTTGAACGCGCCGATCCACATGTTCCTGGACCCGATGACCGTCAGGACATCGGCCCCCTTGAGGACTTTTTCTGCGGCCGGGCTGTTCAGGAAGGTTGAAACCGGCAGGGAAGGGGACAAATACCAGGGCTGGAAGGCGAGGATCACAAGGTCATATCTGGCCGGGTTCCCGGGCTCCGCACAGGGCTTGAGCCGGACCGGGACTTCCATGACCGTTTCGGGAAAGACATTTAAGAACTCCATCCTGGTCCAGGGAAACGGGAAAGCCGTTTCCGGCGACAGTTCCAGGTAATCTATCGAAAATTGGGGATTGCCGGAAAGGGGCCGGACCAGGGAGTCGATAATTCGCCGCAATTGCCCGGTTTGGGTATAGTAAACAATGAGTATGGATTTCATCAAATCGCTTCAGCCGGCTCCATGAGTCTCTTGAGAATGTGCCGAACTATATGGATTGCGGTCATTTATGTCAAGTTCATGTTGCACAGGATTAGCATCCAAAAAGCCAACTCTGCAAAAGCAGGTATTGTCCAGTTCAGAACTCTTAATCATCGCTGCGCTCTCAATGTCACCCCAGCGAAGTCCCGTTTGTATAAATGCCCTGGATTCCCGCCTGGATTCCTGCTTTATCCAATCTTCTTCCCGATAAATTGCTCGAAATGGAACCACTCCCCGGGGTGCTGCCGCACCATTTCCTCGAGGCTTTCGGCGTAGGCCTGGGCGGCCTTCCTGATTGCGGCTTCCCTCTCCTTACGGTTTTCCACTTTCACGTAATCAAGCGGCAAAATCTGGCAATGATAAGTGTCTTTCCCGGTGCGGAAAGTGAAAAAAATGAAGAGGGGCGAGCCGGAGAGCAGGGCGAAGATGAAGGGGGCTTCCGGGAGCCGCGCTTCATGGCCGGAAAACCGTACGGCGACCGACCTCTGTTTCTCTTGCCACACGCGGTCGGCTGTCAGGGAGACCAGCCCGCCTTCCTTGAGGAACTGGACCCCGTCGAGAATATCGGCCGGGGAACCGCCGTCCTCCCCCACGGCGATAATCCGGACCCCGCTGCGGGCCAGGCTCTCCTTCTGGGTTTTCTCGATCTGTTCCTTGTTTTTTTCCCCCATGTACAAAAGGAGTTTCATCCGCGGGTTGTCGCGGCCCTTTGCTTTCAGGCGATGGGCGGCAACCTCCCAGTTCCCGGTGTGGGACATCAGGATGACCCCGCCGGTCTTGCTGTTCACGGCCTCTTCCAGGAGATCAAAACCCTCGCTGGTGTAATTGCGCGTCATGTCCTTGTCATGGAACAGTTTAACGCGGTCGAGGAAGTTCCGGGAGAAGTTGTGGTACTGCTGCCAGGAACAGCAAAGGGCATGAAAGATCCCCTTATCCGGGAAAACGGCCCGATAGAAGCGGAGGCTCACGGCCAGCCTTTTGGGGAAGAGGACGAAATAGCCCGTTGCAATCCACCAGGTGAAAAACCGCATGACCCACAGTCCGCTTCGCCGCGAGAGGATTATCAATGCCTTGTAGAAAGCATCCTTCATCCCTGTGCCCTGTTCTGAGAGGCATTTTTCACCCGGGAGGCGAACCAGAACTCCTCGTGGCCCGGCGCGCTCTGCTCCACGGCCGTCACCTCGAAGCCGGCCGCGTCCAGGATGTCCCGGAGCTGCCGCTCCGTGCGGAAATTGCAGATTCCTTTGAAAATCCTGATCCGGGTGACCTCTATCATTCTTTTGAAGACAATGTGCCTTTGCCGTGCCGCACCCGGTACAGAGGACAATGTGGCCCGCAGCACCAGCCTGCCGCTGTCGTCAAGCATCTGCCGCAGATTGGCCAGGGTCCGGTGGAGGTCCTCAGCGCTCAACATGTGGATCACGTCCAGGATCATGGCGGTGTCCGCCTTTCCGGTGAGTTCAGGCAGACCGGGGGCCGCCCCCACTGTTATCGCGCCCCTCGTCCCGACGACCCGCGAGGCCACGCGCACGCGCCTGCGGTCCGGCTCGATTCCGTAAATCCGGGCTTCCGGGAAGATTTCCAGGAGCCAGGCGGCCGGGATGCCGTATCCGGTCCCGATATCGATAATGCACCTGGGATTCTCCATGTAAGAGGCCAGCCTGGGGAACATCGGGTCCATCATGATCTTGAAACGGGCGAAGACCCGCGGGTATGACTCCATGTGCCTGAAGCGCGCCATGGTGCGCCGGAAGTGTTCGCGGGACCCGGCGGCAACAGGCGGTGCGGTCCCAACCTCCTGTGCGGGCGCGAAAACCCGTTTGAGAAGCGGGGGCGCAATCATCACCGCGCCGATAAAAGAATAGCCTATCCCCAGGGCGAGCCCCAGCCCCGCGCTTTTCAGCATGGCATTGTCCGCGAGCGCGAGCACGCCGAATCCCAGGAAAGTCGTGGCAAAGGACAGGAACACGCTGAGCCTGATCAGCCCCAGCGAAGGCGATACTTCATCCTGGTAGCGCTGATGGGCGCGGACCAGGTAAAGGGCGTAATCGGTGCCCATCCCGATCACCACGACCGACACGATCAGGACAGGGATGCCGAGGGGCTGGCCCAAAAGGTTGAGCGTGCCGAGCGTGCAGACGACCGCAAACACGGTTGGCGCGGTCCCGATCGCCGTCAGCTTCCAGTCCAGGAAGTACATGAATGCAGTTACAAGCGTGATCAACCCGACGATTATCGCCATATAAAGGAAAGTGGAATGCAGGAGCGACCCGAGATGCCGCGAGAACAGCGCCGGGTCGAAT
>JBDKTK010000403.1:0-3166 GCA_039680225.1 Syntrophaceae bacterium
CCTGGTCGCGAAAGGCATCCTGGTGTTCGCGGTCCTCGTGTCCTGGGGTGCGATAGTGCTGGACGCCCCGGTGCTGTCATTCACTTCGATATGCAGCCCGATCTTCGGCCTGATCGGCTGCCTCATCCCGGCTTACCTTGTCTACAGGGTCCCCGAACTGCACAAGTACAAGGGCCTGGCGCTGAAGATTATCATCGCGACGGGGATACTGCTGGTGGTCTCGCCTTTCCTGGCGTTCTCATAAAAAAGGGGGCTGTTTTTTTCGCCTGTTTTTGTCCCTATTCACATCAGTTTGCCATCCAAACTCCTGTATGGTAAAAGCTCCCGAGACATGGGAAAGACCAACGGGAAAAAAGCCCTGAACGGGATCGATCAGGGCGACAGCCTTTTCAGGACTTTAACCGAGAAGTCTGTGGCCGGGATATATGTCGTCCAGAACGGCAAGTTCTGCTTTATCAACGAAAAGGCCGCCGCCTACGCCGGCTATTCGACTCAAGAGCTGACCGGCAGGAAATCGGACAGCGTCGTCCACCCGGAAGACCGCAAGGCCGTGAAGCTCAATGCCCGGGCCATGCTGCGCTCCGACAGCAATTCCCCCCACGAATTCAGGATCATCACGAAGACCGGCGAGGTCCGCTGGGTCATGGAGACCGTCGCCGCCATAAGTTACCAGGGCAGTCCCGCCATCCTGGGCAATTCGATGGACATCACGGAGCGCCGGCGCGCCGAAGAGGCCCTGCGGACTTCGGAAGAAAAATACCGCAGCGTTGTGGACCACATCGGGATCGGCATAACCGTGATCGGCCCGGACATGAAAATAATCACCCTCAACAACCAGATGCTGAAATGGTTTCCCGGCGTTGCCGGCCTCGCCGGCAACCCATGCTGCTACGAGGTATACAACGACCCGCCCCGGCAGGATATCTGCCCCTACTGCCCCGTGATAAAGACTTTCGCCGACGGGAACGTCCATGAGGTGGTCACGGACACGCCTCTCAAGAGGGAGGTCCGGCATTTCCGGTCAATTTCCTCGCCCCTGAAGGACAAGGACGGCAACATCATCGCCGCAATCGAAATGGTCGAGGACATAACCGAGCGCCGGAAGGTCCTGGCCCAGTTGAAAGAATCGGAGAAATGGTACCGTTCCATTTTTGAAACGACCGGGGCCGCCACCATGCTGCTCGAGGAGGACACGACAATCTCGTTCGTGAACCGCGAGTTCGAGAAGAAGTTCGGCTATTCCAAGGAGGAGATCGAAAACAAGCGCAGCTGGACCGAGTTCATTGTCCCCGAGGATGTCGGCAGGATGATCGAGCACCATCGCCTGCGCCGCGTGGACGCCAACATTCCCCCGCGCAATTACGAGTTCCGCTTTTTAACAAAGTCGGGAGAGCCCCGCGACATTTTCATTACGGTCGACATGATACCGGGGACGATGAAAAGCATCGCGTCGCTTGTCGATATCACGGAATTGAAGAGGGCCGAAGAGAAGCTCCAGAAAAGGGGCAAGGAGCTGGAAAACAAGACGCACGAACTGGAAGAGCTCAATGCAGCGCTGCGCGTGCTCCTGAAAAAGCGCGAAGAGGACAAGAACGAGCTGGAAGAGAAAGTCGTGGCGAACCTGGAAAACCTCGTCCTTCCCTATATTGAAAAGCTCAAGCACGGCCAGCTCGGCCCCCGCGACAAGACCAACGTCAGCATAATCGAATCGAACCTGAAAGACATCATCACGCCGTTCTCCCACAAACTGTCGTCGCGCCACCTGAACCTTACGACGCGGGAGCTGCAGATCGCCAACCTGATCAAGTCGGGCAAGACGACCAAGGAAATCGCCGGGTTCCTCAGCGTATCGCCCAGCGCGGTCAATATCTGCCGTTACCGGATCAGGAACAAACTCGGCCTGAACAATAAAAAAGTCAACCTCCAGTCCTTTCTCGCCCGCCTGGGCTGATGTTACATTTTTTGTAATACTCCTGTAATTTTCTTCTAATATTGTACTCTCCCCCATTGTGAAATAAATTCCCGCAAGTTTCATTTTACCAAACGACAGTTTCCTGGTTTTTCCCCGTCTTTTTGCGGTTCTTGGGAAAGGGGCCAAAAGGCATTTGACCTTCACAATAAAAAATCAAAAAGGAGAGTTTTCATGGAATTCAAGAAGATCTGTGTTTTAGGCGCCGGATTGATGGGCAACGGCATCACCCAGGTCTGTGCGCAGGCCGGATATGAGGTGGCCATGCGGGACATCGAGCAGAGGTTCATCGATAAAGGCATGGACACGATCAGGAAGAACCTGGCCCGCGATGTCGACAAGGGCAAGCGCACGCAGCAGGACATGGACGCCGTCCTCGGCCGGATAAAACCCACGCTCGACCTGAAAGAGGCCGCAACAGGCGCCGATGTCGTCGTGGAGGTCGTGATCGAGGTCATGGAAGTGAAGAAGAAGGTCTATACCGAACTTGAAGCGATCGTCAAACCCGAGTGCCTTTTCTTCACCAACACTTCCGGCCTGAGCATCACCGAGATGGCCGCCATCTCCAGGAGGCCTGCCAGGTTCATCGGGACCCATTTCTTCAACCCCGTGCCGGTGATGAGGCTTCTGGAAATAATCAAGGGATACGAAACATCGGATGAAACCCTCAAGGCTGCAATGGCGTGGGGAAAGAAAATCGGCAAGGAGGTCATCGTGGTCAATGAGGCGCCCGCGTTCGCCGTTAACCGCATCCTCTGCCCGATGCTAAACGAGGCCTTTTTTGTCCTGGGCGAGGGCGTTGCCTCGGCTGAAGACATCGACAAGGGAATGGTGCTCGGGTGCAACCACCCGATCGGCCCCCTTGCCCTTTCCGACCTGGTCGGGCTCGAGACCCTGCTCCACGTGGTCAAAGGGCTTCACCGCGAACTGGGCGACAAGTACCGCCCCGCCCCGCTCCTGGAGAAACTGGTGAGGGCGGGCCGCTTCGGCCGCAAAACCGGCAAGGGCGTTTACGACTACACAAAAAAGTAATTGCATGGGCGGGGTAAGAGACTGATCAGGAGGGGATCAGCCGGAACGGGCCGGCAGGGAGGGCCAGGCGCCCGCCCGCGGCCCGCACCGCCCGGTGTTCCAAAATCAATTCAGCTCAAACCATAACCGCAAATGTGAAATCAACATCAGAAGCCATCATCCAAG
>JBDKTK010000404.1:0-1792 GCA_039680225.1 Syntrophaceae bacterium
GCTCTGATTTTTCCCGTTCAGAATGATTAAAATTGAGGGTACAAAGGATTGTGAGTTCTTAATCCTGAGTAGAAGGCAGTAATGCAATGGTTAATATACGTTTAGTGTAAAGGTTTAGGTAAAAAAAGCGGAGAACAGGGCGGGATTATATCGCCCGGTTTCCGAAGGTCGATGCCGGCGCGCCGTCCGCTGCTCGTCCCGCAGCTCCGCCGTAATATTCCATGTACCAGTCTACGAACCGGCGGATGCCTTCCTCGATGCCGGTGCGCGGGCGGAAACCGAAATCGCGCAGCAGGCCGTCCACGTCGGCGCATGTTTCCGGTACGTCGCCCGGCTGGTGCGGAAGGTAATTTTTTTTCGCCTTCCGTCCGAGACAGCCCTCCAGGACGCCGATGAAGCGCAGCAGTTCGACGGGCTCGTTGTTGCCGATATTGTAAACCCTGTACGGGGCAAAGCTCGAGCCGGGATCGGGCCCGGCGCCGCTCCATCCCGGGTCCGGCCGGGGAGGGCTGAAAAGCACGCGGGTGACGCCCTCGACTATGTCGTCGATATAGGTGAAGTCCCGCTTCATCCTTCCGTAATTGTATATGTCGATCGGGGTCCCTTCCAGGATTGCCCTGGTAAAAATGAAAGCGGCCATGTCCGGGCGGCCCCAGGGCCCGTAAACGGTAAAGAACCTCAGTCCCGTGCAGGGCAGCCCGTAAAGGGAGGAATATGAATGGGCCATCAGTTCGTTGGCCTTCTTGGTCGCGGCGTACAGGCTCACCGGGTGGTCGACATTATGATGGACGGAAAACGGCATCAGGGTATTCGCCCCGTAGACCGAACTGGAAGAGGCGAAGACAAGGTGGCGTACATTGTTTGCCCGGCATCCTTCGAGGATGTTCAGGAACCCCGTTATGTTGCTTTCCGTATAGGAATGGGGATTGACGAGGGAATACCTGACCCCCGCCTGCGCTGCCAGGTTCAGGACGAGATCGAAGCGCTCTTTTGAGAACAGGGACTCGATGCCCGCTCTGTCCTGGAGATTGCGCCGCGCGAACCTGAACCGGCCGTATCGCCTGAGGATGGAAAGCCGGGATTCCTTCAGGGTGACGTCGTAATAATTGTTGATATTATCCAGCCCCAATACGGAATGGCCGCGTTCCAGCAGATTCCTGGCGCAGTGAAATCCTATGAATCCGGCAGCCCCGGTGACGAGGATGGTTCCCATGGGTAAGTACCGTATTACGCGCGGGAATAATATCCTATATTCCAGAGGATGAATTCAGGGCGGGCAGATTGATGAATTTAGATAGGGAATAGGAGGGGGAAAAATTGAAAGTTGCAGGGGGGCGTCAGCGGAGCGGCGGTCGCCCCTGGAAAAATTTATTCTTACGAACAAACGAAAAGATTACTTGTCGAGCGTCAACTCGAATACCTGCTCAAGCTCAGTCTTTCCCCAGTGAGACCCGACCTGCTGGCTGACGAGCCGGAATCCGGCTTTCTCATAAAGATGGCGGGCCGGGTCCAGGCCTTCAAACGTGGTAAGGAAGATCTTTTTTAAACCTTTGTCCCTGCAGAAATCGACAGCCGAGCCGAGAAGCCGTTTCCCGATCCCCCGGCCCTGGAATCCGGGGGCGACTATCAGGAACCTGAGCCTTGCCCCTTTGGTACCGGCCTGGCTGCCGTCGATGGCCACCGACCCGATCACAGTACCCTCAAGCTCGGCCGTCCAGAACCCGTCGCGGTCCGGATCGAATTGCATCAGGAGTTCGGAAAGCTCCGCGGCCACCCTTGCCTCGAAAAACAG
>JBDKTK010000405.1:0-4967 GCA_039680225.1 Syntrophaceae bacterium
CCGGTCGCAGATTTCCGTCCCCTTGGTCAGCGGGCACAAGACCGCGGGCGTCCTGACAGTCGTCAGCGATTGCGCCGGGTCCTTCACCGCCGACGATATGAGCCTGCTTATTCTCCTTTGCAGCCATATATCCATTGTCATGAACAATGTGAGCCTCTACGATCAGATCATCAATGAAAGGAACGTTGCGGAAAACATCCTGGAGAGCTCGCCCAACGGAATTATCACTGTCGACAGCAAATGGAGGATAAACTCCATGAACAAAAGGGCTGAAGAGATACTCAGGCTGGACAGGTCGCGCCTCCTCGGAAAGAGGATGGAAGCCGCGCTGCCGGCGGAAATTATTGCCGTAATGGGCAATCCTTCCGGATCGGAAATAAAACTGAAGGACAGCAACGGCCGCGACATTATACTGGGAGTATCGCAGTGCGCCCTCCGGAAAAAGGAGAAGGGCTCGTCCGGGGTCCTGATTTCCATCCAGGACCTGACCACTCTTAAAAAGACCGAGGAAATAATCCGGCGAATGGACCGCCTGTCTTCGCTCGGGCAGCTCTCGGCCGGCATTGCCCACGAGATCCGCAATCCCCTGGCAAGCATAAATTTCAACGTGCAGATGCTCGCGAAAAAGAATTCCAATCAGAAGGAACAGAATATCCTGACAGACACGATGGCCGGAGTCGAAAGGATCAACAACCTCGTCAAAGGCATCCTGGATTTTGCAAAACCCCGGATACCGGACCTGAACCATGGCCGCATCAACACGGCGATCAGGGATTCCGTTGTTTTGATGGACCTCCATTTCAAGAAGAAGAGGATCAAGGTCAATCTGGATCTGGAGAAAGGGCTTCCGGAAATTATTTTCGACCCCCAGCAGATAAAGCAGGTATTCATAAACATCCTGCTCAATGCGGTTGAAGCCATGCCGTCCGGCGGAGAGCTCTTCATCAGGAGCCGCCTTCAGCAGCCTGCTTCGGGCGGCCGCAAGATAAACATTCAAATCCGCGATAACGGCTGCGGGGTTTCCGAAAAAAACAGGGCCAGGATATTCGACCCGTTCTTTACGACCAAGCCGGAGGGGACCGGATTGGGCCTGTCCATAGTGCACCAGATACTTAACCAGCATAACGCTTCAATCGACATAGTGAGCAGGGAAAATATCGGGACCGAATTCATCATCAAATTTGAAGCAAACGGGGAAAAGATAGATGTACCGATACAAAATTCTGATAGTAGATGACGACAAGCTCCTGCAGAATTCTCTGAATTACGTGTTGTCGGATAAATATGACACCCTTATCGCGGGCAGCGGCGAAAAGGCGGTTCAGGTACTGGAGGACAACTGCCCCGATCTCGTCCTGCTTGACATACGCCTGCCCGGAATGGACGGCATCGAAACCCTGGAGCAGATAAAAAAGCTCAACCGGGAAACCGTGGTTGTCATGATGACCGCCTACGAGGACGTGAAGACCGTCATCAGGTCCATGAAGACAGGGGCGTTCGATTATCTTGTAAAGCCTCTCGATATTGACGAACTCGACGTGATAATCGAAAAGGCCCTGGGGAACCTCAAGCTCAAGCGGGAGGTCGAAGAGCTGCGCCGGCAATACCTGAAAGAGTTCGACATCGAGGATATCGTCGCCGAAAGCGAAGGCATGAAGCAGGCCTTGAAAATGGCCGGCGTAATTGCGGGCAGCTACGATACCACGGTGCTGATCGAGGGCGAGACCGGGACGGGCAAGGAGGTCATAGCCCGGACAATCCAGTACCGGAGTTCAAGGTTTGGAAAGCCCTTCATTTCCATAAACTGCGGCGCAATCAGCAAGGACCTGATCGAAAGCGAGCTTTTCGGGTACGAGAAGGGCAGCTTTACGGGCGGCCTCAACGAAGGCAAAAAGGGCAAAATAGAGCTGGCCGACAAGGGAATCCTCTTCCTGGACGAGATAGGGGAACTGCAGCCCTCGGCCCAGGTGAAACTGCTGCGTTTTCTCGAGGACAAGGAATTCTACCGCGTGGGCGGGACCGAGAAGAAGAAAGTGGACGTCCGGGTGATCGCCGCGACCAATCGGAACCTGGAAAAGAACATCAGGGACGGGGGGTTCAGGGATGACCTGTATTACCGGCTCAACGTCGCCAAGATACCCCTCCAGCCTCTCCGGGAGAGGACTGCGGATATAATCCCCCTCACCCTGTTCTTCATAAACAAGTTCAATGACAAGTTCGGCAAAAAATTCCAGGGGCTGTCAAAGGAGGCGCGGCAGACTTTCCTGCAGCATTCATGGCCAGGAAACATCCGGGAGCTGAAAAACGTGATCGAACGGATCATCCTGATGGAAGACGACTCCGTGATACGGGATTCGCATCTCGCATTCATGAACAGGGGCCCCATCCCCGGCACGCCCGGAAACGGCGATTTCGCCCTGCCTCCGGGAGGGATAAACCTGGATGAACTTAACAAATCCCTCATAATCCAGGCGCTCCGGATCAGCAGGGGGAACAAGAGCCATGCGGCCAGGATGCTGGGAATGAGCCGTCCCACCATGATTTACCGGATCGAGAAATACGGGATAACCGCGGGCGGCGAAGAAGAATAACCAAACCCGCCACAACGATAGCAATAAACCGGCAATTCTCGAAAGCCCGGCAGTGTCGGGCGACATTTAAATTCCGGTCCCCGCTTTAAAATTCCTGTGGCAATTTTATCAAGTAATAAGTATCATTTTGGGCGCTTTCCAAGCTCTTTAATATCCCCGTTGAATGCAATAGCTTGCCATATTGGTAACAGAATGACCGATATTCATAATAAAAGGAGGGTTTTATGATGAAAGAGGTTGTTGTTGCATCTGCCTGCCGAACCGCCATCGGCACGTTTGGCGGCTCCCTGAGAGATATGCATGCCTACAGGATCGCCAGCGCGGTCATGAAGGAGGCGGTGAAACGCGCGGGGATCCCGGTATCAGCTATAAACGATGTGCGTTTCGGGTGCTGCTTTGATCCCTATAACGCCCTGAACGTGACTCGTGTCGCGGCGCTCGACGCGGGGATCCCCGATACCTCGACCGCCGTAACGATCAACCGCGTCTGTATTTCCGGAATGGAAGCGGTCATCTCCGGGATGGCCATGATCCAGGCCGGCCTGGTCGATGTCGTGCTTGCCGGAGGGGTCGAGCACATGTCGGGCGTGCCTTATGCCGTTCCGGCCGCCCGCTGGGGCTGCCGCCTCCAGAACCAGAGCTTCGACGACGCCCTCATTGAAGCCCTCTACTGCGGCTCCCGCCTCCAGCCCGGACTTGATGCGGGCCCGGTAAAGGAAGGACCGGTGGTGGACATGTTCCGGGGAAAGCCTTACATCATGGGCCACACGACGGAACTTATCGCCCAGATCCATAATATCTCCCGCCAGGAGATGGACGAAGTAGCGCTGAGGAGCCATAATAATGCCGAGCGCGCGACCGTGAACGGGGATTTCAGGGAAGAGATCGTACCCATCGAGATGCCGCAGAAAAAAGGGAAGCCCCCGGTCATATTTGATAAAGACGAGCACTTCATGCCCGGGCTGACCATGGACAAGCTTGCGGCGCTCCCCCCCGTGTTCATACCCAGGACGGGAAAGGTCACCGCCGGGAATTCATCGGGCATAAACGACGGCGCGGCCGCCATGATCATCATGTCGGCGGACAAGGCGAAAGAACTGGGCGTGAAGCCGATCGCCCGGATCAAAGCCGTCGGGTACGGCGGATGCCACCCCTCGCTTATGGGCCTGAGCCCCACGCCGGCTGTGAAGAACCTTCTGGCCAGATCGGGATTGAAAATTGCCGATTTTGAGCTTTGCGAGCTTAACGAGGCGTTCGCCGGCCAGTACATAGGCTGTGAAATTGAAATCGGCCTGAACAGGGAAATAACCAACGTCAACGGTTCCGGCGTCGGCCTCGGCCATCCCGTCGGGGCGACCGGCTGCCGCATAATGGTCACGCTGCTCCATGCCATGAAAAAGCGCAACAAGACGCTGGGGCTTGCGACCCTGTGCGGAGGCGGCGGAGTGGCCATGGCGACCGCCCTCGAAATGATGTAGCAGCATTGGCAACATTGGGACTGAAGTAAAACAGAATGGATTGCCGGGGGCTGAGCTCCGCAATCCATTCACTTTTTAAAGGAGAAGAGGATGGAGTCTTTTGAAAAGCTTTTCAGCCCTGTCAGGATAGGCAATCTGGAGATCCCCAACCGCATCTACATGCTCCCCATGACGACCGGGTACGTGGAAGCGGATGAATCCGTCGGCGGCCGCATGATAAACTTTTTCGCCGCCAGGGCGAAAGGCGGGGCCGGCCTCATAGATGTCCCTTTCTCTCCGGTGGACGCGGGCTCGCCGGTGGAGCCCGGCCTGTATGACGACCGCTTCATCCCCGGCGCAAGCCGGTTGGTGAAAACAATCCATTCTTATGGAGCGAAGGCTTTTGCGCAACTGGTAGTGTCCTATCACGTTTCCTTCAAAGGCGTGCCGGAAGTCGTTGGGCCGTCGCCGGTGATGAATGCCATAATGCGCTGCAGGGCCCGGGAGCTTGCGGTCGGGGAAATAAAATTCATTGTTGAACAATACGGAAGGGCCGCCCGCCGGGCGCGGGATGCCGGATTCGACGGGGTTGAAATTCTCGTGGGAGGCGGCTATCTCCTGAACCGGTTCGTTTCGCCGCTCGCGAACACCAGGGAAGACGGGTACGGGGGGACCCCCGAAAAGCGGTTGCGCATCGTCCTCGAAATCATCGAGAGCGTGAAGAAGCATGCGGGACCGGATTATATTGCCGGGTGCCGCCTCAATTGCGACGAGCAGATGAAGGGCGGGTACACGATCGATGACTGCGAGTACATGGTAAAGGAGCTTGAAAAGGCGGGGCTGTCGTGGATAACGGTTTACACCGGCTGGCACGAAGCGCCCGTGCCGACAGTCCAGGCAATGCTCCCGAAAGCCGCCT
>JBDKTK010000406.1:0-10448 GCA_039680225.1 Syntrophaceae bacterium
GCCGACTAAAAGGGACTGCACCGAACCCGCGTTCTCCAGGCTTGTCGCCCCGGCATCCCTCAGGAGATTTTTCATCAGGTCCATAATCCGCGAGACCATCGAGGACGAACCGAAATAAAAAAATACGAGCCCGGCCGCCAGGACGGCAACCGACGACAGTTCCTGGCTGCGGGCAACCTGTCCCTTCTTCCGCGCCTCTTCCCGCTTGCGCGGCGACGCCTGTTCGGTCTTTTCCTGGTCTTTGTCCGTCTCAGCCATTGAAGCTCAACTTTTAATAAGTGTCAGGACCATGCCCACCTGCCGCTCCAGGTCCAGCACGTACCTGCCGGCCAGCGTCAGCAGGAAGGGCATGGTCAACCCCAGCCCGACAAGGCCGATCGCGATCTGCAGCGGGAAACCGATAATAAAAATGTTTATCTGCGGCACCGTCCGGGCGATAAGGCCCATGCCGATAGTGATGAAGAACATCAGCGCCATAACCGGGGCCCCGATCTTCACGGCCACTTCGAAGAGCCCTTTCAACATGTCGGTAATACCCCCGGGCAGCTGGCCGGTGAATGCGTAACCGAGGACCGGCACTGCCTGGAAACTCCTGGCCAGGGCCGAGATAAATATGTGGTGCCCGTTGAACGCCAGGAAAATGAGCAGCATCAACAGGTACATGAATTCCGAAATTATCGAGACCTGCTCGCTGCTCGCGGGGTCTATAACGTTGGCAATGGAAAATCCCATCTGGTAGCCGATCAGCTGGCCGGCCATCTGGATTCCGCAAAAGAGCAGCTGCGAGGTGAACCCGATTGCCGCTCCTATCAGGACCTCCGTGCCCATCCTGAAGAAAAGCGAAAAGATATCGAATCCCGCGTTTGCGGCATTTGCAGCTATATGGGGGAACAGCAGGGCGGAAATGAGCAGCGCCAGCCCGCCCTTGATTTTCACCGAAACGTTGCGGTCGCCCAGGACGGGGAGGAACACGATAACGGCGCCCACCCTCAGGAAGATGAGGAGGAAAACCTGTATCTGTTCCAGGGAAATCTCGGGCATTGCGTTACCTTATGTACATCGGGATATTGTTGAACAGGTTCTGGGTGTAGGCGATCATGACATTCATCATCCAGGGCAGGACGAGGATCATCGCCAGCAGCACCGCGATTATCTTGGGCACGAACACGAGCGTCACCTCCTGAATCTGCGTGACCGCCTGGAAGATGCTGACCACGAGCCCCACCACCATCCCGATGATCAGCAGGGGGGCGGAGATCAGCAGCGTGACTCTCACTGTTTCGGCGGCGATTCCCATTACCAGGTCAGGCGACATTCGGTGTTCCTTTCATCCGTTTTACCCAAAGCTCCTGACAAGCGAGCCGACTATCAGGTTCCATCCGTCGACCATGACGAACAGCAGCAGCTTGAACGGCAGGCTCACCATGATCGGCGGCAGCATCATCATGCCCATGGAAAGCAGCACGCTGGCCACCACCATGTCCAGGACGAGAAAGGGCAGGTAAACGAGAAACCCTATCTGGAAGGCCGTCCGCAGTTCGCTTATCACAAAGGCCGGGACCAGCACCGAGAGCGTCAGGTCGGCCGCTTTTTCCGGGCGTTTCGATTTCGAGATGTCAAGGAAAAGAGCGATGTCCTTTTCCCGCGTCTGCTTGAGCATGAAATCCTTGAGGGGCGGCGAGGCCAGCTCGAACGCCTTGTCTGTCGTTATCTGCTTGCTCAGGTACGGCTGGAGCGCCGCTGTATTGACCTTGTCAAATACCGGGGCCATGATGAAAAAAGTCAGGAACAGCGACAGGCCGATGATGATATTGTTGGGAGGCATGTTCGTTGTGCCCAGCGCGTGCCTCAGAAGTGAAAGGACCACAACTATCCTGGTGAAGGACGTGAGCATGATCAGGATTGCCGGGGCGAGCGACAGCACCGTGAGCAGAACAATAAGCTGGATGACAGTCGAGGTCTGGTCCCCCTTGCCGGCCAGGTTTATGCTCACAGACGGTATCGGCATGGGCTCCGGGCACACCGGGGCGGCCGACGCCAGCACGGCCAGCACAATCGCCAAAGCCAGGGCTGCTTTTATCTTCTTCCCCCTGCTCACCTGGACCCCTTTCCCAATCCCGCGTTCCTGATTTTCTCCCGGCAGCTCATGAGGGTGTCGACCAGGGAAACGGGGGGCGCGACGGCCCTCATTTCCCGCATCTTGTTCAACCTGCCCTCGTCGGAAATGCTCGTCAGAAGCGTCATCTGGCTGCCGGAGATCCCCACGACGAGGAGCTCGCCAAGGACATCAACGATCACTATGCTGTTCTTCGGGCCGATGTAACTCGATGATACGATGCGGATCAATTGCCCGTCCGGGACCCCCATCCCGGTCTTCGCGCCGACCTTCTTGAGGCACCAGGCCGCCCCGATCATGAGGCCCAGGACAACGGCCAGCGCCGAAATCATTTTGATGAAAGAAAAAAAGAGGCTTCCCGTTTCCATATGAGCGCCTATATCAACTTGTTAACCCGTTCGGCGGGCGAGATGATATCGGTCAGTCGCACTCCGAATTTCTCGTTGACGACGACGACCTCGCCCCTGGCGATCAGGCGCCTGTTGACGAACACGTCCATGGGCTCGCCGGCTATCTTGGTCAACTCGATCACGGAGCCCTGCCCGAGCTGGAGCAGCTCGTTTATCAGCATCCTGCTCCTGCCCAGCTCGACGCTCAGGCTCAGGGGTATGTCCAGGATGAAGTCCAGGTCCATCTGGGACGCGGCCGCCTTTTCCGGCTTCGAAATCTCGTCGAAACTCATCCTGCTGACCTCGACCTTGCTGGTTTCCTTGAGCGTATCCTGAACGTCGTCCCAGGTCAGGTTGTCGTCGTCGTTCTGCTGGGCTGTTTCCTTCGGATCGTTTTCCATGTTAATAAGCACCTTTCTTTCCTGGAAGTTTCGTTATCTGGATGGCGTGATTGCCTTTATAAACTCCCGGGTGTCCCCTGAATTTCATAATCCCCTCGACAAAGATCGGCAGCGGGTCGCTGGCAAACTGGTCCAGCATGATGACATCCCCCACCTTCATCTCTATGACTTTCTTGAGTTCCACTTCCGTATGGCCCAGTTCGACCATCATATCCACCTTCGATTCGAGCAGGCCCTGGGCAAACCTCTTCGCCCATTCCTTGTCCACTTCGAGCTGCTCGCTCAGGAAGCCGCCCTGCAGCTTTTCCCTGATCGGCTCCAGGGTCGAATACGGGATGCAGATGCACATGATCCCGGAGGAATATTCCATCTCGATCTCAAAATTCATCACGATGACGACATCGGTCAGCGGCACGATCTGTGCGAACTGCGGGTTTATCTCGGAGCGCTGATAGCCGATCTTTATGTCCTGGAGGGCTTTCCAGGCCTTTTCCAGATCGGCGAGGCAATTAAAAACAACTTTTTTGATCAGATTTGTCTCGATGGCGGTAAACTCCCGGCCCTCGACCCTGTACGACTCGCGCCCCATCCCGCCGCACAGCACATCCACAAGGGTGAAGATTATCCGGGATTCAATGACCATGATGGCGCTGCCGCGCAGCGGCTCCATCCGGAAGATATGCAGGCTGGTGGGGACCGGAAGCGTTTTCAGGAATTCGCCGAACTTCAGCGTCTCGAGCGAAATGGTGCTGACGCTGATCACCTTCCTCAACAGCGACGAGAGGCTGGCGCGGAAAATCCTCGCGAACCTCTCATTGGTCATTTCCAGGGCCGGCATCCTGCCCCTGATTATGCGGTCCTGGTTGGTGAGGTCGTACATCGTCACTTCGGAGGGATCGATCGAATCGGCTTTGTCCGTCTCGATCGCACCGCCCGAAAGCCCCCTCAACAGGGCATCGACTTCTTCCTGGGATAGGATCTTTGTCATAAGTTCTTGCTTGTCCCTTGCCGGCGTTTACTGCCGGCGTCTACTGGATGACGAACTCCGTGATGTAGACCTTGGTCACCTTGCAGGTGCCCAGAAAACTGTTGAGCCGCATGCCGATTTCATCCCTCAGGCGCTGCTTTCCGGCGAGATCCATCAGGTCCCTGTAAGTCTTGGCCGTCAGCAGGTCCAGGATGTTGTCCCTGAGCTTGGGCTTGATCTGGTTGAGTTCGGCGAGGCAGGCGTTGTCGGAAACTTCCAACTCCAGGGTGACCTTCAGGTACCTGTCCCCCTGGTTGTCCGCGAGATTGACAATGAACGGTTCCATCGGCCACAGGGCGGCGGGCGCCTGCTTGGGGGCCGCCTGCTGCTGTTTTTTCTCCTTGGCCGAGCCGAGGAATTGCATGGCGCCGAATGTCCCGCCCCCGATGACGGCGAGGGCCGCAACCCCGATGATTATCCATTTCAGGAAAGATTTTTTCTTCTTGGGCTCTCCGTTTTCAGCCGGTTGAGCTTCGTTCGGGTCTTCCTTTGCCATCGTTTTCCTTCGCCTTTCGAGAATGAAATCGGATTCGGTCGGCAACGCAGATTGCCGCTGTTGAACAGAGCAAATTGCATACCAGCTTAAATTCTAAATTTTTCCAGGAAATACAAGGGTTTCGGGGATCCGGCCTGTACGCGGGAACGTGTTTCAGACAGGCTTTTTTGACGGGGGGTCAGAATTTTGACTGGACGCGGGCGTATGCTGAGCCGCGGCGCGCTGCGGGGGCCGCAATGTCAAATTTTTTGAAAGCGGGGCGGACCCTCTTGAAAATGGGGCCCGCCCTTGAAACCGCTTGGCACTATCTCTTGATATTCATCAGTTCGGAAAGCATCTGGTCGGTCGTGGTGATGACCCTGGCGTTGGCCTGGTAGGCCTTCTGGGCCGTGATCATGTTGATGAACTCCGTGGCGATATCGGTATTCGACATCTCCAGGCTGTTTGATTTCAACTCGCCCATCCCGGAAGTGCCCGGGGCGTTCGTGATTGCCTGGCCGGAAGCCACCGTCTCCCCGAAACAGTTCGATCCCATCCTTTTGAGGCCCCAGGGGTTGTCGAAATTGGCCAGGACGAGCTGGGCGATGTTGACCGTCTTGCCGTTGGAGAAGAACCCGTTGATGTAGCCCTGGTTGTCGACCGAAAGGCTCTTCAGGATGCCCGATGCATACCCGTCGTTGTTGAGGGCCCTGATGACGGACGCGCTCGCGTAATCGGTGACGGGCAGCGAAGTGTCTCCTACCAGGTCCCAGGTGATCGTGTTGCCCGTCCCGATCGTGGCGCCGTTCGGCAGCGCGCCGAAGGTGAGCGAAATATCGCCGGGGGTTGCCAGCGTCGCAGAGCTCGTGAACACCAATTGCTGTCCCTGCGACCATACTCCGGCAAAAGGCACTGTCATGTCGGTAGTGCCGTCACCGGTAAGGTCCAGGAGCAGGTTCGTACCGGAGCGCGTTACCGTCGCGCCGGTATTCAGGCCGTTATCGGTTATGGTCCAGTTGTCGTCGGTGGCGCCGCGGGTCAGGCGGATGCCGGAAAGGTAATCGGCACTGACCGTGTTGACGGTCGGGGCGGCGCCGATCTCGAAGGTTACGGTCTGCCCCGTCGTCCAGATGCCCGTCAGAGTCATATCGTTGCCGCTGGCGCCGTTAACATTAATGTTGCATGTCGTGCCGTCGCCGCTGACCGTCATGGCCGCCAGTCCGCCGTTGGCAGTAACGGCCCAGGCCGCCCCGTTATAAGTGAGGGTCACGGCGCTGGGTGTAGCGGCAAGCTGCAGAGGCTGGTCGATCGAGATGTCCGAAAGCGAGCCGGTCCCGCCCAGGTGGGTTACCGTCCTGCTCGGCGCCGATGTATAGGTATTTGCCAGGGCGCCGTTGGAATCGAACTGGAGCCCGGTGGCGCTCTGCGTTGTTGCGGTCTCGCCGTCGAGAGTTGCGACGACATTCCAGTAGCCGTTGTCCTCGGTCTTGTTGAAGGCAATGTTCAGAGTATGTTCGCCGCCCAGCGAATCGTAGACGGTCTGCGCAGAGTTGAATGCGGACCCGGCCGCCGCTTCGGCATCCAGGTTGACGCCGGTGGAAAAGTTCGTCGACGCGCTGGGGCTGGACTGGACATTTTGCAGGGCGATATCGCCGACGACCGAGGTGCCCCCGTTCAGGAGATTGTACCCCTGCACTTTGTAACCGTTCGTATCGATCAGGTACCCCTCGCTACTGATCGTGAACGCCCCCGCCCTTGTATAGTAAGTGGCGCCGTCCCTGTCGTTGACCATGAAGAAACCGTCGCCGTCGATGGCAACATCCGTCCCGCTGCTCGTCGTCTCGAACGACCCGGAACCGAACTGAGTGAGTATCTGGGAAACCGAAACGCCGCGCCCGATCTGCATCGTGCCCGACGAGCCGCCCGAGACGCTCTGGCTCAAAACGTCGGCGAAAAAGATCTTGCTCGACTTGTAGCCGATCGTGTTTACGTTGGCTATGTTGTTGCTGATGACGTCTAATTGACTGGAACTGGCGGTCAATCCTGAAATGCCCGTCCATAACGAGTTTCCCATTTTCTCACCCTCCTTGGCTGTTTCTGGAACTATATTTCATTACTGCTTGTTTACCGATACTACATCCCCGAAGGCGATGCTCTGCCCGTTGACGACAAGGTATGACGACCCGTCCTGGAAATTCACGCCAGTGACTTTGCCCGTGATCATTGTTGTCCCGCTCACGCTATTGCCCTGCAGGTCCGTCCCCGATACGGCGAACGTATAAGTGCCCGTGCCGCTGCCGTTCCACACCGTCGTATTGATCCCCGCATTGGCGGAGCCGATGGGCAACTGAGCGACCAGCCTGCTGCTGCTGTCGTAAATGTCCACCTCTCCGCTCTTGATGTCGCTGGGCAGGGAGTAGATCAGCGTCTTCGCAGTGCCGTCGGCCGTTATCGTGTCTCCGTTGGCTGTGACCTCGCTGCCGATCATGGTGACGAGCTGGCTGTTCACCATGGAGCCGATGCTGGCCGCGAGGTTCTCCATCTGGGTGCTCATGTTGGTAAGCTGCTCGAGACTGGAGAATTGCGCGAGCTGGGCCGCGAAGTCCGTGCCGTCCAGGGGGCTCAGAGGGTTCTGGTTCTTGAGCTGGGCAACCAGCATTTTCAGGAACACGTCCTTCCCGATCTCCGTTTCTTTTGTTGCTGCTGCCGTGGCGGCCGCTGATGTTACCGATCCCACTGTGCTCATTTCTCTTCCTCTCTGTTTTTCATCGTGTTCAGGCAAACACGCTCAGTTCGCCGTTGCTGTTTTCGCGGCCTGCCGCTGGAGCCGCCGCCCCGTTATCCGTCGGCCGGGCAGGCGCGCCGTTCTCGCCTTTATTTGGGCTGAACTGCCCTCCGTCACCGCTGCTCCCGCCAGGCATCGATTCCCTGCCGGAATTGCCCGCGTGCCATCCGCCGCTGTCCGAAGCCGGGCGGTCCTGGACGAGGATGTCGAACCTATTCATTCCCTGGTCATGCAGCGAGTTCCGGAGCTGGTCCATGTTGGCCTGCAGGACGTTTCGCACCTCGCCGGACTCCGAGAAGAGAACGAGTTTCATCCCGTTGCGGTCGACTATCAGGTCCATGTCAACGCTTCCCAGTTCGGGCGGGTTAAGGGAAAGCCTCACCCTTCCGCCGCCGTTGCGGTACAGATCGACCGTGCCGCCCGACACCTGCCCGACGACCGACTGGTTGAAAGCTTCACCGGATGTATTTTCTCCTGAAACCGCAGTAAAACCGGACGCGGCCTGGATGCCGATTCCGCCGGAAAGCGCCTGTCCGGGTTTGACCGCTTCGCCCCTGGGGGCGGCCGCAGCTTCCCTGTCGGCCCTGGCTTCGGTCCCTTTTCCGGTCTCGGCGGGACTGTTGAAGCGCCCGGCTGCCCCGCTTTCCGCATTTTCGGCCCGGGTCCCGGAGATTCTGCTGTCGTCCCTGGCTGCGGCCTTCGCGGCTTCGGAATTGGCGGCGGTTGTATCAGCCGGGCGCGCGGCCGTCCTTTCGCCCGCGCTTTCCTTTAATCTGGCCCTGAAATCTTCCGCGCCCGGGCCGGCCGCACTATTCTTGTGGAGCGCCGCCGATTCGGCGCCTTTGACGGCAGAATCCTGGATTGCGCCCTTCAAGCTTGAAGCGTTTTCGGCATCGGGGGCCTTAGGTCCGGTCTTGTTCCGGTCCCCGGCGGCATCGCGGCCGGATTTAGCCTGTTCCGGGAGGGCTGCGGAGATTCCGTTTTTTTGTCCCGCCGCATCGGCAAGGTCTGTCCGGAAATTTTTCCCGTCCTGGGCGGCGGCAACGGTTTTTAAATCAATCCCATCAGTTTTATTTGCCCCGGCCGTCGCATCGGCATTGCCCTTCTCCGCTTTCCTGCCGGCGGAAGACATCCCGGCGTCCTGCCGGGACATTGCCTTTATCACCGCGGGAGAGTCCGCCTTCACTGCATTTGCCGGGACGTTGCCAACTGACGCCTTCCCTCCGGAATTGAGCGAGGCGATCAGGTTCACAGTCCCCGCTTTCTCCGCCGCGGCCGGGATTCCTGTAATGCCGGAGAGGTCCGGGTCGGCGCCTTGAGCCTTGCCTCCCTGTTTTTTGTTTTGAACAGGTTCCAATCCGGCCGTCTTGAGAGTCTTTTTGCCTTGCCCGTTCGCGCCGGCCGTAAGGGAAGCGCCGTCCGCAATCTCGAATTCGACGTTCACGCCGGGAAGAATTTTCCCGGAGAGCCCGCCGGATTGGAAGAGGGCCAGCAGGATATCAAAGACGGTATTCGCCTTCTGCGCCGTTTTGCTTTGGCAGCTTGTGCTTGCCTGCAAAGGTTTCGAGCTGATTTGCCCGGATATCGTTGTGTCCGCCACCGGCTGTTCCTTTCCAAAAATTGAGAAATTTGAGGTGATAAAGAGCAACGGGCATGCCATAAAAACCCATACTCAATTTTTCTCAATTTTTCCGGATACTTAAATCAGGGCCAGAAATTGAAGGGGTGATTCGGGAGGGGAAAAAATTTCCGCAGGCGGGACGCCTGCGGAAAACAAGTTTCACTTTTTGCCGTGCTTTTGCGGAGGTCCGCTCTCCGGTTGTCCTTCGGGACCGGCTATTTCCCGGGCGATCTCCACGGCCCTGGCGGGGCTTATATGGCCCCAGACCGCGCCTGCCTTTTTATTGTTCATGTTCATGATGATTGCCGCCGCCGTCTTCCTGTCCATTTTTTCCAGGATGGAGCCGACCTGGGCGGGAGGCGCCGTTTCATAGACTTTCGCCAGTTCCCGGAATTTCTTGTCCTCGGAAGCAAGAGGGGCGCTGAGCTTGTCTTCCATGGATTTGAGGCTCTCTATTTTAGCCACTATCTCTTTTTTCAGCGCATCAAGCCTGGCCTCCTCCGACCGGAGCAGGTTCTCCCGGACCTCAAGCTGCCTCTGCTTTTCCTGAAGCTGGTCCATGAGTTTCCGTTCATTGAGCAGGGCATCGTCCAGGATGTCCCTTACCGGCAGCCGGGTGTTGAGGGTCGGGTCCGCCAGCGCCCTGTTGATGATCGACATATCGCCGGAGGCGTTGACCTTGCTGAAAAATCCCGCAACGACAAAGATCTTTGAAAGGAAAATGGCGAGGACCAGGACGCCGCAAACGGCGATCAGCTTTCTCATAAGGCTTCCCTCCGGTTGTAATTCCTGATCCCGAACTCATCGAGCTGCCGGGCCTCTCTGCGTTTGGCTTCCTGTTTATAGTGGCCGAAATGCCTGTCCCTGAGCAATTCCATGATGCGCTTGTTCCTCACGGCTTCCAGCATGGCAAGCCTGCTGCTCTCCTTTTCCGCATCCTTCGCCATTACGGCCTTTTCCTGCTCGCGCTGCCTGATCCTGAGAAGTTCCAGCCGGGAGGTCAGGGTCGCAAAGTCTTCCGCTTTCATTTCGGCTTTCCCGCTCGACAAGTCCATAAAACGCCGGGCGAGAACAGACCTCTGCCCGGCAATTGATGCGAGCAGCTGCTTTTCAATTTCCAGCTCGCGCAGCTTGAGCGCAAAATCCTGTTGCGCATTCTCTTCCAGGATCCTGCGGTAATCCAGCAGCGGCTGCAGTTTAAATCTGAACATTGCTTATCCCCTGGCCTGGCCTGACTAATTAGCACTGAAGAGGGCAGCCATTGCCTTGCGGCTTTCTTCGAACCCCGCCTTCTCTTCGATGTCCTGTTTCAAAAAATTGTTAATCCTGTCCATCATTTTGATGGAGAAATCTATCTCGGGGTTGCTGCCTGCAACATATGCCCCTATATTAATGAGGTCTTCGGCCTTGCGGTAAACAGCCGTCGCGTTGATGATCCGGTTGGCCGTCTTTTTCTGCTCCGCATCCACTATGTCGATCATCACGCGGCTGATGCTGTTGAGCACATCCACCGCGGGATAATGGTTTTTCGCGGCAAGGTCCCTGCTCAGGCATATGTGCCCGTCCAGGATGGAACGGGCCGCGTCCGCTATGGGCTCATCGAAATCCCCGCCTTCAACGAGGACGGTGTAGAT
>JBDKTK010000407.1:0-3345 GCA_039680225.1 Syntrophaceae bacterium
GCCCCGGCCGGGGATGGACTTGACCCTGATCCGCCCCTGATGGTTTTTGATGATGCGGTTGCAGATGGCCAGGCCCAGCCCTATGCCCCTCTTCTTCGTCGTATAAAAGGGCTTGAAGATGTTCCCGATCTGCTCCTTGTCCATGCCCTGGCCGGTGTCGCGGATTGATATCCCGACGGATTCCCTGCCGTCCGACTCGATCCGGAAAGTCCGGAAGATGAGTTTGCCCCCGTCCGGCATCGCTTCAATCCCGTTCAGGGCGATGTTGAGGATCACCTGGATTATCTGCTCCCGGTCGATCAGCGCGGGGGCAAGGCCGGGATGCAGGTCTTTTTCAATTATTATCTTCCCGGAATCGCTGTTCATTCCTATTAATGAAATGGCCTTTTCGACAACATCATTGATTTGCTCCTCGGAAAGAGAAATCGCAAACGGCCGGGCAAAGCTCAGGAAATGGGAAACCACCTCGTTGAGCCGGTCGGTTTCTTCTATTATGATATCAAAGAGTTTTCTCTTTTCCGCATCTCCGCAATCGGTGCGCAGGAACTGGGCCGCCCCCTTGATCGAACCGAGCGGGTTGCGGATCTCGTGCGCCAGCACCGTCCCCATTTCCTCGAGAAGCACCGTTTTCTCTTTTTCGGCTTCCCCGTCGAACGAATACAGGGACCGGAGCAGGTCTTTACCCTCGCCCGAGAAAATCCGGGTCAATATTTTCTTCAAAATGATTTTCAGGGGATCGACAAAAATCACGATCAGAAAGGAGGCCATCAGCACCGTCGTGAAGGGCGCAGACACACCTTGCCCGAACAGTCCCATAATGATGAAAATAGTCGCCGTCCCGAAGATGGTGAGCAGAAAGACGACCAGCGCCCGGGCCATGATCAGGTAAAGCTCCGGAAGGTCCCGGTTGACCAGGATTATCAGCACTAAATAAATCAGGACTGCTATCGCGATATCGGACAGGGGAGGGACAGCGAAACCCCAGGCCTTCAATATCTCGGGGGAGCTCAACAGCAGCGCCCCGGCGCAGGCAATCGCCACATAGATCATCCTCCAGCGCTCGACGCCGGAAGATTTCGCAATATTCACCAGGAGGGCCAGGCCGCATAAAAGGGCGCTGGCGGCAAAAAAATAAACGGGCAGTTTCCCGATGATTTCATTCCTGCCCGGCAGGAAGAAAAGCAGCGCAGCCGCAGCTGCGGCTGCCGAAACAGCGTAAAATATCTTGCGAGTGACCAGCCCTTGCCTGGGCAGAACGTCTGCGGTGAAATACGCCAGGGCGGGGCTGATAAAAAACAGCCCTATGGTGGCGAGAATGTCCCAGAAATTGGAGGGGAAGACCAGATTTACAAAGCCCGCGCCCTTATACCAGAAAACTGCGCAGCACAGGACGGCAAAGGACGACAGGGCAGCGGGCCTCTTCCTTTTCAGAAAGACCGAAACGGCGATTGTGAGGCTGATTGCCGCCACCGCCAGGTTTTCCATAATCAAGCCCCAGAAAAATCTTCCGGCAGGGAGGATTTATTTTCTTCCGAGGACTTCCTCGACTGCCTTGGCGATATCCGGCGCCTGCAGGCCGTAGCAGGCCAGGAGTTCCTCCGATTTGCCCGACATGCCGAAGCTGTCGTTTATCCCTACGGTCCTGACCGGCACGGGGCTGCGGCTTGCCGTTACATCGCACACGGCGCTTCCCAGTCCGCCGATTACCGAATGCTCTTCCGCTGTCACAATGGCCCCGGTCTGCCGGGCGCATTCGGCAATAAGCTCCGCGTCGATCGGCTTGAGGGTGGACATATTGACTACCGTCGCGGAAATGCCTTTTTTAGCCAGGGCTTCCGCCGCCTTGAGGGATTCCGATACCATGAGGCCCACGGCTATTATGCTCACATCGGAGCCCTTGCGCAGGACGCTGCCTTTCCCGATGCGGAAGTCCGCGCCTTCAGGGTAGATGACCGGGAATTTCATCCGGGACGTCCTTATGTAAAAAGGCCCTTCCGTATTGACGGCAGCATGCATGATCTCCCGCATTTCCACGCCGTCGGCCGGAACAATCACACGCATGTTCGGGATTACCCGCATCAGCGCGAAATCCTCGAGCATCTGGTGGGAGGCGCCGTCTTCGCCGACGCAGATCCCGCCGTGGCTTGCGACAATCTTGACGTTGAGCGCCGGGTAGGCGATTGCCTGGCGCACCTGCTCCCAGGCGCGGCCCGATGCGAATATTGCGAAGCTGCTGGCAAAGGGGATCTTGCCCGCCAGGGCGAGCCCTGCGGCGGTGCCGATCATGTCCTGTTCGGCGATGCCCATGTTGAAGAACCGCTCCGGGAATTCCTTCGCAAAGAATTTTGTCATGGTGGAGCCGGAAAGATCGGCTTCAAGGACAACGATATCCTTCCTGGCGCGGCCGAGTTCCACGAGCATCTCGCCGTAGACGTCCCTCGTTCCCAGCATCCGGGCCTTTTCACTCTTGATTTCCAGTATTTCCGCGGTTCCCATATCTATCCCCCCAACTCCTTCAATGCCCTTTGCAGCTCGTCATTGCTGGGGGCGACTCCATGATAGCGGGCCTGGTTCTCAAAGAATGAGACTCCCTTGCCTTTAATTGTCCGGGCTATGATCACCGTAGGTTTGTCATTGAACCCTTTGCCCCGGGGCGATTCCAGCGCCGGCACGATTTCGGAAAAATCGTGGCCGTCGATTTCCGCGACATCCCAGCCGAAGGCCCGCCATTTTGCGTCCACCGGCTCCACGCCCATTACTTTCTTCACCTCGCCGTCTATCTGCAGGCCGTTCTTGTCGACAATGGCGATTATCTTTCCCAGCCGGTAATGCGCGGCCGACATCGCCGCTTCCCATACCTGGCCTTCCTGCAGTTCGCCGTCGCCGAGCATCACGTATACATTGGCGTTGTTGCCGTCGAGGCGCAACCCCAATGCAATGCCGTTTGCTATCGATAGCCCCTGGCCCAGCGAGCCGGACGAAGCGTCGGCCCCGCGCGTCTTGCGCATGTCGGGATGGCCCTGCAGCCGGCTTCCGACCTGGCGCAGCGTTGCGAGCTCCGATTTATCAAAGTAGCCGGAAAAGGCCAGCGCCGTGTAAAGGGCCGGGGCGCCGTGCCCCTTGGAAAGGACAAAACGGTCCCTTGCCGGCCATGAAGGGTTGCGTGGGTCATGGTTCATGACCCGGAAGTACAGGGCGGCCATGATGTCCGCCGCCGAAAGCGAGCCCCCGGTGTGCCCGGAAGCCGACCGGTTGAGCATCCTGAGGATTTCTATCCTCATCCGGCGGGAAGTCTCCCGCAGTTCATCTGTGTTTTGCTTGGTCATTGTCTTTCCTGAACATAAA